>CAJTVI010000015.1 GCA_910579545.1 uncultured Oscillospiraceae bacterium | reverse complement strand
GGCGGCCGGCGGACGCGTGCTGCGCGCCGGAAGCCGCGGGGCGCTGGCTGCCGGAAGCGGACGCGTGCTGCGCGCCGGAGGCCGCGGGGCGCTGGCCCTCGGGATGCCCGGAGCCGGAGGGCCTGCGGGCGCTGGAACCCGTGTTGAGCCTGCGCACGGGGCGCGGCTCGCGGGGATCGTTGGTTGCGATGGGGATCGCCTCCCTTACTTTGAGACCCTGAAATTACACCTTGAAACGCCAAAATAAAAACGATGAAATGCCTTTGCCGGCCCGGGGCGCGGCGGATTTGCCGGGGCGCCAAAACCGGGCGGGGCCGTTTTACCTTTTAAGGCTATCATAGCCGGCCTGCGGCTATTATAGCACATCCCGCATCAAAAAGTACAGCCGCCCGGCCGGCAAAAGCCGGCTTGTCCGGCAAATGTGGCAGCAAAGGCCCGGCGCGGCGGGCCTTGGAGCGGCGGCCCCGCAAAAAGGCAAAGCCGCGGGCAGGCCCCGCAAAGCCCCGGCCGCCGTGCCCAAAAAGGCCCGGCATCCGCCGCCGCGCATGTTTAAGCAGGGCCGGCGCGGCCCATAGTAAGCGGGAGGTGATCCTGTGCGTAAACAATGGTTTTGGGCGCTGGCCGCCCTGTGCGCCGCCGCCCTTGCGGTGAGCATTGTGTGGATGGCAGGCCCCGCGCTCTCCGGCGGCAAGGCCGGCAGCGAGGCCCCCGGGCAAACCGCGCCCTACCTTTTGCGGGACGAGGGCGGGCGCATCGCGCTCTTTCGCCCGGGCGAGCAAGAGCCGGTGCGGGTATACGAAATTTACACCCACCTGCTGCCGCAGGAGGATGTGCTGAGCCTGCAAAAGGGCATCCCGGTGGAAAGCGAGGAGGAGCTTTGGCGCCTTTTGGAGGATCTTGGGCTGTAAGTTTTTTGGGGGCAAGCGGCCGGGCCGCGCAGCTTGCCCCCCTGCTTTGGGCGTTCTGCCTGCTCTGGGCGCTGCCCCTTTGGCGGCAAGCGGCCCGCGCGTTAATGCGGTCGCACGCACGCGCCGCCCCGCGGGGCGCGCTCAGCGTTTGGCGGGCAGGATCTCCAGCCAGTAGCCGTCCGGGTCCTCGATAAAATAGATGCCCATGGCCGGGTTTTCAAAGCAGACGCAGCCCATCTGCCGGTGCTTTTGCAGCGCCGCGTCAAAGTCGTCCACCGAGAAGGCCAGATGGATCTCGTTGTCGCCCAAATCGTAAGGCGCGGTGCGGTCCCGCAGCCAGGTAAGCTCCAGCTGGTGGGCGGTAACGCCGTCGCCCAGATATACCAGGGTAAAGCTGCCGTCCCCCGCCTGCTTTTCGCGCACCGGCACAAGGCCCAGCGCCTCCTTGTAAAAGGCGAGGCTTTTGGTAAGGTTTAAAACGTTGAGGTTGTTGTGCACAAACTGGAACTGCACGGGATAGGCCCCCTTTGTAGTTTTTTCTTATTATAGCCCCTTGGCCGCCCCGCCGCAAGCGCTGCGGGGCGGCCAAAACGGCTTTTGGGCGGGATGGTTGCTTTTATGCGCCAAAATATGGTATAAATGAAAAAAGGAACCCGATAAAACAGGCATTTTGCCGGCTGGGAAGGGAGAACCCGCATGAACCTTTTTGATTATCCGCTGGACCCGGCGCTGATCCTGCAAAAAAAGCGCAGCCTCAAGCGCACCCTGAGCGCCGCCCCCGGCCTTGTGCCCAAGCGCATCGCCCTAATGAGCGGCAGCACGATCGGCGAGATCAAAAACATCTTAGAATTGTTTTTGCTGGCAAACGGCATCCAGCCCAGCTTTTACGAGGGGCAGTACGGCCTGTTTTACGAAAACTTGGTGTTTGACGACGGTTCCCTCGCGGCCTTTGCCCCCGAGGTGATCTGCATCCACACCAGCGTGCACAACATCCAGCACTGGCCCGAGCCGGGCGAGGGGGCCGAGGCCGCCGGGCAGAAGCTTGCGGCCGAACTGGCCCGGTTTAAGGCGGCGGCAAAGGCGGCGCTGGGCTTTGGCTGCCCGGTGATCCTGAACAACTTTGACCTGCCGGTCTACCGGGTGATGGGCAACCGGGAGGGCAGCGCGGCCGAGGGCCGGGTGCGGTTTGTGCGCCGGCTGAACGAGGCGCTGGCCCAGCTGGCCGACGCAACCCCCAACCTCTACCTCAACGACCTTGCCTATTTACAGGCGGTGCATGGGATGGACGCCTTCAGCAGCCAGACGGCCTGGTACGCCTACAAGTACGCGGTGAGCATCGACTGCATCCCCTACTTGTGCCAGAGCCTGGCCAACATCATCAAGAGCCTGTTTGGCCGCAACAAAAAGGCCCTTGCGCTGGACCTGGACAACACCCTGTGGGGCGGCGTGATCGGGGACGACGGGCCGGAGGGCATCGTTTTGGGCAACGAAAGCCCGGCCGGCATGGCTTACAGCGAGTTCCAAAGCTACCTGCGCGCGCTCTCCGGGCTGGGGGTGCTGCTGAACGTATGCAGCAAAAACGAGCCCGCCAACGCCGAGGCCGGCTTTGCCCGGGCGGACAGCGTGCTGAAAAAGGAGGATTTTGTCTCGTTTAAGGCCAACTGGGAGCCCAAGCACCTGAACCTGGCGGCCATGGCAAAAGAAATCAACCTGCTGCCTGAGAGCTTTGTGTTTGTGGACGACAACCCCGCCGAGCGGGAGATCGTGCGGCGGGAACTGCCGGCCGTGACCGTGCCCGAGATGACCGCGCCGGAGGACTATATCAAGGCCCTGGACCGGGGGGGCTATTTTGAGGTGACCGCCCTCTCAGCCGATGACCGCAAGCGCACCGAGATGTACCGCCAGAACGCCCAGCGCGCGGCCCTGGAGGAGAGCTTTGGCAGCTATGAGGACTACCTGAAAAGCCTTGCAATGGTGGGCGAGTTCGGCCCGTTTGACGCCGCCCACGCCGAGCGGATCACCCAGCTGATCAACAAGACCAACCAGTTCAACCTGACCACCCGGCGCTACTCGGCCGCCGAGGTGGAGGGGCTTTTGGGGGACGAGGGCCATATCACCCTCTATGGCCGGCTGCTGGACAAGTTTGGCGACAACGGCATCGTGACCGCCCTGATCGGCGCGGTAAAGGGGGACACCCTGGACATTGAACTGTGGATCATGAGCTGCCGTACTTTTAAGCGCCAGCTGGAGCACGCCATGTTTGACCAGCTGTGCGAGGCGGCGGCGGCCCGCGGCATCAAACGGATCGTGGGGCACTACTACCCCACCGCCAAAAACTTGCTTGTAAAGGACTTTTATGCTACAATCGGGTTTGAGAAAACCGCCGGGGACGCCGCCGGGAACGCCGAATTTGTGTACCCGCTAAAGGCAGGGCGTGCGCCCCTGTGCCATGTAATGGAGATCCGACAGGCGAAAGGAGCCGAATAAACAATGGACAAGCAGGAAATTTTTGACGCCGTACAGCAAATTTTCAGGGACAATTTTGATGATGAGGAACTTGTGATCACCCGCGAGACCTGCGCGGACGATATTGAGGACTGGGACAGCCTTGAGCAGATCAACCTGCTTACCGCCATGGAAAAGAAGTTTGGCGTAAAGTTTAAGCTGGAGGACGTGCGCGGGCTGAAAAACGTGGGCGACCTGCTGGACCTGCTGGGCCGGCTGGCCGGATAACAAACGCAGAGAAAGGGCCGGGGCCTCGCAGGGTGCCCGGCCCTTTTTGCCGGGCGGCGTTTTGCGGCGGAAAAGCCGCCCCGCCGCAAAAACAGAGAAAAAAGGAGTGCCGCAGCATGAACAGCTATACCCTGGCCGGGCTGGCCCCCGGCCTTACCGAAAGTTTTACCGTAACGGTTACCGAGGAGATGATGCGGCAGTTTTACGCCATCACCGGCGACTGCAGCCCCATCCACATGGACGCGGAGTACGCGGCCGGCCGGGGCTATGCCGGGCGGGTGGTGTACGGCATGCTGGGCGCAAGCTTTTTTTCCACCCTGGCGGGGGTGTACCTGCCGGGCGAGCACTGCCTTTTGCACAGCGTGGAGGCAAAGTTTGCAAAGCCGGTGATGATCGGGGATACCCTGACCGTTTCGGGCAAGGTGGCCGATGTAAACGAGACCTTTGGCGAGGTGACCATCAAGGCGGTGATCACCAACCAAAACGGCCAGAAGGTGACCCGCGGGCTTATCAAGGCCGGGGTGGCAAAATAAGGCGGCGCAAAAAAGGCGCGGGCCGTGCGCGGCGCATCCTTAGCGGCGCGCGGCGCTGCAAAAAAGGAGGAAAAGGCATGGGCAGCTGTTATCTTATCACCGGCGCCACCAGCGACGTGGGCGCGGCGCTGATCCGGCGGGTACTGGGCCCGGAGGACACCGTGATCGCGCAGGGCGCGGGCGACCTTGCGGTGCTGGACGGGCTGTGCCGGGAGCACCCCGGGCAGATCCACCGCTTTGACGCGGACCTGACCAGCCCCGAGGCGCTGGATGGGTTTATCCGCGCGGCAGGCGAGGCGGCCGGCACCCCCACCCATCTGGTGCACCTGCCGGCGCTGCGGGTGATCAACACCAAATTTAAAAAGTTTGACGAGGAGCGGTTTGAGCTGGATGTAAGCGTACAGCTGCGCAGCGCGCTGCGGCTGTGCAAGGCCTTTTTGCCCAAAATGGCCAAGGCAGGCTTTGGGCGGGTGCTGTTTATGCAAACCAGCTATACCCTTGGCATGCCGCCCAAAAACACCGCCGCCTATGTGGTGGTAAAAAGCGCGATCGGCGGGCTGGTAAAAAGCCTTGCGGCCGATTACGCCGGCACCGGCGTGACTGTGAACTGCGTGGCCCCCAGCATGATGGAGACCAAGTTTTTGGCCGACACCAGCAGCCTGATCGTGGAGGCCGCCGCCCAGGCAAACCCGATGGGCCGCAACGCAAGGGTGGAGGACGTGGTGCCCGCCATGGCCTTTTTGCTGAGCGAGGAGGCCCGGTTTATTACCGGGGTGACCCTGCCGGTAACCGGGGGCAGCGCCCTGTGAGCGGCAAAAGCAGCGCGCCCCGCGGCAAAGCGGCGGAGCCGGAAGCTGCCGCGGCCGGCGCGGTAGGCGCGGCAAAAGCCCCCGCGGCCGGCGGGGCGGGGCCGGTGTTCCGGCTGGCGGGGCCGCAGGAGGCCGAACGGGTGCGGGCGTTTATCAACGCGCATTTTGACTGGAAGCTGCCGCTGGTAAACCTGCCGGAATATTTTGACTATTACTACCGCCCATTGGGCGGCCTGCAGTTTGCGCTGGCCGAGGAGGGCGGGCAGCTGCTGGCGGCGGCCGGCTACATCTTGGCCAACCGCTGCCCCAGCCCGGACGTTTGGGTGTCGGTGTGGGTGGCGGCGGCCGGGCACAATGGGGTGGGCCTGGAGCTGATGGCCGCCCTGCCCGGGCTTACCGGCGCGCGGGTGCTGGCCTGCAACAACATCCGGCCCAAAACCATGGCCTTTTACCGGTTTTTGGGCTGGTACGCCGGGCGGCTGCCCCACTACTACCGGCTGGCCGGCCTGCCCGAATACCGGCTGGCCCGGATCGCCCGGCGCGAAATACTGCCCGCGGGCGGCGACCTTGCGCTGACCCGGGTGGAGAGCGCGGCCCGGCTGAGCGAACTGGGCCTGCCCGAGAGCCCCTTTGCCCCTTACAAAGATGTGTGGTACCTTGCACGGCGGTATTTTGCCTACCCGGGCTTTTGCTACGAGGTATACGCCGCGCTGCAAAACGGCCGGCCGCTGGCCCTTTTGACCCTGCGGGTCGTGGACACCGCGCCGGGCAGGCCGGAGAATGCCCGGGTGCTGCGGATCGTGGATTACATTGGCGCGCCGGAGGTTCTGCCCCGGCTGGGCGGGGCGATCGACCGGCTTTTGCAGGCCAGCGGCGCCGAGTACGCCGAGTGCTACTGCTACGGCATCCCGGCCGAGGTTTTTGCCGCCGCCGGCTTTTGCGAGCGGCGCGAGGGGGACGCCAACATCCTGCCCAACTACCTGACCCCGCCCCTTTACGAAAACACCGAATACTACTTTTTTACCAGCCAGCCCGAAAACTTTGTGCTGTTTAAGGCGGACGGCGACCAGGACAAGCCCAATCTGCAGCTGCCGTAAGAGGTTTTGCCGGGCAAGGGGCCGCTTGCCGGTTACGGCCGGTTATGGCCGGTTATGAAATGTTCAAAAGCAGGTCGAGCCGGAAAAGGCCGGCGGCCTGCTCGGTGCAGACCGAGCCGCAGTACTTTTGGGCGGCGGCCCGGATGTTGCCAAGCCCGGTGCCCGCGGGGGCGGGCGGGCCGGGCGGGCAGGTGTTTTCGAACACGATGCGCAAGAAATTGCCCTGGCGCTCGCCAAAAACGCGCAGGAACCTTTGCCCCTGCGCGTTTTGGCATGCCTGGATGGCATTGTCCAGCGCGTTGGCAAGGATGACGCAGAGGTCCAGCTCGTCCAGCCCGCAGGCGGGCGGCAGGGTCAGCGATACCTCGGTTTGGATGCCCTTTGCCGCCGCAAGGCCCAGCTTTTGGCTTAGCAGAACGTCCGCCACCGGGCTGCCGGTGTGGCAGGGCGGCGCAAGGGCGGCGGCGCGGGTGTGGAGTTTTTGCAGGTAGGCCCTGCCCTCCCCCGCCCGGCCGGCCGCCAGCAGGCCGTCCAGCACCACAAGATGGTTCTGCCAGTCGTGCCGCAGGGCCCGAGTTTTTTCTTCCCGGGCGGCGGCCTCGGCCAGATAGGCCTTTTGCGCTTCGGCCGCCTGGCGCAGCGCGCTGAGCGCCGCCTCGTTTTCCAGCCCGCGGCAGACCCCCCGCCAGGCGTACAGGGTGCAGAACAGCGCCGCAAGCCCCAACAGCTGCATGGCCAGCAGTGCCGTGTGCCGCCCCGCCTGGGCCAGTAAAAAACGCGCATCGCGGCTGTAAATTAGCTGGGCATAGTCGGTTTGCAGCAAATAGAGTTCGGCCGCAGACAAAAACAGCAGCGGCGGGGCCAGCAGCGCAGCCCGGCCGGCGGTGTCCGGGCCCAGCAGCCGCCCCACCGCCCCGCACAAAACCGCGCAGAGGGCGATCGCGGCTGCCGACGCGCCAACGGCCGCAGCATACACCAGCGGCCCGCCAACGACCCACCAGGACAGCAGTATCATCTGCAGCGCGTTGAGGATGCCAAAGGAGAGCTGGGTGATGTAAGCGCCCAGCACCGCCGCAAGGCCGGCGGCGCCGGGACGGCCCTGCAGCAAGAGCCGCCCGGCCCCATAAAGGGCCAGCAGCTGGGCCGCTGCCGCCAGCTCCCAAGGGGCCTGCAGCCGGATCAGCACCTGATCCAGCGCCCAGATCGCCGCAAGAAAAATCGGGTAGTTCCACCATTTTTCCCTTTGCTTCAGCAGGCGGGCGGCAAAATGCAGCTGCACCGCCCCCTGCCCCAGCAGGCAGGCGAGGTTCAGCCAGCAGATGAATCGATCGGCCCATGCTGTGTGTGTCATCTTATCCCTCCCGGTCCTTCATGCGGCGCAGCAGCGCGTCGGCCAGCGCCTGTTCCCGCAGGCGGGAGACCGGGATCGTTTGGCCCCCGGGCAGGCTGGCCAGCCCGCCCGAGAAGCCGCGCAGGTGGTCCAGGTTGACCAGATAGCTGCGGTGGCACTTAAAAAAGCGCCCGTCCAACTGGCCCTCTAATTCCTTCATGCGGCCGGGCATGCTCAGCACCGGGCCGTCCAGCCGGTGCAGGTAGAGCCGGCGGCCCTGCACCTCGCAGTAAACAAGCTGCTCCAGCGGCAGCACCTCGCAGCCGTCCGCCTGGGGCACCACCAGCCGCTGCCGCCCCCGCCCGGCCAAAACGCGCAGCGCCCTTTCCATCGTGCGGGCAAAACGGGCGGGGTCGATGGGCTTTGTGAGGTAATCAAAGGCCTCCACTGCAAAGGCGTCGAAAACCTGCTCGCGCAGCACGGTTACAAAGATGAGCAGGCTGCGGCTGCCCCGGGCCCGCAGCAGCCGGGCGGTTTCCAGCCCATCAAGGGGGGCGGGGCTGTCGGGAGCGGGGCCGGCCGCGGCTTGTCCGCCATCCGGGCCGGGCGCGCCGGCCGGAACAGCTGTACCCTCCGGCATCGCGGGAGGTTCTTTTGAATCATCCTCCAGCCGGATGTCCAAAAACACCAAGTCGTATTCGCGGCCGCTTTGCAGCAGGGCCCGGCCGCCGGCAAACCGGTGGATGCAGCCGGGCTGGCCGGCGGCCTTGAGTGTTTTGTCCAGCAGCGCCGCCAGCGCGGCAGCCATCTCCGGCTCGTCCTCGCAGATCGCGCAGTACAGCATCCTGTTTTTCCCCCTTTGCCCGCTTGGTCCTGATTTTTTAGTATGCCACGCGGCCGGCCGGGCCGGCAACCCCTTTGGCACAGGATGCGCCCCCAGCGCCCCCAAATGCGCCCAAAAAGGCAAAACGCCCGGCGGGAAGGGCTCTCCCGCCGGGCGCAGCGTTTTTTATGAAAGGCCCTTTTGCCGGGCGTATTCCTCGATGAGCTCCCGCTCCAAAAAGGGGGTCTTGACCCCGGCGCGGTCCCGGTAGGTCTCGTGCCCCTTGCCGATGACGCAGATGAGGTCCCCCTCCTCGGCGTGGTCGATGGCATAGTGGATGGCGTCCAGCCGGTCGGGTATTTTGACATAGGGCACGGCCGGGTTGCCCTTGGCGATGCCCTGCTCGATGTCCCGCAGGATGTCCTCCACCGCCTCAAAGCGGTTGTTGTCCTCGGTGAGGATCAAAAAGTCCGCCAGTTTGCTGGCCGCCTCGCCCATGCCGTACCGCCGCAGCTTGGAGCGGTTGCCCCCGCAGCCAAACAGGCAGACCAGCCGGTGGGGCTTATAGGCCCGCAGGGTGGAGAGCAGGCTCTCGGTGCCGCTCTCGTTGTGGGCAAAGTCGATGAGGATGGTAAAGCGCCGGCTGATGGGCACCATCTCCACCCGGCCCTTGACCACCGTGTTCATCAGCCCATCGTGGATGGCGGCGTGGGGCAGGCCCAGCTCCCGCCCCACCGCGATGGCCGCCAGGGCGTTGTACACGCTGAACTCGCCCGGCATGTTTACCTGCACCGCCATCTCCTCGCGGCCGTGCACCTCAAAGGCGATGCCCAAAAAATGCTCGCTGCGGCGCAGGGCCAGCCGGTCGGCCCGGTAGTCGGCCCCGGGGTGCATGCCGTACCGCACCAGCCGGCAGGTGTGCCCCTCCAGCAGGGCGTCGGCGTTGGCGTCGTCGGCATTTACAATGCCGGTATCGCAGCGGGTAAAAAGCCGGCCCTTCCACCAGCGGTATTCCTCAAAGGTCTTGTGCTCGCCCGGGCCGCCGATGTGGTCCGGGTAAAGGTTGGTAAACACCCCAATGTCAAAATGGATGCCGGCCACCCGGTCCATCATGATGCCCTGGCTGGAGACCTCCATCACCACGCTGTCGCAGCCGGCATCCAGCATCCGGCGGAACAGCCGGTGCAGTTCGTAGCTTTCGGGGGTGGTGTTGGGCAATTCCTGCTGTACCTCGCCAAAGGCCACCCCGTTGGTGCCGATGATGCCGGCGCGCCGCCCCGCCGCCTGCAAAACGGCCCGGATCATGTGGGCGGTGGTGGTTTTGCCCTTGGTGCCGGTGACCCCGATGAGGGTCATCTGCCGGGCCGGATCGCCAAAAAAGGCCGCCGAGAGCAGGGCCAGCGCCCGCCGGGTGCTCCCGGTTTTGACCACCGGCACGGCACAGCCGGCGGGCAGAGATACCTCATGCTGCACAAACAGGGCGGCGGCCCCGGCCGCGACGGCATCGGCGGCAAGGTCGTGGCTGTCCCGCTGGGTGCCCTGGATGCACACAAAGGCCGCGCCTGGCACAAGGCGGCGGGTGTCGTACACAATGTCGGCAATTTCGGGGTCGGCGTCCCCCTCGAGGCGGGTGTATTCCAGCCCGCCTGCGGCCAGCCCGGCCAGCAATTCGGATAACTTCAAAGCAACTCTCCCCTTACCCGGGCCGGCGGCGCGCCCCGCTTGGCTGGGGTTTGACCCCGCGCAAAAGCGCGCCCAAAAAGCCCCTTTTGGCCCCGCGCCGGCCCTGTGCATCTTTTTACAAACTAAAACCGCGTTACAGCTTTTGTACGCTCACCGCTTGACAAAATATTCCTCGTACCAAACCAAAAACATAAACACGCACCAGATCTGGCGCCAGTTGTCCCGCTTGCCGGCAAGGTGCTGGTCCAGCAGTTTTTGCAGCCGCCGGGTATCAAAAAACTTTTGGGCGCTCTCGCCGGCAAAGGCCTCGCGCACCAGGGCGGCGTACTGTTCCTCGCGCAGCCAGGCCCGCACCGGCACCGGGAAGCCAAGCTTTTTCTTTTCGGCGGTGCGGGCCGGGATGGTGCGCAGCGCCGCCCCGCGCATGGCGATCTTGGTCTGGTCGTGGCTGGCCCGGAAGGGGGCGGGGATCTGGCGGGCCAGCTCGAACACCTCTTTGTCCAAAAAGGGCACCCGCAGCTCGAGGCTGTTGGCCATGCTCATCTTGTCGGCCTTGAGCAGGATGTCCCCCACCATCCAAAGCTGGAGGTCGGTGTACTGCATGCGGGTCACATCGTCCTGCCCGGCGGTTTTGGCAAAGAGCGGGCGGGAGAGGTCGGTGGGTTTGACCCTGCCGGTATAGCGCTTGAGCAGCCGCTTTTTTTGCCGCTCGGTCATCAGGTTGGTGTTGCCGATGTAGCGCTCCTCCAGCGGTTTTGCCCGCCGCACCAAAAAGTTGACGCCCCGCACCGGGGGCAGCTGCTCGGCCAGCGCGCCCACCGCCCGGCGAATGGGCAGGGGGATATGGTCGTACCAGCTTACCGTGAACGGCTCCTTATAGATATTGTAGCCGCCAAAAAACTCGTCCGCCCCCTCGCCCGAAAGGCAGACCTTGACCTGCTGCGCTGCCTGCCGGTTGACAAAATAGAGGGCGACGCTGGCGGCGTCGGCCAGCGGCTCGTCCATATGGTACTGGATCTTGGGCAGGTTTTGCCAATACTCCTCGGGGGTGATGCGGTAGGCAAAGTTTTTGACCCCGATGGTCTCGCTGAACTCCTTGGCGTACTCGGTCTCGTCGTACCGGGCGTCCGCAAAGCCCACCGTAAAGGTCTTGTCCACCTGGGCCAGGCTGGCCATATAGCTGGAGTCCACCCCGGAGGAGAGGAAGGACCCCACCTCCACATCCGCGATCTTGTGGGCGGCCACGCTCTCGCGCAGGGCGGCCTCGATGGCCTCCTCCCACTCGGGCAGGCTTTTGCCGTTTTCGGGCTTCCATTCCGGCGTCCAGTACCGCTGGACGGTCAGCCGGCCCCCCTCAAGCTCCAGCCAGTGGGCCGGGGGCAGCTTTTTGACCCCCTCAAAAAAGGTGTCCTCCCCCGGGGAGTACTGGTAGGTGAGGTAGAGCTCGAGCTGGCTCTCGTTGAGCTTTTTTTCAAAGGCCGGGTGGGGCAAAAAGCTCTTGATCTCGCTGCCAAACAAAAAGGTATCGCCGTTTTGGTAATAATAAAAGGGCTTGATGCCAAAATGGTCCCGGGCGCAGAAGAGCCGCCGGGCCGCCTTGTCCCAGATGGCAAAGCTGAACATGCCCCGCAGCCGGCTTAGCAGCCCGCGGCCCCACTCCTCATAGCCGTGCAGCAGCACCTCGGTGTCGCACTGGGTGGCAAAGGTGTGGCCGGCGGCCTGCAGCTCGGCGCGCAATTCGCGGAAGTTGTAAATTTCGCCGTTGTACACGCACACAAGGCGGCCGTCCTCATTGAACATGGGCTGCGCCCCGCCCGCAAGGTCGATGATCGAGAGCCGCCGGTGGCCCAGCGCGGCCTGCTCATCCACATAATAGCCCTCGCCGTCCGGCCCGCGGTGGGCAATGGCATCCGCCATGGCGCGGAGGATCGTTTCCTTTTGGGCCGGCGTTCCCGGCCCGGTAAAGCCTGCTATCCCGCACATCCTGCTGTATTCCTCTTTCCCCGGCGCGGCGGGCAAAAAAAGCGCGCGGCCGGCGTGTTTTGCTGGTTTTTCAGGTATCGATGCTATTATACTACACCGGGCGGCAATTTAACAGCCCCCGTCCTGCTTTCAAAGCGGCCGGTTTTGTTTGACATCCCGCCCGGCAGGAAGTACAATGGCAAAGGGCGGCATGGCGCCATGCCGCCCCGCCAAAACAAACCGCAAAGAGGGAGCGCCCCGATGACCGATTTTTTGCCCGTGCTGCTGGGCAGCGACGCCAACGTGTATGGCATGGCCCGCAGCTTTTTTGAGGAATATGCCCTGCGCAGCGCCTGCATCTGCAAGCGGCGGCTGGTTGCCACCCAGAACACCCGGCTGCTGGCCGAGGTGGTGGAAGAGCCGCGCCTGGAAGAGGACGAGGTGTTTGTGTCCACCCTGCTGGGGTTTGCCGCGCGCCACGCCGGCAGGCCGCTTTTGCTGGTAAGCTGCGCCGACGGCTACACCATTTTAATGGCCCGCAACCGCGCCGCGCTGCAAAACGCCTACCGGATGGCCTGCCCCGACCTTGAGACGGTGCTGGCGCTGGACATGAAGGAGCGGTTTTACAAGGCCTGCGAGGCCCACGGCCTGAGCTACCCCAAAACCGCCGGCTGCACGGCCCAAAACTACAAAACCGTGCGGCTGCCCTTTGAATTCCCCTGCATCATCAAGCCCAGCAACAGCATGGAATACTGGAACTGCAGCTTTGCCCACAAAAAAAAGGTGTTTTTGGCCCACGACCAGGCCGAGTTTGACGAGATCACCGCCGCCATTTATGCCAGCAGCTACCAGGACAGCCTTGTTTTGCAGGAGTACATCCCCGGGGACGACAACTGCATGCGGGTGCTGAACTGCTATTCCGGCCAGGATGGGAAGGTCAAGCTGATGGCGCTGGGCCGGCCCCTTTTGGAGGAGCAGACCCCCGAGGGCATTGGCAACTACGCCGCCATTTTGAGCGTGCGGGACGACGCCTTGATGCAGAAGATCCGCGCCTTTTTGGAGGATGTGGGCTGGAAGGGCTTTTCCAACTTTGACATGAAGCTGGACGGGCGCACCGGCGAGTACAAGCTGTTTGAGATGAACCCGCGGCAGGGCCGCAGCAGCTATTTTGTAACGGCCAGCGGGTACAACCTGGCCCGGTGGATCGCGGAGGACCTGATCGGGGGCAAGGAGCAGGAACTGACCATTGCCGACGCCGAGAGCCTTTGGATGATCGCGCCGTTTGGGGTGATCCGCCGGTATCTGAAAGACAAGGCCCTTTTGGCCGAGGCCGAGCGGCTGCGAAAGGCGGGCAGGTGCGCGCACCAGCTGTTTTGCCGGGAGGATTTTTCGGCAAAGCGCCTTTTGTGGTACCTGAAAAGCCAGCTGAACTACTACCGCAAAACCGCCCGCTACTACGGCAACAAGGGCCTGCGGGGGTAGCCGGATCAAGCATCAAACGGAAAGCGAGGCGCGCCTATGTGCGGCATTGTTGGCTTTGCAGCGGCAAAGCATGACCCTGAACAGGCAAAAAAGACCATCAAGGCCATGGCCGACCTGATCATCCACCGCGGGCCGGACGGCGAGGGCTATTATGTGGATGAGCAGGCCGCGCTGGGCCACCGGCGGCTCTCGATCATCGACCTTGCGGGCGGGGCGCAGCCCATGTTCAATGAGGACGGCCGCCTTGTGTGCGTGTACAACGGCGAGATTTACAACTTCCGCGAATTGCGCGCCGAGCTGCAGGCCGCCGGCCACACCTTTGCCACCCAGTGCGACACCGAGGTGCTGCTGCACGGCTATGAGGAGTGGGGCGAAAGCCTGCCCGGCCGGCTGCGGGGCATGTTTACCTTTGTTTTGTGGGATAAGGCCCGGCGGGAGTTTTTTGGCGCGCGGGATGTGTTTGGCATCAAGCCCCTTTACTACTACAACAGGGGCGGGCACTTTTTGTTTGGCAGCGAGATCAAGAGCTTTTTGCCCCACCCCGGCTTTGTAAAAGAACTGAACGAGGAGCGGCTGCCGGAATACCTCTCGATCGAGTATATCCCGGGCAACGAGACCATGTTCCGGGACGTTTACAAGCTGCCGGGGGCCCATTGGTTCCGCTGGAAGGATGGGGAAATAGCCATCCAGCGGTATTTTTCCATCGAGTACCAGATCGACGAGAGTAAAACGCTGGAGGACTGGGAGGGCGAGATCGCCAAAACCTTTGCCGGGAGCGTGGCCGCCCACCAGATCGCGGACGTGGAGGTAGGCTGCCTGCTCTCGTCCGGGGTGGACTCCAGCTTTGTGGTAAACGAGGTGGCCAAGGGCACCCCCAGGGTGAAAAGCTTCAGCGTGGGCTACGAGGAGGAGCAGTACAGCGAACTGCCCTACGCCCAGGCCTTCAGCCGGGAGATCGGGGTGCCGTCGATTGCCAACAAGGTGGGCGCCGAAGAGTTTTTTGAGGCAAATAAGACCATCCAGTGGTATCTGGACGAGCCGATGCCCAACCCCAGCGAGGTGCCGCTCTACTTTTTGACCAAAAACGCCGCAAAGCACGTTAAGGTAGTGCTGAGCGGCGAAGGGGCGGACGAGCTGTTTGGCGGTTACCCCATGTACTGCCAGGCCGTGCATTTTATGGACTACGAAAAAAGGGTGCCCCGCCCGGTGCGCCGGCTGGCCGCCCGCATTGCCGGGGCGCTGCCCCCGTTTAAGGGCAAACACTTTTTGGTGCGGGGCGGCATGGAGCCGTGGCAGCGGTTTATGCGGGCCAACTATGTGTTTGCCAGCCCGGCCGAGCGGGACAGGTACCTGAAAAAAGACTACCGCGCCAAAAAGCCGGAGGAGTGGTTCAAGCCCTATTTTGACGCCGCGCCCGCCAAGGACGAGCCCACCGTGCTGCAATGGGTGGACATCCACACCTGGATGCTGTACGACATCCTGCTCAAGGCCGACCGGATGAGCATGGCCAACAGCCTTGAGCTGCGGGTGCCCTTTTTGGACCGGGAGATGCTGGCGCTGGCCACCCGCATCCCCCAGCGGTACCGCAGCAGCAAGAGCGAGACCAAGATCGCCCTGCGGGCCGCGGCCTTAAAGCAGCTGCCCGAGAGCGTGGCAAAGCGCAAAAAGTTAGGCTTCCCGGTGCCGCTGAACGATTGGCTGCGGCAGGATCGATACTACAACATGGTCAAAGAGGCCTTTGAAGGGGAGATCTGCGCCAAATTCTTTGTGCCCGAGGCCTGCCTTGCCCTGCTGGATGCCCACAAAAACGGCACCGCCCGCCCCGGCGCAATGACCCAGATCTGGAGCATTTACAGCTTTATTTTGTGGTACGAGCAGTTTTTTGTGCTGCGCTGATGATGAAAAATCTTCATTTGCTGGTAAAGCCCGCCTCCAGCGCCTGCAACCTGCGCTGCGGCTACTGCTTTTATGAGGACGCCTCCAACAACCGCGCGGTAAAAAGCAGCGGCGTGATGCCCCCTGCCCTGGCGGATACCCTGCTGCGGCAGGCTTATGGCCTTTGCGAAGCCGGGGGTACGGTGAATTTTACCTTCCAGGGGGGCGAGCCCACCCTGGCGGGGCTGGAGTTTTTCCGGTATTTTGCCGCCCAGGCCCGCGCGCGCTGCCCTGCCGGTG
This sequence comes from uncultured Oscillospiraceae bacterium, assembly GCA_910579545.1. Classification (GTDB taxonomy): domain Bacteria; phylum Bacillota; class Clostridia; order Oscillospirales; family Ruminococcaceae; genus UBA7177. The sequence continues at coordinate 25,771 of CAJTVI010000015.1, read as the reverse complement.
TACACACGGAGTTTGCCATCCAGACCAACGGGGTGCTGCTGAACGAGGAATGGGCCGCCTTTTTAAAGCGGGAGAACTTTTTGGTGGGCCTTTCGGTGGACGGCTGCAAGGAACTGCACAACCTTTACCGGGCGGACGCGCGCAAAAACGGCAGCTGGAACGCCGTTTGCCGCGCGCTGCGGCTTTTGCAGGGGCAGGGCGTTCTGGTAAACGCCCTCTGTGTGGTCACGGCCCAGGCGGCCCGCCGGCCCGAAAAAATTTATAACGAGCTAAAAAGGCTGGGGCTTGGGTATATGCAGTTTATCCCCTGCCTTGACCCCATTGGCCAAACACGGGGCAAACAGGCCTTTTCGCTTACGCCCAAAGCCTACGGGGATTTTTTATGCCGGCTGTTCGACCTTTGGTATGCCGACTGGGCCGGCGGCCATTACCACAGCATCCGCCTGTTTGACGATTATGTAAACCTTTTGCTGGGCAGCGGCGAACCGGCCTGCGCAAGCTGCGGGCGGTGCGGCGGCTATTTTGTGGTGGAGAGCGACGGCAGCCTTTACCCCTGCGATTTTTACGCGCTGGACGAATGGAAGCTGGGCAGCCTGGCCGACCAGCCGCTGGCCGATCTGATCGCGGGCGAGCGGGCGCGGGCCTTTTTGCGCTGGCGGCAGGCAAAGCCGGCGGAATGCGCCGGCTGCCGCTGGTTCCCCCTTTGCGGCGGGGGCTGCAAAAGGGACTGGATCGACGCAAAGGACGGCCCCCACAATTATTTTTGCAGCGCCTTTGACCAGTTTTTTGCCCACGCCATGCCCCGGCTGCTGCGCATTGCCGGGGCCGAGGCCCGGGCGCGGCAGAGGTTGTAGGGCCGGCGCTCCTGCCCTTTATCCGCTATCCGCAAGGCGTTTTGCCCGGACAGGCTGTGCAGCCCAAAAAACTTACGGCCGCCACTTTTGCGGCCGCTGCTTTTTGGAATTGTGTAAAATAATGCTGTCTTACTCCATGCACTCCTGTACCTGCGCGGGGGTAGGCATGGCCCGGATGGCGCCCTTTTTGGTGGTGACCAGGTAGGCCGCGGTGTTGGCAAAGCGCAGCATTTCGCTGAGCTTTGCCTCGGTGAGGTTTTCCAGCCCGTGTTCAAGCACAAAGCCCAGCACGCAGGCGCAGAAGGTGTCGCCCGCGCCGGTGGTCTCGATGACCCCGCCCTTTTGGCAGGCCGGCACAAACACCCGCAGGTTTTTGTAATAGGCGTGGCTGCCTGCGGCCCCGGCGGTGACGTTGAGCAGCCGGATGCCCGGATACTGCTGCTGCAAAATGGCGGCGCCCTTGTCAAAATCGGTTTCGCCGGTCATAAATTCCAGCTCGTTGTCGGCAATTTTCAGGATATCGCAGTGGGCAAGGCCATATTCGATCTGGGCCTTGGCCTCGGCAAGGCTGGCCCAGAGGGGCGGGCGGAGGTTGGGGTCGAACGAGATGAGCGCGCCGCCCTGTTTGGCGCACCCGATGGCCTTGACGGTGGCCGCCCGCACCCCCGGATGGGTCATGGAGAGGGTGCCAAAGTGGAAGATGCGGCTGGAGGCGATGACCCCGAGCGGCAGCTCGTTTTCGGTAAGCATCATGTCCGCGCCCGGGCTGCGGTAGAAGGAAAAATCCCGGTCGCCCCCCGGCAGGGTCTGCACAAAGGCCAGGGTGGTGCCCACCGCCGGGTCAAACACAAGATGGTCCATGCAGATGCCGGCCTCGCCGGCCGCCGCCGCCAGCTGCCGGCCAAACAGGTCCTGCCCCACCTTGCCCACAAAGGCGCAGCGCCGGCCCAGCTTGGTAAGCATGGCCAGCACGTTGCAGGGCGCGCCGCCGGGGTTTGCCTCAAACAGCGGGTTGCCCTGGCCGGAACAGCCGTTTTGGGTAAAATCGATCAGCAGCTCGCCCAGAGCCACCACGTCAAAGCGCGCGTTTGCCATGCTGCATCATCCCTTCGCTTTTGCACCCCCCGGTCATGCCAAAACGGCCTGCCGGGCGATGCTTTTGTTTTTTATAAAGCGCCGGCGTCCCCGCCTTGGCGGCGGGCCGGGCGTTACAGCACAAGGTCGTATTTTTCCACGTCCATCAACAGCTGGCCCTCCGCCTCAAAGGTGATGGCCTGGGCCTCGGGCCGGGTATAGATCACCGCGCTGGCCGCCTGCTCGCCGTCGTTTACAAACACCTCGACGCTGAACCGGTCCAGGATGACCCGGAGTTTTACCTCGCCCTCCCGCTGGCGCACCAAAAAGCTGCGGGTATTTACAATGTCGTGCGGCAGGCCGCTGCGGGTGCGGTCGATTTTTAAAATGCTCTCGTTTGGCTTAAAGCGCAGGATGGTGTCGTGCTCGCCGTCCTTGGCAAGGTGGATGCAGAACCACCGGTAGGACCCCTGCCCCATCGGCCGCACCGAGACGGTCATATCCAGCACCCGGCCCGCGATGCCTGGCAGGTTGGTCTCGCCGCTGACCAGGATGTGGTGGTGCACCACCGCCGGGCCGCGGCAGCCCTCCAGCTCCCGCACCGGCTGCTGGGCCAGCCGCCCGTTTTGCACCGAAAGCTCCCGCGGCAGGCTCATCTGGCCAAACCACCGGCAGTGATCCGGCTTTGCCCCCACCGTGCTCCAGTTCTGCATCCAGCCGATCATGATCCGCCGGCCGTCCGGAGCAAGCAGGGTCTGGGGGGCGTAAAAATCCAGGCCGTAATCCACCGCCTGCACCCGCTCACGCACAAAGCCGCCGTCCGGCGCGGTGTGGCCCATCAGGCAGAGGGTGCCGTTGCCGGCGTGGAACTCCAGGCCGATGGGGGTCATCTCCTGCGGGCTGGTAAGCAAAACCTGCCTGCCGTCCAGCGCAAAGTAGTCCGGGCACTCCCACATGCGGCCGTACTGGTTTTGGCAGGCGTCCAGGGTGCGCACAAAGCGCCACTGGCAGCCGTCCGCGCTTTGGTAGAGCAGGATGGCGCCGCTGCCGTCCCGGGTGCGGTTGCCGATCACGGCGTAATACGCCCCGTCCTCCCCCCGCCAGAGCTTGGGGTCGCGGAAATCGATCCGGCTGCCGCCCTCGGGCAGGTCTTTGGCATCCAGCACCGGGTTTTGGCCGAGTTTTTGGTAGTTTACCCCATCCCCAATGGCCACGCACTGGGTTTGGATCTCCTGCAAAAAACCCTCGGGGGTGCGCTCGCGCTGCACGCCGGTGTACATCAGCAGCTGCCGGCCGTCCGGCAGCTCGGCCGCCCCGCCCGAAAAGCAGCCCGCGGCGTCGTATGCCTCATCCGGCGCAAGGGCGGCGGGCAGCCGCTGCCAGTGCAGAAAATCGCGGGTTTTTAAATGCCCCCAGTGCATCGGCCCCCACTCGTTGGAAAAGGGGTGGTACTGGTAAAAAAGGTGGCATTCGCCCTTGTAAACCGAAAAACCGTTGGGGTCGTTCATCCAGCCGATGGTGGGGGTGGCGTGAAACGCCGGGCGCTCGGCATCGGGAATGCGCGGGCCGTACTGGGCCTCAAAATCCCGGGCCTGCTGCAGTTTTGGGCTGGTCATGGGTCGTTCCCCTCCTCAGTCTATTTTGCCCTGCCGCGGCCTGGATGTCAAGACCGCGGCAGGGCAGGATGGTAAAAATTTGGGTCACCGGGTTTGGGCGTACCGGTCGTAGGCGTCCTGATAGGCCTGGATCAGGTCGTTAAGGCCGCATTTGTCCGCCAGGCGCTGCTTGTAGGCCTCCCACTCGGCGTCGGTGGGGCCGCCCTCCTTGATCCAAAGGCCCTCCTGCTCGCGCACCGCGCTTTCAAAATCGGGCTTGTGCCAGTCGATGGTTTCCATCTCCATGCCGGTAAACACGCAGTCCACCGGGTAGAAGGTGGTATCCTTGACATAGGGCATCCAGGATTCGTCCAGGTCGGTCAGCCGCTCGATGGCGCGCGGCTCCATGTAAAAGACCTCGTTGTAGTATTCGGCCAGCACCAGCTTGGGGCCGAACACCTCGTACACATTGCGCAGCTCACCGCCGCTCTTGCCGTACTTGGCGCGGGCCTCCTCATCGCTGATCGAGAGCCACATGCCCTTGTCGTCCTTGCCGGTAAAGAACACCCCGATCGGCCCATACTGCAGCTGCATCACGGTTTCGCCGTCGTACCACTGGTCAAAGAATTTGAGCAGGTTGATGGGGCTCTGGCACTTGTTGGTGATGTTGAGCTGGCCCGAGCTGATGGGGGTGCCCGGGCGGATGGTGACCCCGCAGGTGCCCTCGTATTGGGTGCCCTTGGGGCCGGTGAGGGGCGGCAAAAAGACGTAGTCCTTGGCGTAGTCGCCCATCAGCTCCTCGATGTACCACCAGGTGGAGACCCCCACATAGCCCTGCTGGCACTTGGCGATAAGCTGGCTGTCGCTCTGGCTGAACATCTCCACGTCCATCAGGCCCTCGGCGTACCAGTCGTGGAAATAGGTGATGCAGTCGCGGTAGGCGTCGGTGGTGCAGACAAATTCGACCTTGCCGTCGCCGGTGAGGTGGATGTCGTTGATGACGTCGTTGGGCCAGTTGGTAAAGCCAAAGCCGGCATAAAAGATGTTCTGGCCCCAGCACCATTCATCAAAGCCGGTGGTCATGGGGATGGTGCTGCCCGGCGCGTTGCCGTAGTATCGGGCCGACATGTCGTTGTCCTTAAATGCCTTGAGCACATCGTGCAGTTCATCCAGGCTGGTGGGCATCGGGAGGTTCAGTTCGTCCAGCCAGGCCTTGTTGATCATGCTGTACTGGGGCACCGAGAAGATCGAGAAGGCCTCGTCCATCGGCGCGCCGATGCCGGCGGTGGTCATCTGCTCACCCGAGGGCAGGCCGTAGATGCCGCCGTCCTCCATGGTGATGGCGGCCCTGATCTCGGGGTGGGCCTCCAGCACGGCGCAGAGGTTGGGCATGATCTCCGGGGTGAGGTAGGGGGTCAGGTCCAAAAAGGTGCCGTCGTCGCCGTAGCGGGCGATGTCGTAGTTGGAAAAGCCCACCCCCATAAAGGCGTCCGGCAGCTGGCCGCCGGTGATGCGGATGTTGACCTGCTCGGCCAGCGAGTCGCTCATGGTCTCCCAGTGGATCGAAACGCCGGCGCTCTTTTGCAAAGCGTTCAGCACCTCGTGATCCTCGTAGCCGGCCGAGAGGGCGGACATGCCGCCCATGATGTCAAACTCGGTCTGGTCGGTGTTGGGGTTGATGGCGCCGTTGTTGACATTGCTGACCAGCCCGCCGCTGCAGCCGGGCAAGAGGGCCAGCAGCAGGCCGCCGGCCAGAAGGCCGCAGGCCCTTTGTTTTGTTGACCGTTTCATGATGCGTCCTCCTTCCTCAGCCCTTGACCGCGCCGGCCATAAAGCCTTTTTCAAAGTATTTCTGCACAAATGGGTAGACGATGAGCATGGGCAGGGCCGCCACGATCATCGAGCAGAACTTGAGCAGCTCGGTGAGCTTGTTGAGTTCGGCGTAGCCGCCCGAGATGGTGGAGGCCTGGCTGGCGGTGGCGCTGCTCTTGATCAGGATGTTGCGCATCACCAGCGGCAGCGGCGAGCCCTGGCCGCCCAGGTAGATCAGGGCGGTGAACCAGTCGTTCCAGTAGGCCACCATGGAAAAGACGACCATCACGGCCAGAATGGGCATCGAGAGCGGGATGACCACCTTGATAAAGGTGCGGAACTTGGTGCAGCCGTCGATGCGGCTGGCCTCCAAAAGGTCGTGGGGGATGCTGTTTTGGAAGTAGTTGCGCACGATGATCATGTTGCCTACCCCCACGCCGCCGGGCAAAAAGAGGGACCACATGCTGCCCACAAGGCCGGTTTGCTTGACCACTAAGTAGGTGGGCACCAGCCCGCCGCCAAAGTACATGGTAATGAGGAAAAAGAGGCTTATCAGCTTGCGGCCGGGCAGGTCCTTCTGGGCCAGGGGGTAGGCGGTGATGTAGAGCATGACCACCGAGAAGATGGTGCCGATGACCGTGTATTTGACCGAGTTGAGAAAGCCGGAGACAATGCCGTCGTTGAGGAAGACCGACTTGTAGCCCTCCAGCGTAAAGCCGCTGGGCAACAGGAAGGTTTTGCCGGCGTAGACCTCGTAGGGGTCCGAGAAGGAGGCGACCACCACATAGTAGAGCGGGTAGGCCACCAGCAGCAGCACGACGGCGCAGATAAAGATCAGGATGGCCTCGCTGGTTTTGTCCGACATGCCGCGGGCCTTTTTATGGGCGCTTGTCATGAGTAAGCGGCCTCCTTTACATAAATTCGACGTCCGAGGCTTTGGACGCGACCTTATTTACAATGAGCAGCAGCAGGATGTTGACCACCGTGTTGAACAGCCCCACCGCGGTGGAATAGCTGTACTTGGCGCTTTGGATGCCCTGCTCGTACACATACACGGCGATGACGTCCGAGGCGGCCTTGTTGAGGTCGGTCTGCAACAGCCAGACCTTTTCAAACCCGACGTTCATCAGCCCGCCGGCCGCCATGATGAGGTTGAGCACCGCCATGGGCATCAGGGCCGGGATGTCGATGTGGAGGATGCGCTGGAAGATGGAGGCACCGTCCACCTTGGCGGCCTCGTAAAGGCCGGGGTCCACGTTGGCAAGGGTGGCCAGGTAGATGATGCAGCCCCAGCCGGCGTCCTGCCAGACGCCCGAGGCAACATAGATGGTGCGGAAGGCGCTGGACTCGGTGAGGAAGTCCACGCTGGAGCCCAGCAGCAGGTTGAGCAGCCCGCCCGAGGGGCTTAAAAAGATGCGCAGCATACCGCAGATGACCATGATCGAGATAAAGTGCGGCGCGTAGAGAACCGTTTGCACCACCCGCTTAAATTTGGGGTGCCGCAGCTGGTTGATCATGAGCGAGAGGAAGATGGGGATGGGGAACCCCCACAAGAGGCTGTACAGGCTGATAAGCACCGTGTTTTTGATCATGCGCCAGCAGGTGGGCGCGCTGAAAAACCGTTTGAACCAGTACCAGCCCACCCATTCGCTGCCGGCATAGCCAAGGCTTGCCTTGAAATCGCGGAAGGCGATCTGGATGCCGTACATGGGGATGTACTTGTAGATGAGGGTCAGCGCCACCGGGATCAGCAGCAGCAGGTACATCTGCCAGTTGTCCCGGATGCGCCTGCCAAGGGTCTTGCCCCGCCGGGCCGGCCGGGCCGCGGCGGCTGCCGGGCCAGCCCCGGCCATGAGGGTCGTTTTTGCCATTGCAGCTCACTCCTGTTGTTGGATTTTGGAAAGGTGCGGTTGCGGTGGATGGGGAAACGGTTTGGTTCGCCTGTTTCATTGCGCCCCGCCCCTGCCGCGGGTCTTGCGAAAACCACGAAGACAGCCGGACGATGGGGGGTACTGCTTGATTCACGCGTTGTGAAACGTTACACGAACCTTTGTTACCAGAATAGGCCGCAAATGGGCCGCTGTCAATCCTTTTTGTGAATAAAATTTGAAATTATCCGTTATGCACGAACAAAAAGGGCGTTTATTGTGCATTTTCACGTTTTGTTCGGGGGTGACGCCTTTTTTGATGAAAGGCACTTGAAAAATAACGTTTCATGAATATAATAAAAAACATCGGGGGAATTTCATGAAACGGCGGGTGAAACCCACCGGCAAAACGCCCAAAGTCTGGGCGCCGGGCCCGGCCGGCGGGGGCTCAGCCGCCAAACCGCCCGGAGGGCAGGATACAGGCGGCAGGCATACGCTGGGGCCGGCGGCAAAACGCCGGCCCCGGCCGGCCCCGCCTTAATAAGGAGTGACACGGCATGAAGCAGCAGGGCGGCGCGCCCACCATGAAGGACGTGGCCCGCGAGGCGGGGGTGGCGCTGGGCACCGTTTCCAAGGTGTTCAACGAGCTGCCGGTGGGCGAGGAATACCGCCGCCGGGTAGAGCAAGCGGCCCAAAAGCTGGGCTACCAGGTAAACAGCTATGCGCGGGGGCTCAAGGCCCGGCGCACCTTTACGGTGGCGCTGATTTTGCCCAGCGTGACCGGGCCGTTTTTTTCGGCGCTGGCACAGGAGCTGTGCCAGGTGCTGAGCGCCAAAAAGTACCGGGTGCTGCTCTCGCTGACCGCCTCGGACCCCGAGGCCGAGCAGCGCTGCATCCAGATGGTGCAGCAGAACAAGGTGGACGGCATTATTGGGCTTACCTACACCCCCGACCTCACGGTGGACCCGCAGCTGCCCTATGTGAGCATCGACCGGTATTTCAGCCCCAGCGTGCCCTGCGTTGCATCGGACAATTTTGGCGGCGGGCAGCTGGCGGCCGAAAAGCTGCTGGCCCTTGGCTGCAAACGGCCGCTGTTTTTGCGCATCGGCTCGTCGGTTCCGGGCGAGTCGGACAAGCGGGGAGACGGGTTTGCCTCGGCCTGCCGCCAGCACGGGGTGGAGTGCGCCGAGCTGCGCCTGCGGGACGAGGATGGCTACGAGCCCTTCCGCCGGTTTTTGGCCGGGCACCTGCGTGAGGGCCGGCTTTTGTACGACGGCATCTTTTGCGTAAACGACGAACTGGCCTGCAAGGTGCGGGCCATGCTGGCCGAACTGGGCCTGCGGGTGCCCGAGGACGTGCAGATGATCGGGTTTGACGGCATCCGCCGGTTTGCCACCGGGGAATACTGCTGTTCCACCATTGTGCAGCCGATCGGCCGGCTGGCCGAGACCTGCGCGGACCTGCTGCTGCGGGAGGACCGCAGCAACCTGCCCAGCCTGGTATGCCTGCCGGTGCACTACGCCGCCGGCGGCACCACCCGGGAGTGAGCGGGCCGGGCAGGCCGGCGTTTTAATGAAAGAAAGGGGTGCCCAGAGATGGCCAGCGAATATCTGAAATGGAAATACCGGGACGTACAGCCCGAAGAGCATAAAACCCTTACCAAACGCGAGGCGCGGCGCAACTGGTGGGAGTACCACAAATGGCAGCTGCTGATAGGCGCGGTGCTGGTGCTGATCGCGGCGGACCTGATCTGGAATGCGGTAAGCCAGGTGCGGCCGGATTACCAGGTGGCCTATGTGGGGCAGTATCCCCTCTCAGAGGAGGCGGCCGCCCGCTGGCAGGAGCGGCTGGAGGCCCTGGGGGCGGACTGCAACGGGGACGGCCGGGTGGTGGTACAGCTGAACCAATACACCACCGCCGAAGGGCAGGACGCGATGTACGGCTACGCCTCCAACGTAAAGCTGGTGGCGGATCTGAGCGCCTGCGACAGCTACTTTTTTCTTTTGGAAGACCCCGAGGGCTTTGACGCCGAGTACGACACCTTAGAGGAGGGCTGGCTGGAGGCCGATGGGCTGTGGCTGGCCCGGCGCAGCTTTGCCCCCGGGCACAGCGCAAAGCACATGGAAGAATGCGGCCTTTTGTGGGAACGGCTGCAAAAGGAGGGTGTTTGAGATGGGCCTGTTTATTGCCGAGGACCCCTTATACGACCCCGAGGTGCGCCAGACCGGTTTTAACCGGTACAAGCAGCTGCTTTCGCTGCACGCCGGCCGCTGGCTGCGCATCAACCTGATCACCCTGCTGGGCGCGCTGCCGCTGGCCGCGGGCATCGCGGTGTCGCTGCTCTCGTCCAGCCTGCTGCTGCTTGTGCCCTGCTGCCTTGCGGGCGGTGCGGTGCTGGGGCCGTTTTGGGCCTGCCTGGCGGATTCGGTGCTGCGGGCGCTGCGGGACGCCTCCGGCGGCTGGTGGGCAAACTGGCGCGCGGCCTGGAAAAACAACTGGCGCGACAGCCTTTTGCCCGGCGCGGTGATGGGCCTGTTTTGCGGGCTGTACGCCTTTATGTGCCATCTGTTTTGGTGGGCGCAGGCGGCCCCCAGCCTTGGCACGGTTTGCCTGTTCCTTTTTTCGGTGCTGCTGTTTGTGGCGATCCTGACCCTGTACTGGCCGCAGCTGGTGCTGTTCCGGCAAAAAAACCTGGTGCGGCTGCGCAACTGCCTGCTGTTTTGCATCCGGCACTTTGCGCGGGTGATGGGGGTGGGGCTGCTGCAGATGGCCTACCTGGCCGTGATGATCCTGTTTGCCCCCTGGACCCTGCTGCTTTTGCCGGTGCTGGGGGTTTGGTACATCCAGTTTTTGGCGCAGTTTTTGCTCTACGACCAGCTGGATGAGGGCTTTGCCATTGAGGAATCCATCAAGCAGGCCCGCGCCGCAGGCAAGGGCGGCTCCCCCGCCCCGGGCGGCGAGGGCTGAACGGCCGGCCGATCCCCTTTTTGCCTCGCCTATTTCCCCGCTTCCAACGGCCATTCCCGCGCCGCCTGCCTTAAACGGCAGGCGGCGTTTTACTTTTTTGCAAAACCCTCTTGCATTCCGGGTGTACTAATGCTATAATACGCACAAAGTAGTGTACTACGGCATTGGTACACACGCCGCGTTTGCCAAAAAGCCCCCGCGCGCCGCGCCGGAAAAACGGATATGCCGCGGCAGGTTTTTCGCGGCCGGCGCGGCCAGCCGCGGAGTTGGCCCGGCGGCATACGGCCCTTTGTGATGCGATACAATTCCCACAGGAAGGAGGGACCCCATGATCGCCTTTGACCATCTTGCGCTGGACGACCGCCAGCCGGTTTACCTTCAGCTGGCCGGGTATGTAAAGCAGCAGATCCTGTGCGGCGCCGTGCAGAACGGCGACGCGCTGCCCAGCCGGCGCGAGATTGCGGTGCAGGCCAACGTAAACCCCAACACGGTGCAAAAGGCCTACCGCCTGATGGAGGAGGAGGGCTATGTGGTTACCGAGGGCAACCGGCCCAGCACGGTGCGGGTGACGCCCGAACTTTACGCCCGCATTGAGCAGGAGCTGACCCTTGGCCTTTGCCGCGAGTTTGTAAACAAGGCCCGCCAAAACCATTTAAGCTACAAAAAGGCCATTGCCCTGATCAGCGAACTGTGGGAGGATTAGCCCCCCGGCGGCGGCTTTGCCGGCAGGGCGGCCCGGGCCCCGGGCCTTTGCGGGCCCATACCGCCGCCGCTGTATCCCCTGTTTTTTTGCCCTGTATGTACTACATTACTAATACATTCGGGCCGGCCCGGGCCGCATTTTTGCGGCGGTGCGGCGGCCCCCAAAGGAGGACCTGACCCATGCGGAATGTTTTGACCCTTGCCGAATACCAGCTGCGGGCCATCCGCCGGCCGCTGGCCGTTTTGCTGGCGGCGGTAGGGCCCATCCAGTTTTTGCTGGCGTTTGCTTTGCTGGCCACCGGGTTTTCGCCCGGGCTGCTCAGCGAGGGATTTTCCACCCCCGAGCTGCTGACCACCTACAGCCTTTCGTTTTTGGTGCCGGCCGGCTTTATTGCGGCGGCGGCCCTTTTGAACTTTTGGGTCACGGCGCGGCAGAATGGGCGCAGCCGGAGCATCTATACCCTTATGACCCTGCCGGGGCCGCGCGGCGCGGTGTTTGCGGCCGGGGTTTTGAGCGGGCTGTTGGCCATTGGCGCCGTAATTGCGGCCACCGCGCTGTGGAACATGCTGCTGTATGCGCCGCTCTGCGCACTGGGGCGGGCAATGGCCTTTGCGCGGGACAGCGAAGCGGCGGCCCGGCTGGCCGGGCTTGGCGGCACCCTGCAAAGCTGGCAGGCCGCCACCCCATTTTTGCACAATGGGCTGTTTTTAAGCATGGTGCGCTCGAGCTGGATGCGGCTTTTGCTGCCCCTGGCCCCGCTTGCGGCCCTGCTGTTTGCCGCCCACCTGCTGGCCATGGTAAGCTGCCTGCAGGCGCTGTGCATGCGGCGGGGGCTGATGCGGCTGGCACACGGCATCCTGCTGGCGGCGTCGGTGTTGCTCTGCCTTGACACCCTGTTCAGGCAGTTTATGCTGTCGCTTCAGCAGGTCCGGCCGATCCATGAACCGCTGGTGCTGCTGGCCCAGCTGGCCCTTGCCGGCATCGCCTGGGCCAGCGCCCTGCGCAGCCTTGCGCGGGCGCAGAATCTTTGAGAAAGGGGGCGCGAAATCAGATGAAAAACCTCAAAAAAGCCCTGGCGCCCTACCGCACCCTGGCGGCGCTGGCCGCGCTGGCCCTTGCGGGGGTCGTGCTGTGGTATGGGGCCATTTTTGCGCTGGCCGGCCGCAGCGGCCTGGCCCTGCAGGACCTTGCGGGCGAACGGTCGGCCCTTGATGGGGTAACCGTGGAGGGCGCGGTGCGGGACAACCTGTTCCGGATAGACTTCACCCTCACTGGGGCGGGGGTGCAGAACCGCTTTGTCCCCCAGTATGCCGCCGAGGAAGCGGCGCAGAGCCGCGGCTATTACGACTCGGTGACCTTACAGCCCGCGCCGGGCGCGGACACCAGCGCGCCGCGGCAGACCACCGATGGGGCCGGCAATGCCTGCTGGCAGATCACCACCGACGAGATCGCCTTTTACATCAACGTGTGGGGGGCTGAGGGCCGGGACCTTGCTGTGTTTGACAGCGGCCTGCGCCTGGCCGCCCCCGAGGGCGGGCGGTTTACCTTTTGCAGCGGCAGCGTGATGATCGGCGCCCCCGGCCCGCAGATCTGGCAGCTGGCCGTTCCGGGTGAAGCTGCCAGCGAGGCCGACCAGCAAGCCGGGCGGCTGGCAAGGAAGTTCTCTTACAAAACATGGCGCACCCGGGCCGGGCAGCGCGAGTTTTTGGCCCTTACCGCAAACGGCGAGACGAGGGTATTCTGCATTGAGCGGTGGGGCAGTTCGACACAGGTTGCGGCGGCCGGGGCCGAGGGCACCGGGATGGAGTTTTTGGATTATTCCCGCCCCATTGGGTCGGTGAGCCCCGCCGCCGTCCTGCCGGGGAAGCTGGAGGGCGCGGCCCCGGCCGGGCAGGATGGGATGGTGCTGGTGCTGTGCCGGCAAAACGCCCTTGTGGCCGCCGCGCTGGATGAGGCCGGCGCGGTGACTGACGAGGCCTTTCTGTTATCCCTGCCCGAGGGGCAGGAGCAATGCGAGGTGCACTTTTGCAGCCCGGCCAAAACCAGCCATGCGGACATAGGCCTGGTGCTTTACCCGGACAATACGGGGCAGACGGCCGGCCCGCCCTGGGCCGGCAGCTGCGCCGCGGCCCTGCGGGTGGAAAACGGCAAATTTACGGTAAAGGAGCTGCTGCGCCTTGAGCAGGCGGACGCCGCCGCGCAGTTTTTGGGCGCGGGCCTCAGCGAGGACGGCGAGCGGCTGGTAACGGTGCAGCAGCGGCTGCCCCACGCGGCCGAGCAGCCTCCCGCCGGCCTTTGGAAGGATGATACCTACCTTGCCGGCGAGGTGAGCGTGGCGGTGTGGGGACAGGGCCGGCGGCTGTACGAGGGGATCCTGGCCGGGGACTGGCGGCAGGACGCCTGGCGGGCCTTTTGGCAGGCCTGGAGCCCCCGCCGCAGCTGCCGGTTTGGGCAGGCCGACCCCTACGGCAGCGAGGCGCTGGCCGCATACTGTTATTTTATGACCGGGCAGGAGGTGGCATTGCAGTGATCGTATTGGAAAACGCCGAAAAGCTGTACGGCTGCGGCCCCACGGCCAAAAACCGCGAAGCGCTGGGCCGGGGGCTGTTTGCCACAAGCCTTGCCATCCCGGACGGGCAGGTGGTGGGCCTTTTGGGCGAAAACGGGGCCGGCAAAACCACCCTGCTGCGGACCGCGGCCGGCCTTGTCTGCCTGACCGGCGGCCGGGTGCTGTTTGACGGCCAGCCGCCCCAGGCGATGTACCACCAGCTGGCCTACATGACCGGCGAGGGCAGCTATTTCCCCGCGATGGACCCGGCGGAGTACGCGGAATTCCTGGCCCGTTTTTTCCCCCGGTTTGATGCAAATCGCTACCGCAAGCTGCTGGAGTTTTTTGAACTTGACCCGCGGCAGAGGATCGAAAAAATGTCCACCGGGCAGCGGGCCAAGGTGGAGGTGGCGGCCGGCATGGCCAAGCGCGCGCGGTATCTTTTGATGGACGAACCCTTTTTGGGCAAGGACCCGCTGACCCGGCGGGACTTTTTGAAGCTGCTGGCGGGCAGCCTGCGCGGCGGCGAGACCGTTTTGCTGGCCACCCACTACCTGGAGGAGGCCGAGCCGTTTTTGGACCGGGCCATCATCCTGCACAAGGGCCGGGTGGCGGCGGACCTGGAGATGGACGCCCTGCGCGCCGCCGGCGACACCCTGACCGGCGCGCTGCAAAAGGCCACCGGCTACGACCCCCAGCGGTACCTGCGCCTGTTTGCCGACGAGGAATGACCTTTCCCGCCCCACCCGCCGCAAGGGCCAAAAGCGGGCGTGGGGGGTGGACGCGAAGGGCAGGTTTGCCCTCTCCCGCCCCGCCGCAAGGGCGGGACAGGCGGCGGCCCAAGCGCCGCCGCAAAACGCCGGGGCGCGCTCCTTCTGGAGCGCGCCCCGGCGCTGCTGTGTGGATTTTTGCGCGCGGGCTGCGGGGTTTGCAGCGTTTGGCCGGGCGGGTTTGCCGCGCCCGGCCCCCACGTTTTACTGCTGCCTTTTTACCACCGGGATCCAGACCTCGTACTCCGAGTTCTGCGGGTCGGCGTTGAGGTAGACCTCTATATCCGCGGCATTGCCGTACTCGTAGCCCGAGGTGGGCAGCCACTCGGTCACGATGCGCTTTTCCAGCTCCTGGATCGACTGGCCCGGGCCCCGGCCGGGAAAGATGGCCCAGGTGGCCGCCGGCACCACATATTCCTCCAGTTCGCCCCGCGGCTGGGTGGTGGCTACCGCAATGTAATAGCGCCACGGCCCGTCATCGCTGCAGGTGCTTACCCCAAGCACCCCCATGGGGGGCGTGTCCATCATGCCAACAAGTTTTTGCAGGGTGCCGTTTTGGGTGATCTCCTGCCATTTTGGGGGGATGACCGCAAAGTTTTGTTCGATCTCGCGGTGCAGCGGCACCGACACCCCTACAACACGGAATGCCTCTTTTGTTTCGATCCGGTAGTTCATTTCCTCCGCTCCTTTCACAGTGATGGTGAATACGATGGGCGGGAAGGATTTGACCCGCGCCCCCGCCTTTTTTGCGGCGGAGGGCGCGATGCCGTGCACAGCCTGGAACGCCCGGTTAAACGCCGTGGGGGAACTGTACCCATATTTGAGCGCGGCGTCCAGGATGCGCATGCCGTTTGCCTGCAGGTCCACGGCGGCCAGGGACATCCTGCGCCGCCGGATATACTCGGACAGCGGCACCCCCGCCATATAGGCGAACATCCGCTCAAAGTGATATGCCGAGCAGCAGGCGATCCGCCCAAGCTGCTTATTGTCCAACTCGTCGGTCAGATGCTCCTCAATATAGGCGATTGCCTCGTTCAGCCGGTCGACCCATTCCATACTGCAAATCCTCCCTGCTGTTTGTAGTATAAAGGTTACATAAAAAATTTTCCTCTCGATCCCTGCACAAAAAAGAGAGGTGCGTCCGCGGGGCCGGCCGGGCCTTTGGAGGCCCTGTTTTATTTGGCTGTGTTTTGCGCCAGGCCTTTTCGGTAGGCGCTGGGCGTGCAGCCCTTGAGTTCCCGGAAGGCCCTGGCAAAATAACTCATCTCCTGAAATCCGCACGCCGCCCCGATGTCCGCGATCTTCCAGTCGGTCGAGGCCAGCAGTTCCGCCGCCTTTTGGATGCGCAGCTGTTTAAGGTACTGGATCGGGGAACTGCCGGTCATGCTGCGAAAGCACCGCAGGCACTCGTTTTCGCTGAGGCTGGCGCTTTGGGCGATGGCGGCCAGGGTGAGGGCTCCGGCATAATGCTGCTGGATATACTGAAGCATGGCTTTGACCCGCCCGCCATCCCGCAGGGCCTTGCCGGAGGGGCTTTTTTGCTGCGCCGGGCAGTTTTGAAAAAGGAGAAAAATAAGGGCGGAAAGCCTTTCCCGCACCACAAACTCAAAGCCCTCCGCCTCCGCCGCGCAGGCCTGCCAGGCCGCCTGGATCGCGCTTGAAGCGGCCTGTTCCCACTCCCTTGCGCCGCCCAAAAACACGCAGGGGCGGCAGGGGTCGCAAAGCAGCGGCTCGAGGTATTTCTGCCAGAGGATGCTGTCCACGCTGCCGCCCACCAGCCGGGGGTGGAACACCACCGAGCGCAGAAGGCAGCTGCCCTCCCCTGCCGGCCAGGCCCCATGCAAAGCCCCGGCGTTGATAAAAAAACCCTCGCCCTCCTTTACCAGATGGTCGGCCCCATTTACCGAGACCCGGGCCGCCCCGGCCTGCACCACCAGCGCCTCCAGTTCCTCGTGCCAGTGCCATGGCACCTCGGCCCGGCGGATATCGTCCTGGTAGCAGGCCGCCGGAAACAGCGGCGTGCCGTGTTGGACCATCTCCCGGCCCTGCTGGTCGATAAAAACCGGCCCGCATGCGCTTATTGCCATAGCCGTGTCCCTCCTGGTGATTTTGCTGCATTTTTTTGGGGATTTATTTCTAACACATTGGCCTGTTCCGTGGTATTATCCTATCAGAAACCAAGGAGGGACGCAAGATGCTTCATCTGCTTTTGGCCGTGATCTACCTCTCGTTTATCAGCCTGGGCCTGCCGGATTCCCTGCTGGGGTCGGCCTGGCCCTCCATGTACGGCGGGTTTGGGGTGCCTGTTTCCTACGCGGGGGCCGTTTCGATGATCATCGCGGTGGGCACGGTGGTTTCCAGCCTGCAAAGCGACCGGCTTACCCGCCGGTGGGGGGCCGGGCGGGTGACCGCCGCCAGCGTGGGTATTACGGCGGCGGCGATGTTTGGCTTTTCGGCCAGCCATTGCTTTTGGATGCTCTGCCTGTGGGCGGTGCCCTATGGGCTGGGGGCCGGCAGCGTGGACGCGGCGCTGAACAACTATGTGGCCCTGCACTATGCCAGCCGGCACATGAGTTGGCTGCACTGCATGTGGGGGGTGGGGGCCTCGGTGGGGCCGTACATCATGGGATACGCCCTTGCCGGCCCGGGCGGCTGGAACCAGGGCTACCGCCTGATCGCCCTGCTGCAGACGGCGCTGACCGCGGTGCTGCTGCTGAGCCTTCCACTCTGGAAAAGGCCGGCGGGGCAGCTGGCGAAGGAGAGCGCCGGGCCGGCGCTCTCGCTGGGGCAGATCCTCAGGATCCCCGGGGCAAAGGCGGTAATGGCGACCTTTTTTTGCTACTGCGCCGTGGAGCAGACCGCCGGCCTTTGGGCCAGCAGCTACCTTGTGCTGCAAAAGGGGGTGCCGGCGGGCACCGCGGCCCGGTTTGCCAGCCTGTTTTTTATCGGCATCACGGCGGGCCGGGCCTTGAGCGGCTTTTTGACCCTTAAGCTGAACGACCGCCAGATGGTCCGGCTGGGCGAAGGGGTCATTGGGCTGGGCGTCGCCGCCCTGCTTTTGCCGCTGGGCGGGCAGGCCGCCCTTGCGGGGCTGATCCTGGTCGGGCTGGGCTGCGCCCCCATCTACCCCTGCCTGATCCACTCCACCCCCGACCACTTTGGCTCGGAAAACTCCCAGGCGGTCATCGGCGTGCAGATGGCCAGCGCCTATGTGGGCATCTGCCTGATGCCGCCCCTGTTTGGGCTGATCGCCAACCACATCACGGCGGCGCTGTTCCCCTTTTACCTGCTGGCGATCTTGGTGCTGATGGCGCTGGCGCATGAGGCCCTGCTGAAGAGCAGCGGCAAGGGGGTTTAAGGCGGGCCGCGGGGTTTGCGGGCGGCAATGCGCGCCTTTTGCAGGGGACACTTTATGCAGCGGCACGGCGGTCATGGCATTGCGGACACAGCGGGCAGGCGCAGCAAAAAGCAGGGCTTCCTTTGCTTTTAAAGGAAGCCCTGCTTTTTTATCAAGGGATCTGTGCCGCATGGCGGCCCTGCCCATATGCCGCGCTTTTGCAGTTTTTCAGGACGCCGCCAACTCCTCGGGGCTGTAAATGTGCAGGTACCGGTCGGTGTCGGCCTTGGTGACCTCGGCGCGGGAGAGCAAATAATAGCCCTCGGGCCCGGGACGGCTGCCAAACGAGAGGAAACCGGTGTCCAGGTACGGCCAGCCGGCCGACTCCATTTCGGCCTGCAGGCCGGGCAGCTCGGCGCGGCCCTCGTCCGCCACATCGTCCCAATACCAGCTGTCCTGGTAGACAAGCCCGCCGTTCTGGTCGATGGAATAGAGCGAAACGTCCAGCACATGGAACCAGTCGCTCTCAATGGTATTGCAGAAGCCGGCGCACCAGCCGCCGCTTACCGGGTTTTGGAACAGCACGGTATCCAGCCGGCTGCCGCCGCCCCCGTACTCGGCCGTGCCGTAAAAGCCGCCCTCGGCCGTGCTTTTGTAGCCATCCTGGGTCTGCACCGCGATTTCGAGCGAGCGGCTGGAGGCGGAGGTCACGCTGACCAGTTCCTCGGCGCCGTCGCCGTCTACATCCAGCAGCAGGCCGTTGATAAAGCCGAAGGCCCCGGCCGGCTCAAGGTCGGCGGGCGCGCCGCCGCCCCCGATCTGGATCACCAGCTGGTCCCCATAACTCACCGCGTTCCGGCGTAGGCTCTCAAGCTGGCCGGCCAGGTCGGCCGCGGCCGGGGCGCCCGAGACGCTGCCCTGCCCCGCTTCGGCCGGCGCACCGGTCAGGCCGCCCTCCCAGAGGGCGGCGGCCTCGTCCGCCAAAGCGCCGGTGAGTTCCCCGCGCACAAACTCAGGGATCTCGCCCGGCTCAAAGGGGCGCAGCTCGATCGAGCCGGCCCCATCGGCAATGGATAAAACCGCCACCTCGCCCGGGCGCAGGGTGGCCGTTTGATCCGCGGCGGTGCACTCCACCTCCCCCTTGAGCAGCCAGACCAGCATGCGGCCGCCCTGGACCTCGACCCAGCCGCAGGTGCCGCGGATGCCCGCCACCAAATCGGAGGAGCGGATCTCAAAGCTCTCGTCCGCGGCCAGCGGCTCGGGCACATTAAAAAAGAGGGAGCCGGCGCTTACCTCCAGCACCAGGCGCCGGTCCTCCTTTTGCACCGCGGCCCGGCTGCCCTCGTCCAGCTTGGCAAGCTTTGCGCTGTCCAGGTCGATCCAGGCGTAGCTGGCCGCGGCGGTGCCAAGCTCGTACCCGCTGTAAAGGCCAAGGCCGTCCTCGGCGGCGATCCCCTCGCCTTTGGCGTCGCTTACCTCCACACTGCCCTCGGTGCGCTGCAAATGCATAGTGGCCGCGGCCTGCGCCTCGTTCGCGCCGCCGCAGGCGGCCAGCAGCAGGCAGAACGCCGGCAGCAGGGCAAGCATCCTGATGCGTTTCATGTTCCCTCTTCCCCCTTTACCCGCCAAGATAGGCCTTGCGCACCTCGTCCCGGGCCATCAGGTCGGCCGCGGGGCCTTCCATGGTGATGCGCCCGGTTTCCAGCACATAGGCGCGGTCGGCGGTTTCCAGCGCCATCTTGGCGTTCTGCTCCACCAAAAGAACGGTCACGCCGTCCTTTTTTACATTGCGGATGATCTGGAAAATCTCCTTGACCAGCAAAGGCGACAGGCCCATCGAGGGTTCGTCCAAAAGCAGCATCCGGGGTTTGCACATCAGCGCGCGGCCAATGGCCAGCATCTGCTGCTCGCCCCCCGAGAGGGTGCCGGCCTGCTGGCGGCGGCGCTCCTTGAGGCGGGGCAGCAGCTCAAACACCATCTCGTAGTCCTTGGCAACCGCCTCCTTGCCGTCCTTGCGGATGTAGGCGCCCATTTCCAGGTTTTCCTGCACGGTAAGCTGGCTGAACACCCGCCGGCCCTCCGGCACCTGGGCAAGCCCCAGCCGGATGATCTTGTGGGCCTCCATCGTGTGGATGGGCTGGCCCATAAACTCGATCGCGCCGGTTTTGGGCCGCATCAGGCCGGAAATGGCGTGCATGGTGGTGGTTTTGCCCGCGCCGTTGGCCCCGATGAGGGTTACGATCTCGCCCTCGTTTACCTGGAAGGCCACGTCCTTGATGGCGTGGATGGAACCATAAAATACGTTGATCCCCTTGACCGAAAGCATCTCTCCCATATCAGTCCCCTCCCAGATAGGCCGCGATAACCTTGGGGTTTTGGCGGATCTCCTCGCCGGTGCCCGCCGCGATCACCCGGCCGTAGTCCAGCACGGTGATCTGCTCGCAGATGCCCATGACAAAGCTCATGTCGTGCTCGATCAGCAGGATGGCGATGCCAAACCGCTCCCGCACCGCCTTGATGGTGTTCATCAGCTCGGCGGTCTCGTTGGGGTTCATGCCGGCGGCCGGCTCGTCCAGCAGCAAAAGCTTGGGGCTGGTGGCCAGCGCACGGGCGATCTCCAGCTTGCGCTGCTTGCCGTAGGGCAGGCTGGAGGCCTTGAGGGCGGCCTCGCCGTCCAGATCGAAAATCCTGAGCAGTTCCATGGCCCGCTCGTTCATCCGCCGCTCGCCCGCGCGGTAGGCCGGCAGCCGCAGGATACCGCTCCACATATTGTACCGCACCTGGTTGTGCAGGCCCACCTTGACATTGTCCAGCACGGTGAGGTCCTGGAAAAGCCGGATGTTCTGGAAGGTGCGGGCAATGCCCTTTTGGCAGATGTGGGCGGGGCGCTGGCCGGTAATGTTTTCGCCGTCCAGCACGATCGAGCCCTCGGTGGGGCGGTAGACCCCGGTGAGCATGTTGAACACGGTGGTCTTGCCCGCGCCGTTAGGGCCGATGAGGCCGTAGAGGCGCCCTTTTTCGATGGTGAGGTTGAGCTTGGACACCGCCTGCAGCCCGCCGAACACGATGCCTAAATCCTTTACTTCAAGCAAGGCCATGGCTCACACCTCCCCTTTTTTGCCGGCCGGGCCCTTGCCGCGCCGCACAAGGCCGAACAGCCGTTCCCGCGCCGCCAGCAGCTGGGGGCTTTGGGTAAAGATCATCATCAAAATCAGCAGCACGGCGTAGACCAGCATGCGGTAATCCGCCACCGAGCGCAGCAGCTCGGGCAGCACGGTGAGCACCGCCGCCGCAATGATCGAGCCGCGGATGTTGCCCATGCCGCCCAGCACCACAAAGACCAGCACCAGAATGGAGGTGTTGTAATCGAACTTTTTGGCCACCACGGTGGACATGTTGAGGGCGTAGAGCACCCCCGCCATGCCGGCAAACACCGCCGAGGTGATAAAGGCCATGAGCTTATACTTGGTCACGTTGATGCCGGTGGCCTCGGCGGCGATGCGGTTGTCCCGGATGGACATGATGGCCCGCCCCGCCCGGGAATGGACGAGGTTGAGCACCACAAACAGGGTGACCAGCACCAGCAGCACGCCGGCGGTAAAGCTGGACACCTTGGTGATGCCGGTGATGCCGATGGCCCCGTTGATGAGCACCTTGCCCTCGGCCTCGAGGCCGAGGGAGGCCGAATCGCTCATGGAAAAATGCAGCCCGCGGGAATCGATGCCAAGATACACCGCGTTAAAGATGTTTTTGATGATCTCGCCAAAGGCGAGGGTAACGATGGCCAGATAGTCCCCCTGCAGCCGCAGCACCGGGATGCCGATGACCAGGCCAAAGAGGCCGGCCACCGCCCCGCCCAGCAGCATCGAGAGGACAAGGCCCAGCCAGCCGGGCACCGACCCGCTGATGCACAGCCAGAGCACGCTGCCAAAAAAGGCGCCCACGCTCATAAAGCCGGCGTGGCCCAGGCTGAGCTCGCCTAAAATGCCCACCGTGAGGTTGAGGGATACGGCCAGCACCACATAGGTGCAGATGGGCACCAGCTGGCCCTGCAGGGAGTTTGAGATCAGGCCGGCCGAGGAGGCGAGCCCCACCAGCAGCCAGGCTAAGAGCACCATGCCATAGGTGACGAGGTTGGACCGGAAGGAGCGGTCCATCTTTTTTAACGCTTGCATACCGGCCACCTCACACTTTCTCGTTGGTCTTTTTGCCCAAAAGGCCCGTGGGCCGCACCAGCAGCACCACAATGAGCACGGCAAAAACAATGGCGTCGGCCAGCTGGGTGGAGATATACGCCTTGCCCAAAATCTCGATGATGCCCAGCAAAACGCCCCCTACCATGGCCCCGGGAATGGAACCGATGCCGCCGAACACCGCCGCGGTAAAGGCCTTGATGCCGGGCATGGCGCCGGTGGTGGGCTGCAAAGAGGGGTAGGCCGAGCAGAGCAGCACGCCGGCCACCGCCGCCAGCCCCGAGCCGATGGCAAAGGTGAGGGTGATGGTGGCGTTGACATTGATGCCCATAAGCTGGGCCGCGCCCCGGTCCTCCGAGACAGCCTGCATGGCGTGGCCCATCTTGGTTTTGTTGACAAAGAGGTTGAGCACCACCATGATGACCGCCGAGACCAGGATGCTGACCACCGCCTCGCCGGTGATGACCAGCTGGCCATCAAAAAAGCGCAGCGGCTTTAGGGTGACCACCGAGGTAAAGGACCTGGGCGCCGAGCCCCAGATAAGAAGGGCCAGGTTTTGCAAAAGGTAGCTTACCCCAATGGCGGTAATGAGCACGGCCAAGCTGGGGGCGGCCCGCAGCGGCCGGTAGGCCAGCCGCTCGATGAGGATGCCCAAGAGGGTGCAGGCCAGCATGGCGGCCAGGATGGCCGCAAGGGCCGGCAGGCCAAGGTCGGTCATGACAATAAAGGCCACATAGCCGCCCACCATAATAATGTCGCCATGGGCAAAGTTGAGCATACGGGCAATGCCGTACACCATGGTGTAGCCCAGCGCAATGACCGCATAGATGCTGCCGAGGCTAACGCCGTTGACGAGGTAGGATAAAAACTGCATCAAAACAACGCCCCTTACCAAGGCGGCCGGCTGATTTCCCGCGGGGCTTTGCCCCCGGGTGCGTACAGCCGCCTTTTTTCAGATTCCCAAACCGCTGCCGCGCCCGGGCCTTTTGACGGCGGGTGCGGCCATTCCTCCTTAGCGGCATAACCTTATTATAATACCACATCCGGGCGGTTCCTACAATTGCGCAAAGGGCCAAAACCGCCCCCAAAACGGCCCTTTTGGCAGGATTTTGAAAAGAAGGCTGCCGGAAAACACCGGCAGCCTTCTCCATAAATCCATCCAGACGAATCAGGCGGCCACGTAGACGCCGTCCTTGATGACATAGACAGCAGGGGTCTTGGTGGGAGCGCCCTTGGCGTCCCAGGTGATGCCGCTGCCGGTGAGGCCGTCCACCGTGATCTGGGTAAAGGCGCCCTTGAGGGCGTCGCAGATGTCGGAGGCGCTCATCTCGGCGGTAACGCCGGCCTTTTCGATGGCGGCCTTGATGGCGTAGATGGCGTCATAGGCGTCGGCGGCAAACTGGTTGGGGTCCTCGCCGTAGGCGGCCTTGAAGTTCTTGACAAAGGTGGCGGTCTTCTCGTCGGTGCCGGCGGCGGTGAACG
The DNA here is from genome assembly GCA_910579545.1 of uncultured Oscillospiraceae bacterium. Lineage (GTDB taxonomy): Bacteria > Bacillota > Clostridia > Oscillospirales > Ruminococcaceae > UBA7177. The sequence goes on along the minus strand of CAJTVI010000015.1, from coordinate 2,568 downwards.
GGGTCATGAGCATGACGCCCTCGGCCAGCGCGGTGTCGAAGTTCTCCACGGCCACCAGGCCGTCCAGGCCGTCGCAGCCAAAGAAGAGCGGCTTATAGCCGGACTTGTCGGCCTGGGTGAGGATCAGCGAAGCCTCGTTGTAGTAGATGGGCAGGAAGACCAGCTCGGCGCCGGCGTCCTTGGCCTTCTGCACCTGCACGGTAAAGTCGGTCTTGTTGTCGGCGGTAAAGGCCTCGTCGGCCACGATCTCCAGGCCCTTGACCTTGGCCTCGGCCACAAAGGCGTCATGGATGCCCACCGAGTAGGCGTCCGAGCTGTCGTAGATCACGGCCACCTTGGCGGCAAGGCTGTTGCCGGCAATATAGTCGGCCGAGAGGGTGCCCTGCTCGGGGTCGGAGAAGCAGACGCGGAAGGCGTTGTCCGGCGCGATGCAGTCCTCGGCCGAGCCGGACGGGGTGAGCTGGAAGATGTTGTCGGCGCTGCTCTCGGCAACCACCGCGATGCAGGGGGTGCTGGTAACGGTGCCCATCAGCACCTGCATGCCCCAGTCTTTGAGGTTGTTGTAGGCGTTGATGGCCTTTTCGGCATCGTGCTCGTCGTCCTGGAAGTTGAACTCGAACTGGATACCGCCCATGGCGTTGATCTCGTCCACGGCAAGCTGCGCGCCGTTCTGCACGGCAATGCCGTACACGGCGGCCCCGCCGGTAACAGGGCCGATGCCGCCGATCTTAATGGCGGAGCCGGAAGCGCTGGGCGTGCCGGCATCGGTGCTGCCGGCGGCAGGGGTGGAAGCGGCAGGGGCCGAGGAGGCCGAACCGCCGCAGGCCGCGAGGCTCAGGGCCAAAACCAGAGCCAGCGCAAGGCACAAGAACTTTTTCATACTATTCCCTCCTATATGTTGCACACCGCTTTGGGCGGCGCGCCGTGCTCCGCATCCCGTTCCGGCGATGCTCCTCCCCCGCGGCAAGAAAAAGGCGCAGGGGTGCACGATGTAAAAAATTATACTGTTTTATGCAGGGTTATGCAATGTGCATTCCTACATAGTTTGCCCGCCCCAAAACCGCCTGTTTTGACAATTTACACAATACACAGGCCAAATTTACGGCATTTTGCCAGTGTTTGCCGCCGCAGGCCCGCCCGGCAGCCGGGCGATGGTGCGCCGGTAACCGCCGCTGCCGTACTGGATGCAGCGGTTGATGCGGCTGATGGTGGCGGTGCTGATCTCGACGCTTTTTACGATCTGCTCGTAGGTTTTGCCCTCCAGCAGCATCCGGGCGGCGGTGAGCCGCTGGGCCATGTCGGCCAGCTCCTTCATGGTGCACAGGTCCTCAAAAAAGGCGTAGCACTCCTCCAGGTTCTGCAAGGCGAGGATCGCCTTAAAAAGCTCGTCGGTGGCCGGGCTGCGAAGGCCCGCTTTTTCTGCCATGCTGCTTCCCCTCCTGCGGCCGGGCGGCCGTTTTGAGATAATGGCCCGCATCCTTTTGCGGTACGGCGCTTTGCAGGGCGGCGCCTGCTTTACCACTTTAGCATACTGCTATGGAAAATGCAAGGATAAAGAGGGGCTGGCAGGGTCTCAGACCTCCCCGGGGCTGAAAACCGGCTGGATGCTGCCGTCCGCACGCAGGTGGCTGATGTCCAAAACGCCCCGGTCGGTCTCCAAAAGGCCGTCCCCCTCCTCATTCTGCAGCAGGTAGGCGGCCCACTGCAGCTTGTAGTCCAGGCTGTTGGCGGTGCCCAGCAGCACCTGGACCCGCCCCTGATAGAAAAAGGAGATCTCGGTCAGGCCGCCCAGCTCCAGGCTGGTGACCCCCTCCGAAAGGCCGCGCTCGTCCAGCCCGGTCAGCAGCCCGGACAGGGTGTCCAGCCAGGTCCCGGCGGCGTTTTGCCCCTGGCCCGATGCCGCCCCGGAGGAGGCTGCGGAGGGCACGGAGGCTGCCGGAGCCGCGCCTGATGCCGGGGCGGGCGCCTGGTCCTCGGCCAGGGCCAGGGGGTAGCCCGCCGCCGGGCCAAGCGGCTCGGCCCCGGTGATCTCGATCAGGCCGGAGGGCTCGTTTGGCGAGACCTGCAGGACCTTGAGCCCCCCGCTGAGCACCACCCAGCCCCCCTCGCCCTTGAGGGCGTACCGCTCCACGGCGGGGGTGACCCGCACCACAATGGTGCCGGGCAGGCTGCGCCGCACCCGGATGGTCTCAAGATAGGGCAGGGCGGCGGCCATAGCCTGCTCCTTTTCGGCAATCGAAAACTGGAAGATATTTTCGCCCAGGGGCACGTTGAGGGCCGCCAGGATGGCGTCCTCGGTGTAGATGCCGGTGTCGGCCGGGGCGTCCTTTTCGGGGCCCTCCAGCCGGAAGCCCTCCACCTTGAACAGCACGGTGACCGAGAGGGCCACCCCCAGCGCCGCCAGGGCCAAAAGCAGGCAGAAAGCAATCAGCCGCCGGCGATGCCGGCGGCGGCGCATCTCACCGCGGGTCAGGCGGCGGCGCTGGCCTTGCTGCTGGCGGGCCTCCTCCTCGTACATCTCCTGGGCCCAGCCCTCCGCGCCGGGCGCATCGGCCGGCCGGCGCGCGC
>CAJTVI010000014.1 GCA_910579545.1 uncultured Oscillospiraceae bacterium | reverse complement strand
TTTGGGGCCGGGGCGCTCGGCGGGCGCTGCCTCCTGCTGCGCCCTCTCAGCCGGTTTTTGGATGGGTTTTTCGGCAGCCTTCGGGGCCTGCGCGGGCCTTTCGGCCGGCCCCGGCGCGTGCCCCTGGGCGGGCTGCCCGGCAGGTTCCAACTCCGGCTTTGGAACCGGCTTTGCCGCCGGTTTTTGGGCGGGTTTTTCGGCCGGCTTGGGTGCCTGCGCGGGCCCCCGGGCGGGCTGCCCGCCCGCCTGTGCCGGCTCTCCCGCCGGTTTTGGGGCAGGCTTTTCGGCAGCCTTCGGGGCCAGGCGCTCCGGGGGCTTCGCGGCCGCCTTTTCGGCGGACCTTGCCGGGGCGGCCGGTTTTTCCGCAGATACCGCCGCCCTCTCGGCCGGTTTTGCGGCCGGGCGGCGCGCGGGGGCGTCGGCCCCCTTGGCGGCGGGCTTTGCCGGGGCGGCCGGTTTTTTGACCAGCCCCAGCAGTTCGTCGCCCATGCCCAGCCCGGCCAGGATGTCGTTGACCGCGTCGTCGCTCGAAGGGCTTTGGGCCGCCTGGCGCTGCTGCACGGTTTTTAGGATCTCGTCCACCGAGTGTTCAAACTTGCTGCTTGCCATCCGTCCCTCACCCCCTTGCGCCGCGCTGGCGCATGATCTCGTACATAAGGATGCCGGCCGCCACCGACACGTTAAAGCTGTCCACCCCGGCGGCCCGGGGGCTCATGTCCAGCCGCAGGCTGCCGTCGCAGAGGCTGCGCACCAGCGGGCTCACCCCCGCCCCCTCGCCGCCCAGCACCAGCGCCACCGGGCCGGTCAGGTCGGCCCCGGCCAGCGGGGGGCCGGCGGGGTCGGCGCAGTACACAAAGATGTTTTGGGCCTTGAGCCGGCGCACCGTTTCGCCGATGTTTGCCACCCGGGCCACCGGCAGCCGCGCGGCCGCCCCGGCCGCGCTCTTGACGGCGGCGGGGGTCACGGCGGCCCCGCCCCGTTTGGGGATCACCAGCCCGTGCGCGCCGCAGAGCAGCGCCGAGCGGATGACCGCCCCTAAGTTGTGGGGGTCCTCGATGCCGTCGGCCAGCACCAAAAAGGGGTCCTCCCCCGCCGAGCGGGCGGCCTCGAGCAGCTGGTCCAGCGAGGCGTACTCCACCGCCGCCGCAAAGGCGGCCACCCCCTGGTGGCTCTCGGCCCCGCAGAGCGCCCGCAGCTTGGCCGGGTGCACCCGCTTGACCACCGCGCCGGCCTGCCTGGCCAGCGCCATGTAATAGCCCGCCGCCTCGGGGGCCATGCCCTCGCTCAGCAGCACCGTATCCACCCCCGCGCCGCTCTTTAACAGCTCGGCCACCGGGTTTTTGCCATACACCAGCTGCCCGGACGCGGCCGGGCGCGATGTTTTTTGTTCCATGCGGTTTCTCCTTTTTTTGCAGCGGGTTTTTCAGCGGCCATGGGCGGGCCCGCCCCCTGCCGTCCGGCGTCCCCGTTCAGGGCCTAAAAACCCATTATCCTGTCCAGTATACCACCTTATGGGACAAATTACCATCCGATACGCCGGTTTGCGGCAAGTTTTTACAGGATCCCCCGGCGGCCGGGGGGCCGGGGCGCGGCTGATGGAGAGCGGGGTTGTGGCCGGGAGCGGGGGGCCGGGGCGCGGCTGATGGAGAGCAGGGCTCTGGCTGGGGGCGGCGGGCCGTGGCCGGGGCGCGGCTGATGGAGAGCGGGGCCGTGGCTGGGGGGCGGGCGTAATCCCCCGGCGTTTTTCCGCGGACGCCCCATTGGCAGAGTATGGGCCCGCACCGCCCCGGATAAGCGGCAAAGGCAGCCGCAAAGGGCGCGGCGGCGGCAAGGGCACAGCCGTGGGAAGCATAGCGGGGAGGGGCAGGGCCGCGCAGAGCGCCGCGGCGGCAGCCAGCCGATGTCCGTGGCCGCGAGGGCGCGGCGGCAGCCAGCGCACAGCCGTGGGAAACACGGCAGCAAAGCCTGATGTCCGTGGCCGCGAGGGCCGCGGCGGCCTTTCCCGGCCCATCGCCTTTGTAAAGCGGTTTATACCCCTTGTAAACCCGGTTTGGTTTTTCCACCTGTTGAAAACCCGGTGGAAAAGGTGAAAAAACCTGTATTTTGGCGTGGATTTTTCCACATGCTTCCAGTTTTCCACAGGGTTTTCAACACATTGTGGAAAACCCTGATCCTAAACAAAGGGTTGATGAAGGGTTTTGTCAAGGGGATTTAACCAAATTTTTTTGTAAAAAACCGGCGGCCCGGCCGCAAAAAACGCCGGGCGGGCAAAGCGCGTGTGCGGCGGCGTCCATTTCAAGGGGCTCTGGGCTGGTAAGCCGGGGGCGGGGCCAGGGCCCCGGAAGGGTATGGGGGCAGGAACCCCGCGGGCCTGGGGAGGCTGCTTTCCCGCCCCGGCCGGTGATCGCTTGCTTGGTTTTGCCGCTCCCGCGCCCCTTTCCGCCTTGATTTTACCGCCGGCGTAAGGTATACTTACATCATAAAAGGCAGCCGGGGCCCGGGGGCGGGCGCCGGCCGGACGGGGCAAAGGGGCGCCGAACCCTTTGCAATTTAAGGAAGGGAAGAGTCAACTATGCTGGTAAGCGCAACCGAAATGCTGCAAAAGGCCCGGGACGGCCATTACGCCGTGGGCCAGTTCAACATCAACAACTTAGAGTGGACCAAATCGATCCTGCTGACCGCCGAGGAGATGAAAAGCCCGGTGATCCTGGGCGTGTCCGAGGGGGCCGGCAAATACATGACCGGCTTTAAAACGGTGGCCGCCATGGTCAAGGCGATGGTGGAGACCCTGAACATCACGGTTCCGGTGGCGCTGCATCTGGATCACGGCACCTACGAGGGCTCCAAGGCCTGCCTGGAGGCCGGGTTCTCGAGCATCATGTTTGACGGCAGCCACTACCCCATCGACGAGAACGTTGCCAAAACCACCGAACTGGTGGCCCTGGCCCACGCGCAGGGCGTTTCGGTGGAGGCCGAGGTGGGCTCGATCGGCGGCGAGGAGGACGGCGTCGTGGGCATGGGCGAGGTGGCCGACCCGGCCGAGTGCGCCCGCATCGCGGGGCTGGGCATCGACTTTTTGGCCGCCGGCATCGGCAACATCCACGGCAAGTATCCCGCCAACTGGAAGGGGCTGGATTTTGACACGCTGGACAAGATCCACAATGCCACCGGCAACATCCCGCTGGTGCTGCACGGCGGCACCGGCATCCCGGCCGACATGATCAAAAAGGCCATCTCGCTGGGCGTGTCCAAGATCAACGTGAACACCGAGTGCCAGCTGAGCTTTGCGGCCGCCACCCGCGCCTACATTGAGGCCGGCAAGGACCAGCAGGGCAAGGGCTTTGACCCCCGCAAGCTGCTGGCCCCGGGCGCCGAGGCCATCAAGGCCACCGTGCGCGAAAAGATCGAGCTGTTCGGCTCGGCCGGCAAGGCGTAAGCCGGCACAGCGCGGCGCTCCGCGCATCCCCGCACACAGCAAAGACCCCCCGGCAGATCCTGCCGGGGGGTTCTTTTTTTGGTTTGGGGCGGCGGGCAATGCGCCGGGGACAGCGGCGGCGGGGCTGGCCCCCGGCGCCTTTACCCGGCGTTTTGGGCGGCGCGGGCCTGCTGCTTGTGCACCTCGCGGCGGCAGATAAGGGCAAAGGCCAGCATGCAGGCCAGCGAGACAAGGATGCAGGACATGCCCCACACGATGCCGGCCCGCTGGGCCACTGCGCCCACGATGTAGGGCATGAGGATGGCCCCAAGGCTTGCCACCGGAAGCAGCACGCCCACCGAGGCGTTGGAGAGCAGCTTGCCGGCGCTGGAGATGCCGGTGGGGCTGGTGCCGGCGATGGCCAGGCCGAACAGCACCAGCGCGCCCAGGGCGGCCGGGCCGGTTTTGGCCTGGAGCAGCAGGCCGTAGGCGGCCATGCTGGCCCCGGCCATGAGGGCGAGGGCCTTGAAGTTATCCTTGATATGAAGGACAAAGCAGATGAGCAGCCGCATAACGAGCATCGAGCCCCAGATCACGGTGACCGTGATGTTGCCCAAGGCGCCGGTGAGGATGCCGCTGTCCTGAAAATAGGTGACCACCCAGCCGGTAAAGGTGATCTCGGAGCAGTTTTGGAAGAACATCATGCAGGTGACCAGCCAGAAGAGTTTGGAGCGCAGAAAGCCCCAGTCGCTTTTTTCGGCCTTTTGGCCGTGGGGTTTTGCGGGCAGCCGGGCCTGGGCAAACACCAGCCAGAGGGTGGCGCCCGCCGCGGCCAGCGCCGCCATGGGGGCGTACCAGGGAAACCCCGGCCGGGAAAAAAAGGCGATAAAAAAGGGGCAGAGCAGGCTGCTGGTGGCAAAGCAGGCGTGCAGCAGGTTCATGGTGTCGGCCTTGCCGGGGGCCGCCCGGCTGATGAGCACGGTGCTGTTGTTGGTGGCGCAGCCCTTGGTGATGCCCACTAAGGTAAAGGCCAAAAGCAGCGCCGCCGGCCAGCCGGTAAGGCAGAGCAGCCCATAGCCCACCGCCGCGCCGCCCACCAAAAGCAGCGCCGAACCGCGCATGCCCACGATGCCCGGCAGCACGCCGGACAAAAACCCCGCAACCATGTTGCCCACGCTGATCAGCGCCAGCAAAAGGCCGGCAAAATCGTAGGAAAGGCCGTACCGCTCCCGCAGGATGGCCAGCACCACGCTGCCGCTGCTGGCGCACAGCCCATTGATCAGCATGGCCAGATAGGCGCTGCGCGACCAGCGCCGGTTGGCTTGTTCTTGCTCCATGGTTATGTAACTCCCCTCGCCGCACCCGGCCAAACGGATCGCCGGGCGCCGGCCTGATCATTTGCTTTTTATTGCGTGTACGCCCCTATTTCTACCATATTTGCGCCCGTTTGTAAAGCAGAGGGGCAAAGTGCCGATCTGGGCCGATCCGGGGGATGCATCCCCCAGACCCCCCTTTTTTATAATACCATTTGTTATAATATCGCGCTTTAAACGCCCAGTATGGCATAGCGGCACGGAAACTTCCGTGCCGCCGTAAAAAATATGGCCCGATGTTTTTTGTTTCTGAGGGCGTGAAGGGCCGTTTGGGCCGTTTGCCCTGCATGCGCGGCCTAAAGGCCCCCATAGAATTGCCGGTTTGGGGGTATGGGGGCCGTTGGCCCCCATATTGGCCAAACCCCCGCCTTGTTACGATGTGGTAAGCCCGATGGAAACGCCGAGGGCCTGGTCCACCCGGGTCTGGTCCTCGGGGGTGATGCAGCCGGCCCGCTCGCGCAGGCGGCGCTTATCGAGGGTGCGCAGCTGCTCGAGCAGAACGATGCTGTCCTTTTGCAGGCCGCAGCGCCCGGCCTTGATGCCGATGTGGGTGGGCAGGCGGGCCTTGTCCTGCCGGGAGGTGATGGCCGCCGCGATCACGGTGGGGCTGTGCTTGTTGCCCACATCATTCTGCAAGATCAGCACCGGGCGCACCCCGCCCTGCTCCGAGCCCACCACCGGGCTTAGATCCGCGTAAAAAACCTCTCCGCGATGCACTTCCATGTACGGTATCCCCCTGTTTTGGTTTTGCGGCCGCCGGGCTTTGGGGGCCGGGCAGCGCCGCCAATAACAGTATGCGCAGGGAGCGCCGCGCTTAAACCATGCCGCGGGATGGAAAGGCCCATGCCGTCAGGGCCAGGCCCGCACCAGCAGCACCCCGCCGCCGGGCTGGGGCTGTACCGCGTAGAGCACCCGGTTCGTGATCTTCTCCGCCCCGCCAAAGAGCGGCGCAAAGACCGCGCAGAAGTCCGGGTCGGCCTGATACAGGTATACATAGGTGTAGTTTGCGGCAAGCTCGGCCGCCCAGTCCTCGGCGCTCACCGCGCCGGCCCAGGTATCGTACCCGGCCCCGGTGTGGAAATTGTGGCCCAGCGCCGCGTCGCACCGGATGGGGTAGAGGCTGTAAGCCGCGGCCAGCAGTTCGTAGTTGGTGGTGTCGGACGCGACAAAGTAAACCCGGTCCTCCGGGGCAAAGGGCCAGCTTTCGGGGCTGAGATATTCGGCCCGCTGCTCCGCCTGCTGGACGATCTCGGTGATGGGGTTGGTCAGGTCGTTGACCTGCCGCAGGCCCGCCGGCAGCACCAGCAGGCTGCCCAAAAGCGCCAGCAGTGGCAGGTGCAGCCGGCTGCCGGCCGGGGCGGGCTGGCTGCCCCAGCGCCCCAGCAGCAAAAACAGCCCCAGCAGCGCCATTGCCAGCAGCCAGCTGCCGAGATACCGGCTCTCGGAGAGGGCGCGCGTCCCCTCATAGGCGCTGAACCGGAACAGATAGAGGTACAGCAGCCCCAGGCAGTAGCCAAAAAAGCCAAGGCCAAGCGCCAGCCGCAGCCGGCGCGCGCCGGCCGGCTCATCCCGTTCGGCCGCCTGGAGCAGCACCAGCCCCAAAACCAGCCAAAGCACAGGCGAGAGCCGCAGCGGGGCCTCCAGTTCGGGGTCGGGCAGCAGCAGGGTGCGCAAAAAGGTGCGCAGGGTGATGGAATACCGCTCGGGCCAGGGGGCGAACAGGCTGCGCAGGTTTTGCAGCGCGCCGCCGCCCCCGCCGCCGCCCAGATACGCCGCACAGAGCGCCGCCCAGCTGCCCCGCGCCGCCGCCAGCGCTGCCAGCGGCCAGGCCAGCGGGCGCAGCGGCTGCTTTTGGGCCGCGGCGTCCCACGCGATGACGCCCAGCGCCGCCAGCGCGAGCGCCAGCCCGCTGGCCTTGGTGAGGGCCAGCACCGCGCTGCCGGTGCACAGGCCAAGGAGCACAAAGCCGTCTAACCGCCGCCCGCCGCCAAACCAGAGCCAGAGCAGCCAGGCAAAAAACAGGGCGAGCAGCCCATCCACCAGCAGTTCGGTGTAAAAGGCGCCGTAGAACGCCACCGGCAGCAGGAACACCGCCAGGAAGGCGGCCGCCGCCCCGCCAAGGCGCTTCCAGGAATAGCCCGCCAGAAAGGGCAGCAGCAGCGCCAGCTGCAAAAGGCCCATCGCCCGGTAGAGGTAGCCCTCCACAAAGCCGGGCAGCAGCCGGACAAAGAGGTATTCCCAGAGGGCGGCGGCGGGCGGGTATTCGGGGAACATCATCTCCTCCGCGTGCCGCACCGAAAGGGCGTCCCAGTGCACCATCTGCTTGACCGTAAAGGCCCAGTGGCTGAACTCATCGTTGCCCACCGCCACCCGGCCGTTGTGCATCCAAAAAATGTACAGCACCATGCACCCGGCAATCAGCGCGCCGGGGGTAAAAAGCTGCCCCAACAGCCGTTTTCTGGCCGCGGCGTCCCCTTTTATGAAGCGCCAGGCCAGCAGCCCGGCGCAGGCAAGGCCGCACCCCGCCGCCGCAAAAACGCCGGGCAGCAGCGGCCCCGCCAGCCCAAAGAGGCAGAGCAGCAGGATGGCCGAACAGGCCGCCGGGGCAAGGCATTCCTCCAGCCGGCGGCCAAAGGCCGCGGCCAGCGCGCCCGCCGCGCAAAACCAGAGCGCGGCCCAGCCAAAATAGAGCATAGCGTACCTCCCTTGTGGGTATTTTGGTCGGGCCGTTTGAGCCCGGCCCGGCCATCATTCTTTTGCCCATGAAACGCGGCATTTGATGATCGGGCATATCCCTAAAATCAGCGATCGGCCCAAGATGGGGGTCTGGGGGATGTTATCCCCCAGATCGGCCAGAGGGCGTGCCCCCCAGATCGGCCCAAGGCCCTGTTCCCCTACCGCCGCTCCAGCAGCACCACCGCGGTGGCAATGCCGCCGTCGTGGGTGATGCTGAGGTGGGCGGTAAGTCCGTTTTGCTTCATCCATTCGGCCGCCCCGCCCGAAAAGGCGAGGTAGGGCGCGCCGTTTTCGGCCCGCAGCGCCTCGAGTTCCGGCAGGGCAAACCCGCCAAGGCCGCGCCCGGCCGCCTTTAAAAAGGCCTCCTTGGCCGCAAAGCAGCCGGCCGCCCCCTCGGCGGCGCGGCGGCCGGCGCGGCCGGCCAGCATCGCCCGCTCGGCCGGGCCGTAGACCCGCGCGCAGAAGGCCGCGTTTTGCAGCTTTTGCTCAAACCGCCGCACGGCGGCATTGTCCACCCCGATGCCAAAAACCACACGCGGCCCCTCCCCTTTTTGTTCTGGTCGCCTTTTATGATACAACATTTGCCCGGCGCTTGCAAACCGGCCGCGCCCGTGCTATAATAGGCGGCACAAACGCTGTGATAAAGGAAAGTACGCCAGCGCAGCACGCAAAACGCGCGGTTTTTTGCAAAAAAACTGCGCGCCGCAGAGAAGGGCCCCGCGGCCGGTGCAGGCTTTGCCGCCTTGCACCCGCCCCGGCTGGAAGGGCCCGCGCCGGGCGCTGCATCCCCTTTTTGCCGGGGCCGGACCTTTGGGCCGGGCCGCGGCGGCCCAAAGGGGATCTGTTTGCGGAAGTTCCCTTTTGAGCGGCCCGGCTGAACAGGGCGTTTTGGCCCGCCGGCTTGTTTTGCCCCGCTGTGTGCGGCGCGGCAAAAAAGGCCGGCAGGGGCCCAAAAAGCGCCAGTAGGCCGGGACGGCGTCCCCCGTTAGCGGGAGCACGAGTGTTTGCCCGTGACCGGCGGCTTTTTAAGGGCCGCGGCGCTTTTTGCAGAGCGCGGCTTTGGCGGGCAGAAATCCGGGTGGTACCGCGGAGCCGGTTTTTTGAAACCTTTGGCTTCGTCCCTGATCGCATGCGGGGGCGGGGCTTTTTGTTTTGCCCGCCGCACAACACAACAAGGAGGAGGCAAAACGCATGAAAGAGGCATTGGAAGCCATCCGCGCGGCAGCGCGGCAGGCCATCGCCGCCGCGGCCGATGAAAAGGCGGTGGACGAGGCGCGGGTGCGCTTTTTGGGCAAAAAGGGCGAACTGACCGGCATTTTAAAGCAGATGGGCGCTTTGAGCGCCGAGGAGCGGCCGGTGGTGGGCGCGCTGGCCAACGAGGTGCGCGGGGAGATCGGCGAGGCGATCCGCGAGCGCACCGCCCAACTGGCCGAGGCCGCCATGGACGCCCGGCTGGCCGGCGAGGTGATCGACGTGACCCTGCCGGGCCGCCGGCCGGCCCAGGGCGGGCGGCACCCCTTCCAGCAGGTGCTGGCCGAGCTGAAGGAGATCTTTTTGGGCATGGGCTTTGAGGTGGTGAGCGGGCCGGAGATCGAGCTGGACCACTACAACTTTGAGATGCTGAACATGCCCAAGAGCCACCCCGCGCGGGACACCCAGGACACCTTTTATATCACCGAGAACATCCTGCTGCGCACCCAGACCAGCGGGATGCAGATCCGCACGATGGAGCACAAAAAGCCCCCCATCCGGATCGTGGCCCCCGGCCGGGTCTACCGCAGCGACGCGGTGGACGCCACCCACTCCCCCCTCTTCCACCAGCTCGAGGGGCTGGTGGTGGACGAGGGCATCACCTTCAGCGACCTCAAGGGCACCCTGGAGGCCTTTATCAAAAAGCTCTACGGGCCGGACACCCGGGCGCGCTTCAGGCCCCACCACTTCCCCTATACCGAGCCGAGCGCCGAGATGGACATGAGCTGCTTTAAGTGCGGCGGCAAGGGCTGCCCCATGTGCAAGGGGGAGGGCTGGATCGAGATCTTGGGCTGCGGCATGGTGCACCCCAAGGTGCTGGAAAGCTGCGGCATCGACCCTGAAAAATACAGCGGCTACGCCTTTGGCGTGGGGCTTGAGCGGATCACCATGATGCGCTACAACATTGACGACATGCGCCTTTTGTACGAGAACGACCTGCGCTTTTTGCGGCAGTTTTAAGAACGAGGGAAGGAGGGATACGCCATGAAAATGCCTTTGAACTGGGCCAGGGAGTTTGCCGCGATCGACTGCACCCCCCAGGAGTACGCCGACCGCATGACCATGAGCGGCAGCAAGGTGGAGGGCTGGGAGAGCCCGGCCGACGAGATCAGCAATGTGGTGATCGGTAAGATTTTGGAGATCGTGCCCCACCCGGATTCCGACCACATGGTGGTCTGCCAGGTGGATGTGGGCGCACAGGCCCCGGTGCAGATCGTGACCGGCGCCGCGAACCTCAGGGTGGGGGACCTCTGCCCCGCCGCGCTGCATAATTCCCGGCTGCCGGGCGGGGTAAAGATCACCCGCGGCAAGCTGCGGGGGGTGGAGTCGAACGGGATGCTGTGCAGCCTTGCCGAGCTGGGGCTGACCGCCCACGACTTCCCCTATGCCATCGAGAACGGGATCCTGGTGCTGGACGCGCGAGACTACCCGGACGGCCTGCCCGCCCCCGGCACACCGGCCGCGGCCGCGCTGGGCCTGGACGACGTGACGGTGGAGTTTGAGATCACCCCCAACCGGCCGGACTGCTTAGGGGTAAAGGCGCTGGGCCGGGAGACGGCCGCCACCTTTGGGGTGCCCTTTAAAGACCACACCCCGGCGGTAAAGCCGGGGCACGGGGATGTAAACGAGCATTTGAAGGTGTTTATCGAAAACCCGGACCTCTGCTACCGGTACTGCGGCGCAGTGGTGGAAAACGTGCGGGTAAAGCCCAGCCCCATGTGGCTGCGGGAGCGGCTGCGGGCCTGTGGGGTGCGGCCCATCAACAATTTGGTGGACATTACCAACTATGTGATGCTGGAGTACGGCCAGCCGATGCACTGCTTTGACCACAAGTATGTGAATGGGGGCGAGATCCATGTGCGCAACGCCCGCCCGGGCGAGAGCATCGTGACCCTGGAGGGGACCGAGCACGAGCTGGGCGGGGAGATGCTGATCATTGCGGACGCGGCCGGGCCGATCGGCGTGGCCGGGGTGATGGGCGGCGAGTACAGCGGCACCTACGAGCACACCACCACCGTGGTGTTTGAGAGCGCGATGTTCAACGGCCCCTCGGTGCGCACCACCGCCAAAAAGTTAGGGCTGCGCACCGAGGCCAGCGGCCGGTACGAGAAGGGGCTGGACCCCAACAGCTGCGGCGAGGCGCTGGCCCGCGCGCTGGAGCTGGTGCAGCTTTTGGACGCCGGCGACGTGGTAAACGGGGTGATCGACGTCTACCCCGCCCCCCGCAAGGAACGGCGCATCCCGCTTGTGCCCGAGGCGGTAAACAAGCTGCTGGGCACCGAGCTGAGCCGCCAGCAGATGGTGGACATTTTGTTGCCGCTGGGCTTTGCGGTGGAAGGGGACGAGGTGGTTTGCCCCACCTGGCGCTGGGACATGGAGCGCAGCTGCGACATTGCCGAGGAGGTGGCCCGGTATGTGGGCTACAACAAGCTGCCCAGCACCCTGATGCGGGGCACGGCCGAGGCCCGGCCCACCCCCCGGCAGTGCTTTGACCAGAAGATGCTGAACGCCCTGGCCGGCTATGGCCTGTGGGAGTGCGAGACCTTTAGCTTTTACAGCCCCAAGTGCTTTGACGCCATCCGCCTGCCGGCGGATAGCCCCCTGCGGGAGGCGGTGGTGCTCTCGAACCCTCTGGGCGAGGACACCAGTATCATGCGCACCACCGCCCTGCCCAGCATTTTGGAGGTGGTGGCCCGCAACTGGGGCGCGCGCGCGCCCGAGTGCGCGGTGTACGAGCAGGCCACCGAGTACCACCCCAGCCCGCTTGCCCACGAGGTGGCGGACAATGACTTTAACAACTACCCGGCCCTGTGCCAAAAGCTTGCCGCCGAGGGCAAGACCCCCAGCGACCTTTTGCCGCGCGAAAACCAGAAGATTGTGTTGGCCGCCTACGGCGGGCCCTGGGATTTTGCGGCCATGAAGGGTGTGCTGGAGCAGCTGGCGGCCACCGCCGGCATCCCGGCTTTGCGGGCCGAGCGCACCGCCGAGACCGGCCCCTGGCACCCCGGCCGCACCGCCGACCTGTTTGCGGGCGATACCAAAATTGCCACGGTGGGCGAGGTGCACCCGGCCGTGGCCGCCGGGTACGGCATCAAGGCCCGGGTGGTGGCGGCGGACCTGGACCTGGACGCCCTGTTTGCCTGCCGCGGCGCCTGCCCCCAGTGCGTACCGCTGCCCCGCCACCCGGCCACCACCCGCGACCTTGCGCTGGTGGCGTCGGACGACACCCCCGCCGCCGCGCTGGAAGGCTGCATCCGGGAGGGCGCGGGCAAGCTGCTGGAGAGCGTGGCCCTGTTTGACGTGTACACCGGCGAAAAGCTGGGCGAGGGCAAAAAGAGCCTTGCCTATAACTTAGTGTTCCGCGCACCCGACCGCACCCTGACCGACGAGGAGGCGGACGGCGCGGTGGCCTGCATTTTGCAGAAACTGGAGGCTTTGGGGGTTACGCTGCGCAGCTGAGCGCCGGGCTTGGCTAAGGCCGGCCTGTTTGAAGCCGGCCCGTAAGCACCCCATAAAGCCCCATAAGCCATGTAAAGAAAGACCCCCCGCCGGGCAGGAGCAAGCTGCCGGGCGGGGGGCTTTTATGACGCAAATTTTGCAATGTACAATTGTTCCCCCGCGTTTTGGCCGCGGGGTGCGGCGGCGGGCGAGGAAGGGCGCAGAGATGATTCGCCCGGGTTACAGTTGTAACCCGGGCAATTTTTATGCGTGTTATCGTTTTTATGGCATTGAATGAGTTTTTGTGCTGGCCGACGAAAGGGAGCAGTCGAGAAAAACTCCCAATGGCCGCCGCTGGCCGACGAGGAGGGACGGTTCTTTAGGTCGTTCGCTTGGCAAACACATGCAGGCCCCGCCTTACAGCTTGCCGGCCAGGGTCTGCGGGTTGACCGCGTAGGCCAGGGCCACCTCTTTGGTGATGCGGCCGGCCCGGTAGAGGCGCAGGATGTCGCCGTCCATGGTCTGCATGCCGTCCTTTTCACCGGCGTAGATGGCGTTGTCGATCTGGAAGGTCTGGCCCGAGCGGATGTGGTTCTGGATGGCGGGGGTGATGCGCATCACCTCGAACACCGGCGCGATGCCGCCCTCCTTGAGGGGCAGCAGCTGCTGGGAGACCACCGCCTTGAGCACCATGGAAAGCTGGATGCGCACCTGGCTTTGCTGGTGGGCGGGGAAGACGTCCACAATGCGGTCGATGGTTTTGGCCGCCCCGATGGTGTGCAGGGTGGAGAGCAGCAGCTGGCCGGTCTCGGCGGCGGTGATGGCGGTTTGGATGGTCTCAAAATCCCGCATCTCGCCCAGCAGGATCACACTGGGGGTCTGGCGCAAAGCCGCCCGCAGGGCGGCGGAATAGCTCTCGGTGTCGTGGGAGATTTCCCGCTGGCTTACCAGGCACTTCTGGTGGGAGTGCACATACTCGATGGGGTCCTCAAGGGTGATGATGTGGCCGCTCTTTTCCCGGTTGATCCGGTCGATGAGGCAGGCCAGGGTGGTGGACTTGCCGCTGCCGGCCGCGCCGGTGACCAGGATCATGCCGTTTTTGATGCTGTACAGGTCCATGACGGTGGCCGGGATATGCATCTCCTCGGCGCTGGGCAGCCCAAAGGTGACCACCCGGATGACGCAGGCCAGCGAGGACCGCTGCTTATAGGCGCTGCACCGGAACCGCCCTTTAAGCCCGGGCAGCGAGAAGGAGAAATCGTCGTCCCCCTCCCTGATCAGGGCGTCCATGCCGCGCTCGGCCTTTTGGTAGAGCTGGCGGATGAGCTGCTCGGAATCCGGCGGCATCACCCGCACCTCGCCCAGCGGCTGCATCTGCCCCTGCGCCTTGACATACACCGGCGAGCCCGGGATGATAAACACGTCCGAGCTGCCCCGCTCCATGGCGGCCTGTAAGATCTCCAAAATCTGCATCTTGGCTCATTCCCCTCCGTTCCAAAGCTGGCCGGGGCCTTCGCTGGGCTGCCAGCTGTCGGTATACACAAGCTGGCAAAACACCGCCCGGCAGTGGCCGTCCGGCCCGGCCTCCACGGCCATGCGCAGCTCCTGGGTTTCACCCAGCGGCTCGGCCAGCTCGAGAATCTTGCCCCCGGCAAGGCTCAGCCGGCCGGCCTGCAGATCGGCGTCCAATTCGGCCAGCCGGCGCTCCAGCCGCCCCTCGGCCGCATAGTACCCGGCCGAAAACTGCCCGGCCCGGGCGCTGACCGCGCCGTCCGCCCGGGCGCTGGAGAGGGCCAGCACCCCAAAGCAGGTAAGGGCCAGGATCATCACGATCATGAGCACCGAGGCAAGGCCGGTGCTGCCGCCGCCTGTTTGCT
Source organism: uncultured Oscillospiraceae bacterium (assembly GCA_910579545.1). GTDB lineage: Bacteria > Bacillota > Clostridia > Oscillospirales > Ruminococcaceae > UBA7177. The sequence goes on along the minus strand of CAJTVI010000014.1, from coordinate 27,218 downwards.
GCCGCATGGCGTTGTTCCCTCCTTGTTTGCGCGTTTGCCGCCGCGCATTTTATGCCGCGCCTCTCTATGCCCCCGGCTGGTACTGGCTGGCCGCAAAGCAGAAGAGCTCCTGCCCGCTGTGCACCGCCCAGAGCCGCACCACCAGATGGCACAGCCGGCCGGCCGGCTGCGGCTCTTCGGCCAGCGCCGCCTCCAAGCGGTAGGCCGTATTCTCGCCGGCGGCGGGCAGCAGGGCCGCGTCCAGCAAGAGGGCGCCGCCGCCGATGGGCGCCAGTTCGGCATCCTCCGGGGCGTTCAGCGCATCCAGCAGCCCGGCGCACGCCTCGCCGGGCAGCGCCTGCCAGCCGCCGGCCTCCTCAAAGAGGGCGTCGGCCTCCTCGCCGGCCCGCCAGCGCTCGATCAGGTCCTGGGCCATCGCCTGGCCCAGGGTCCTTGCGCGGCTGTCCTCGCTGGTCTGCCGGGCCGCCGCGAACACCTGCACCAGCACCGCCGCCGAGAGGGCGGTAAACAGGATGACCAGGGCCAGCTCCAGCAGCGCAAGGTTCCGTCTTTTCATGCCGCCGCCCCCCTATGCCGCCGCGCACAGCGCCATGCTGTGCACCCGGCCGCCCGTGATGCGCACCGAGGCGGTGAGCAGGCCGCCGGATTCCGTAAGGCTGAACTCCTTTAGCGCCGCGATCTCCTCGCCCATGCCCTTTGCGGCCGAAAGCCCGCCGCCCGCGGGGCCGTAGTACTCCCGCAGCGCCCCGTCCTCGTACCAGATGACCGTTTCGTTGTCGCTGCCGTCGTTCTGCAGCACCAGCGCGGTGCATCCGTCCTGCTGCAAAAGCCGCGGCTCGCCCGAACACATCCGCACCTGGTTGGCCAGGTAAAAGAGGGCGGCCCGGATCTCGGTGTTCTGCCGCCCGGTCTCGACCACGCCGCGGTAGACCCCCGCGCCGATCACCACCAGCAGCAGCGAAAAGAGGGCGAACAGGCCATACACCAAAAACATGAGCAGCCCGCCGGCCGAAAAGGAACCCTTGCGCATGGCTTATCCCTCCAGTTGGATCACCCGCACCCGCGGGCGGATGTTGTCGGCAAAGGCGTCGTAGGCCACCACATACCGGGTGTGGTCGATCCAGACCCCGTAATGCTGCTCTAAATAGGCAAGGTCCTGGGGGTAGCGGCCCTCGGCGGCATAGCAGCTTACCAGCGCCTGCTCCACCGCGGCCCGCACGAGCTCGGCCTGTTCGGCCTCGTTTTTTTGGCCCACCCAGCCGCTGGCCAGCACAAAGCCCAGCAGCACCGCCAGGGCAAAAAGCCCCAGCAGCACCGTCCGCAGCCGGCCGGTTCTGCGCCGCGCCATCCTCACCGCCCCTTTCATGCAAGGCCTGCCGCACCCGTTTGGGGCGCCCACGCCTTAAAAGCTCCGCCTTGCGGGCCTTACGCCATCGTGCTCATCACGCCGGCCAGCGGCAGCATTACCGAGAGCAGGATGCCCCCGATGATGGCGGTGAGCACCGCCACAAGGGTGGGCTCGATGCGGCCGGCCAGCCGCTGGATGCCGGTTTCCACCTCGCGGCCGTAGATGCCGGCCAGCTGCCCCAGCACCTGGCTGGTGCTGCCGGTGCCGGCCCCCACCGCGATCATCCGCTCGTGCAGCGGCTCGAACAGGCCGATGCCCTGCACCGCCTGGCCAAGGTCGCCGGTTTCGGCCAGCTTTTGCCGGCACTGGGCCGCGGCCTCTTCGCCCGGGCCGCCCTGCAAGAGCTCGGGTAAAATTTCCATGGCCTGGCCGAGATCGTACCCGCTCGAGAGCACCATCTCCACCACCGAGCAAAACCGCAGTGCCGCCTGCTGGCGGCGCAGCCGCCCGATGGCGGGCACTATGCGGCCGGCGGCGTTCAGCACCTGGCGCTGCCTGCCGGCCCGCCAGGCCAGCCAGACGGCCAGCACCGCGGCCAGCAGCACCAGCACCAGCACCAGCATGGCCCGGCCCAGCGCCATGCCGCCCGAGAGCACCAGGCTGACCGTGCCGGACGGCCCGCCGCCCAGCCCGCGGAAAACCGACTCAAAGATGGGCAGCACCCGCACCACCAAAATGCCGATGACCACGGCCAGCATGCCCACCAGCACCAGCGGGTAGGTGACCGCGCTGCGCACCTCGCTGCGCAGCCGGTCCTCGCTTTCGTAATACACCGAGAGCCGGGCCAGCACCTCGTCCAGATGGCCGGTCATCTCGCCGGCGCGCACCATCTGCACCATGTACTGGGGAAAGGCCCCCGCCGCCGCCAGCGCCCCGTGCAGCTCGCTGCCCTCCCGCACGGCCTGGCAGACCGATTCCATCACCCCGCTGTAAGGGGTGTCCGCATAGCTTTGGCGCAGCACATCCATGCCGTCGTACAGCAGGATGCCCGAGCGCAGGATCATGGCCGCCTGGCTGCAAAAGAGGGAGACCTCAATGGCGGGCAGCTGTTTTACGGGTTTTTGCGGCTTCATATGCAATGCGCCTCCTTGATCAGGGTGGGCGGGCGGCGCGTTTGCGCCTTTTTGCCTCGCCCGGGGCTTTGGGGTCAATACACGCGGTCCTGCGCGTAGTTTGCCTCGGTGTGGGAATCCTTGGGGCCGAGGGTGGCGTCCATCCAGACCCACTCGCCCGAAAGGTATACCTGGTTCCAGGCGTGGTAGATGCCGTCCGGCGAGAGATAGCCGATCACCAGCCGCACCGGGATGCCGTGGGCCCGCAGCATGGCGGCCAGCAGGCCGGAATAGTCAAAGCAGATGCCCTTGCCGGCGGCCAGAACCTCGCCGAGGTCCGGGATATAGCCCGAGAGCTTGCCGGCGGCCACGTCGTTGGCCTTGTCGTAATCGTAGCTCATGTGCTCCACAAGGTAATCGTAGATGACCTGGGTCATCTCCTCGGGGTCGTCCAGGCCGTTGCAGAGGTCGTAGGAGAGGCGCACCGCGTCCTCCTCGTTCGTGTACCAGACATACTGGCTGGGGTAGACAAAGACCCGGTCCTCATCCGGCATCTCGGCGGTAAAGGAGGCCGAATAGATGGCGGTATACTTGGTGCCCTCCAGCTGCTGGAAGGCCTTGACCTCGTATTCGCCGCTGCCCATCTGGAGGGGCAGCACCTCGTACTGCCCCTGGGTGTTGATGTTGTAGAGGTACTCCTCCTCGCCGTGGGTCACCCGCACCTTGACCCGGCTGCTGACGCCCTCGCATTTGACCATGATATACCCCTCGTTTGCGTTGCTGGCGTCGATGGTGACCCCGCTGCCCTCGTAGACGACGCTGCCGGGGGCCTCGGGGGTGAGCACGCTGATCGGCCCCTTGTACACCGAGCCGGGGGTGACCTCCCCGCCCGAGGGGCGGCCCTCGGCGGAGGGCAGGCCGGGGGCGGCGGAGACCGCGGAGCCCAGGGCGGCGGGGGGGCTTGAGGAGGGCGCGCCCGCGCCGCCGCAGCCGGCGGCCAGCACCACCGCGGCCAGCGCCAGCCCGGCCAGCGCCCGGCGCCTGTGCTGCTGATGCCGCATCCGCATTGCCCTCGCCCCCTTTCTTAGCGCCGCTGCGCGGCGCGTTTTTAGCAATGGGTTTATTTTACCACACAAAAACCGCCCTTGACAAGGACAGCCCCCTCACCGGGAGTGTCCAATCCGGGGAGCGATGGCCGCCGGCCGGGTGCGTGGGAGCAGCCTCTCAAGGCAACAGGACCCCTGCCCCGAAAGCCTTTTGAGGCTCTGCCCCGCGCCCGGCCGGGTGCGTGGGAGCAGCCTCTCAAGGCAACAGGACCCCTGCCCCGAAAGCCTTTTGAGGCTCTGCCCCGCGCCCGGCCGGGTGCGTGGGAGCAGTCTCTCAAGGCAACAGGACCCCTGCCCCGAAAGCCTTTCGAGACTCTCCCCCACCCCCGGCCTCAGTACCCTAAAACGCCTTGAAATGGACACTTCCTTCCCTCACCGGAAACGCCCAAACCAGCCGTGGCCCCGCCCGGGGGGCGGCAGGATGGGCATCTCTTCGCCGGGGATGTCCAGCACATATTTTTCGTAGGCGTTGATGATGGTGGTATCGCCCCTTTGCAGCACCCGCGGGCGGTTGGCCCCATAGCTTGCGTGCACATGCCCGTGGATGAAGTAGCGGGGCTTGTATTCGTCCAGCAGGGGCAAAAAGCAGCCAAAGCCGCGGTGGGCGTAGTCCTCGTCGTCGCCCCAGCCCTCGGCCGGGGCGTGGGTGACCAGGATGTCCAGCCCGCCGGCTTTGCGCAGCGCCCCCCGCAGCCGGCGGATGCGCCGGGCCATCTGCCGCTCGGTGTACTGGTAGGTGGGGCCGCTGTACCGGCAGCTGCCGCCCAGCCCCAAAATGCGCAGACCCTTGACCGTGACCAGCCGGCCGTCGATGCAGTCGCAGCCCTCGGGCGGGTTTGTCTGGTACTTGACGTCGTGGTTGCCCGGCACATAGAGCAGCGGCGCGCGCCCCAGGGTGACCAGGAAGGAGAGGTAGCTGGCCGAGAGGTCCCCGCAGGAGATCATCAGGTCGTACTCGCTGAGCCGGCCGGGCTGGTAGTAGTCCCAGAGATAGGGGCACTCGGTATCCGAGAGCAGCAGCAGCTTCACAGCACCGTCTCCTCCTTTTCGGGCGGGATGGCGTCCCGGTAGACCCCCTGCAGCCGCACCAGCCGGCGGCTGACCGGCAGCAGCTCCTCAAAGGAGGGGATGCTGCCCTCCACCCCCTCGCAGAGCCAGTCCATATGCAAAATGGCCTCGGGGCTAAACCACTCGCTGCCGTCGCTGCGCAAAACGCCCGACTGGTCCCGCAAAGGCCGCTGGAAGGGCAGAAGGGTGCCGCTGGCAAGGCCCTGGCGCAGGATCTCCACCAGCTGCCGGGAGCCGGCGGGCAGCCCGTCCGAGAGCAGCACGTCGGTAGTGCGGCTGCGCAGCCCCCACCAGTAGCTTACCGCCCGGCCCTCGTCCCGCTGGCTGAGGGCGTCCCAGCCGCCGGTGAGGATGCTGCGCACCAATTTAACATAGAAGTTGCCCCAGTGCCAGTAGGGGGAGGCAAGCGAGCGCAGCACCCGCTGGCTGTCGCACCGGCACAGGCCCCAGGCCTCGGCCTGCCGGTCGGGGGAGGGGACGTCCCGGTTGGAGATGTACTCAAACCCGTCCTCCACCAGCTTTTGCAGGGCGTTTTCCACACAGTACCAGCGCACATGCACCCGGGCGGCGGGGTTGGTGAGCTGTGCGCCCAGCGCAAAGGCGTTGATGCCGGCCGGCACCCCAAAGATGGGGGCGTCGGCCACATAGCCGATCCGCCCGTCCCGGCAGAGGGCCCCGGCCAGGGCCCCGGTGATGAACTTGCCCTCGTAGATGCGGGTATAGTAGCTGCGCAGCCCGGTGCAGGGCATGGCGGCCGAGCAGTTGAGCACCCGCACCTCGGGGTGCAGCGCGGCAGTTTTGCGGCAGGCGGCAATGAGCGGCGGGGTGGTGGCAAACAGCACCTGCGCGCCCTCGGCCACCGCCTGCTCCATGGCGGCGTTGGCCTCCTCGCCAAAGCCCACCCCGTTGTAGCAGCGCACCTCCACCTTGGCCCCCAGCATCGCCTCAAGATACTGCCGGCCCAGATCGTGCGCGCGGATCCACTCGCTCTGCTCGGGGGTGTACTGGTTGATAAAGGCGATGCGCAGCTTGTCCGGCGGGCGGCGCAGCAGCCGGTCCAAAAGGCCCTGCTCGGGGCCGTCGCCTGCCTCGGCCAGGGCCTCGGCCTCGGTTTTTTCGCCCGCCTCCTCCGGCTCGGTGTTCACCGCGATGGGCGCCCCCTGCACTAAGGCCCGCACGTCCGGCCAGACCCCCTCCAGCGAGCGCAGCAGCTCGGCCGAGGAAAAGCCGCGCAGCTTTTCCAGCGGGTAGACCTTGAGCCAGACCAGCAGCGCGTCCGCCTCGGTGATGGGCAGCGCCTCGCCCCCCAATTTGCAGAAGGCCTCGTGGAAATACACCAGCCCGCTGGAAAACCGCTGCCGCTCCTCCTCGGTCCAGGCGTGGTCGGCCGGGTAGCCCAAAGCGGCCTGCAGCTTGGCGAAGCTGCCCGGGCGGCTAAAGCGCACCCGGTACATTTTGGTAAGCTGGTAGGCCTGCATAAAGTCGTAGTAGGCGCGGATCTCGGGGTCCTCGCTCCAGATGGGCAGGATGCGCACCACATACCCCGGGATGCTGGGGGCGCTGTAGCTCTTGAGCACGCTCACCCGCTTGTTGCCCTCCTGCACATAGAACCGCCCCATGTACTCATAGCAGCGGATGGGGTCCCGGATGCCCTCGTCCCCCAGATGGGCGGCGCAGAGGCTGATCCACTTAAAGGCAAACTCGCTGGTTTCGTCCAACAGGGGCATAAAGTTGGGGGCAAAGGCCGAGCGCCGGCCCTCGGTTTTGGTGCCCACGATCAGCCCGGAGGGGATCTCGACCAGCCCTATGTCCATCTGGCCGGCCACCGGCACCCCCTCCAGCAGCTCGTCCAGCACCGGGGGTGCGGTGGGCTGCTCGCGCGCAAGGCACTCCTTATAGCATTTTTTTCCCGCCTTTAAGGCGCGGGCGTATTGGTCGATGGCTTCCTGCCGGCTCATATGTGCTCCCTCCTCTTTTAGGGCAATTCATATTTTGATTGGGATGCCTTGTTTTTGCCGTTGCTTTGGGCGGCCGCTGCGCGCGGCGCTTTTTTGCGGCCCAGGCGCTCAGTCCAGCCGGGTAAGGGGGATCAGCGCGCCGGCAAAATCCTGTTCCAGCACCGGCAGCAGCAGCCCGCCGCAGCGCCAGCCCCGGCCGGTGCGCACCTCGCCGGTGGCCTCGTTTTTATAGCGGGCCTCCTCGCAAAGGCCGGGCAGGGCCAGCCGCGCCGCCCGCCGCTGGGAGCGGGAACGCACCTGCACCAAGTTTACCAGCGCCCGGCTTTGGTCCTTGGCCACCACCATGTAGGCGTCGTAGGCATGGTTTTGGGCCGCCGAGGCCAGGCGGTAGTAATCCCCCTCGTGCAGCAGGGGGCCGTAGCGGCGGTAGTCCTCCAGCTGGCCGCGGATGAGGGCGCGGTCGGGCGCCGGCAGCTTTGCAAGGTCCAGTTCGTAGCCAAAGGCGCCGGGCAGGGCCACCTGCCCCCGGGTGGCAAAGGGGACGACCCGGCCGTTGGTGTGGCTGGGGCAGGCCGCCACATGCGCCCCCATGCTGGAGAGCGGGAACACGAGGGCGGTGCCCTCCTGGATGGCCAGCCGGTCGATGGCCTCGGCGTTGTCGCTGGCCCAAATTTGGGGGCTGTAGTAGAGCATGCCGGCGTCGAACCGGCCGCCGCCGCTGCAGCAGTTTTCAAGCAGGATATGCGGGAAGCTGGTGACCAGCCGCTCCTGTAACTCGTACACCCCCAGCATATACCGGTGGGCGGCCTCCCCCTGCCGCTCGGGGGGCAGGGCGGCGGAATAGAGGTCGGTGAGCGGGCGGTTCATGTCCCACTTGACATAGTCGATGGGGGCCGAGCGCAGCACCGCCTCGATCTGGCGCCAGACGCAGTCCACCACCTCGGGGCGGGCCAGGTCCAGCAGCAGCTGGCTGCGGGCGAGGGTGGGCGCGCGGCCGGGGATGGCCATGGCATAGTCCGGGTGGGCGCGGTAAAGCTCGGAATCGGGCGAGACCATCTCGGGCTCGAGCCAGACGCCCAGCCGCACCCCCATTTCGTTCAGCTCCCTGCCCAGCCGGGCAAGGCCGCCGGGCAGCTTACGCTCGTTGACCGTCCAGTCTCCCAGGCTGGTGGTCTCATCGTCCCGCCGGCCAAACCAGCCGTCGTCCACCACCAGCAGCTCGATGCCCTCGGCGGCCGCCTCCCGGCCCAGGGCCAGAAGGCTGTCGTGGTCAAAATCAAAATAGGCGGCCTCCCAGCTGTTGACCAGGCTGTACCGGTGCTTTGCCTGCCCCCGGATGAGGTGCCGGCGCAGCACGTCGTGGAAGGCGCGGGTCATGCCGCCAAGGCCGGTTTCCGAAAATACCAAAATCGCCTCGGGGGTGTCAAAGCTTTCGCCCGGGGCAAGCCGCCAGTCAAAGCCCTCGGGCTGGATGCCGATGACCGCCCGCGCCCGGTCGAAGGCGTCTAATTCGGCCTCGGCCAGAAAGCTGCCGGAATACACAAGGGTCATGCCGAGGCAGGCGCCCTGCGTTTGGGTGGCGGAGGATTCGGCCAGGGCCAGGAAGGGGGTGTGCTGGTGGGAGGAGATGCCCCGCGCCGAATAGACCGACTGCCGGCCGGCAGCCAGCGGGCGGCGGTCGATCTCCCGCTCCCTTGCCCAGCTGCCGTGCAGGGTGATGAGGTCGCCCGCAAAGTCGTCCAGCTCGATGCCGGCCGAGAGGGCGGCCTCGAGGGTGAGGGGCTGGGCCGAGCGGTTTTCAAACCGCACGCTGCGGCAGACGGCGTCCGCGTCCGCAAACACGGTGTAGCGCAGGGTCACCCGCAGGCCGAGGGCGGGGTCGGTGCAGAAAAGCTCGAGGGTCTCGCACTCCTCCTCGCTGCCAAAGCAGGCGGGCAGGCCGGGCAGGGCGGGCTTGCCGGGGCGGATGGCGTAGTCCTCATAAAAGAGGGTGCAGGCGCAGCCCCCGGCCGCCGAGCGAACCCGGGCGCAGCAGGTGCGGAAGTTGCCCCCGCCAAAGGCCGGGTACTCAAAGGGGAAGGCGTCGTAAAAGCTGGCCCGCTCCCGCTCGAGCAGGCTGGGGGGGATGGGCTTTTCGTTCAGGCGCAGGAGGGCCGTGAGGTCCTCGCCCTCGGGCAGGCGGGGGCCATAGTAGAGGTGGCCCACAAAGCCCTCAGCGTCGGCCAGGGCGATGAGGTAGCTGGTGTGGGGGGTGTCCAGCCGGAAGACCCGCTGGCCGGCAAGATATTGGATGGGCATATAAGGAGGTTTCCTTTCTCGGCATTGATTTTAATGGGGCGGATGGGGAGATAAAGGCCCGCTGGCCGACGAGGGGGGACGGTTCTTTGCGTCGTTCGCCTTGCTGCCGACGAAAGTGATCTTGAACCGGCCCCATGTCGTTCGCTCGGCAGAAGCATTTTAGGCGCTCCCGGTCCTCCCCCAAAAACGGCAGGTGCGGGGCGGGGCAGGATCCTGGTTCCTGCCCCGCCCCGCACAGCATATCACAATTCGCCGGTGGCCGCAAGACGCGCATACCAGGCGGCGCTGTCCTTGGGGATGCGCCGGCCGGTGGCGTAGTCCAGATACACCAGCCCAAACCGGGGGGCATAGCCCTCGGCCCACTCAAAGTTGTCGGTGAGGGACCAGTGGAAATAGCCCCGCACGTTTGCGCCGCCGGCCATGGCGGCGGCCAGTTCTTCCAGATAGGCGGCCAAAAAATCGATCCGGCCGGGGTCGTGCACACCGCCGTCCCGGAAGATGCGGTCGGGCCAGGAAAGGCCGTTTTCGCTGATGACCATCGGCAGGCCGTACCGCCCGCCGATCAGGCGGGGGCCCCAGCCTAAGACCTTGGGCGTCACCGGCCAGAACAGGCCGGTGCGCGGCCCGCCCACCGGGTGGGGAACCGGTTCGGGGCCGCCTTGGCCCATGCGGGCGGCGGCGCCGTGGTAGATGTTGAGGCCGATAAAATCCGGCCGGCCGCTCTGGTAAAAGGCCAGCTCTTCGGCGGGGGTTTCCGCCGCCGGCTGCCGCACGGCGGCGGGCAGGGCGGCCGGCCAGCGGCCGAGGCAGAGGGGGTCCAGCAGCAGGTCGTGCCGGAAGGTAAATTCGCCGGCGTTCTCACCGGCGGTCTGCCGGCGGATGGCCTCGGTGTCCTCGCCAAAGGTCAGCTGCCGGGCGGCCGCGGCGTCCTCTTGTGCATCGGTGTGCGGGTACCAGATGCGGCCGGTGCTGGCGATGCCCACCTGGTTTTGGGGGTCGGCCGCCCGCAGGGCCGACGCGGCCAGCACATGGGCCCGCAGCATGACCCGCCAGGCCCCGAACAGCTCCCGCGCGGGCAGGCGCAGGCCGGGGGCGTGCTCGCCGCTGCCATAGCCCATGCCGATAAAGCACTGCGGCTCGTTGAGGGTGAACCAATGGGTCACCCTTCCCTTAAAATGCTCGGCCGCCGTCTTGGCGTAAAAGCCAAAGGCGTCGGCGGTGGCGGGGTTCTGCCAGCCGCCCCGGTCCTCGAGGGCCTGGGGCAGGTCCCAGTGGAAGAGGGTGACCCAGGGCTCGATGCCCTCGGCCAGCAGCGCGTCGATGAGCGCGTCGTAGTAGGCCAGGCCCTCGGCATTGACCTCCTCGTTGGACATGCCGCCCTTTGGCAGGATGCGGGGCCAGGCGAGGGAAAACCGGTAGGCCTTGAGGTTCAGCTGTTTGGCCGCGCGCACGTCCTCCTGCCAGAGGTGGTAGCTGTTGGCGGCCACATCGCCGGTGTCGCCGTATTTGACCTTGCCGGGGGTGTGGCTGAAGGTGTCCCAGATGCTGGGACCCCGGCCGCCCTCGGCCGCGCCGCCCTCGATCTGGTAGGCCGCGCTCGCCGCGCCCCAGATGAAGTTTTGCGGGAATCTTGCCATCTGCGCGTCCTTCTTTCTTTTTATGCTCTTACTATCGGAATAATGAGGGCCAATCAAGGGGGATACATCCCCCTTGACCCCCATTACAGCCGGGCAAACTATTGCCCGGCAGAAAATAACCAAAAATCGTCCAAAAATGAATCAACCTCTCTAAAAATTCAGCAATGACAAATTTTCAAACAGGCTGATTGCCAAAGAAATATTTTTTGCGGCACAATATTTTGTGCCGCGGGATGGGGGTCCAGGGGGGCGTGCCCCCCTGGATTGGCCTGTACGTTCCCTGGATCGGCCCTTACAGCAGCGCCAGGGCGCCGGCGCGCAGGGCGGCCATTTTGGCGTCGGCGTCCTCCTGCGAGGCCCCGCGCACCGAGAGGTAGAGCTTGACCTTGGGCTCGGTGCCGGAAGGCCGGACGATCAGCTTGCCGCCGCCGGCCAGCCGGAACTCCAGCACATCCGCCGGGGGCAGGCCATTGCCGCCGGGGCCGTAATCCACCATCCGCTCCACCGCGCATCCCGCAATGTCCGCCGGGGGCGTTTTGCGCAAAGCCGCCATCAGGGCCTGCATGGCCCGCATGCCGTCCTGGCCCTCAAACTCCTTGCTGTGCAGCTCGTTTTGATACCATCCATACTCGGCATACAGCCCATTGACAGCGTCCAGCAGGCTTTTGCCCTGCCCCGCGTACCACGCCGCGCACTCGCAGGCCAGCATCACCGCGTTCACCGCGTCCTTATCCCGCACATGCCCGCCCGAGAGATAGCCATAACTCTCCTCAAAGCCAAAGACATACCGCTCAGGGCATCCCTCGGCTTCCAGCAGGCCGATCTGTTCTCCGATATACTTGAACCCCGTCAGGGTGCGGCGCAGCTCCACCCCATACTTTTGTGCCACCGGGCCGGCCATGTCGGTCGAGACGATGGTGGTCACCGCCACCGGGTCCTTGGGCATGCTGCCCGCCGCCTGCCGGGTGCGGCAGAGGTAGTCAAACAGCAGCACCCCCATCTCGTTGCCGGTGATCAGCCGGTACCCGCCCCTGCCGTCCGGCACCGCCGCGCCCATCCGGTCGCAGTCCGGGTCGGTGCCCAGCAAAAGGTCGGGATGCACCGCGTCACACAGCCGCAGCCCCTCCTCCATCGCCTCCCGGATCTCCGGGTTCGGATAAGGGCAGGTGGGGAAATTGCCGTCCGGCTCCTTTTGCGCCGGCACCACCGTCACATTGCCTTTTGGCACCCCCATTTTTGCCAACAGCTTCTGCACGCACTCCAGCCCCGACCCGTTGAGCGGGGTGTACACTAACTTGAGCCGGCTCACGTCGTTGCCGGGGCGCAGCTTTACCACCGCGTCCACAAAGGCGTCCAGGCACTCGTCCCCGATCAGCCGGATGCGCCCCTCGGCCAGGGCGGCGTCGTAGTCCGCCAGCCGCACCCCGTCAAAGCAGTCGGTCGCCTCGATATGGGCCAGTACCTTGCTTGCCGTCTCGGGGGTGATCTGGCAGCCGTCCGCCCCATATACCTTATACCCATTGTACCTGGCCGGGTTGTGGCTGGCCGTGACGCAGATGCCCGCCCCGCAGCCCAGATACCGCACCGCCCAGCTCAAGGCCGGGGTGGGCTCAAGCCGCGGGTAGAGATACGCCGTGATCCCGTTTGCCGCCAGCACCCGCGCCGCCTCCCGGGCAAAAAGCTCCCCCTTGATCCGGCTGTCGTGGGCGATGGCCACCTGTTTGGGCAGGCCGGAAGCGTTGAGGGTATCGGCCAGGCCCTGGGTGGCCCGGCGGATGGTATAGATGTTCAGCCGGTTCGACCCCGCGCCGATCACCCCACGCAGGCCGCCGGTGCCAAATTCCAGGTCGCGGTAAAACCGGTCGGCCAGGGCGGCGGGGTCGTTCTGCACCGCCTTGAGCTCGGCGGCCAGATCGGGATCGTCAACGGCGCGCTCCAGCCAGCGCGCAAGCTCTGCCTGATACTCCATGGGTGGGTTCCTCCTTATGTATAAACTGTTTGTATTTTTTATCATTCAATAAACAGTGCGGAGCTTACTTGAGGTCCAAAACCTGCCGCAAGAGGCCGGCGGCCGCCCCGGCCGCGGCGGCGTGGCAGCCCGGCCCCGGGTGCTGCCGGCTGCCCATGGTGGCGTCGGTCACCTCGGGCAGGGGCAGGTAGTACACCCGTGCGTCCCCCGCCGCCCGCAGGGCCCTGACCGCCCCCTCCAGTGGGGGACGCACCGCGTCCCCCAGCATGCCGCAGGCCCAGACGAGCGCCGCCGCCGGGTAGGCCGCCCGCAGGGTGTGCAAAAAGCCCTCGGCGGCCTGCTGCAAGAGGGCCATGCCCTCGGCGGTCGGCCGCTGGCAGAAGCTCTGGCCCTCCGGCCCTGCCCAGGGCGGGTTGCCCATGGCGCCGGCGTCGTTGGCGCCCAGGTTTACCAGCACCGCGTCCGGCTGCCAGGCCGCGCCGCCCGGCCCGCTGCTGAGGGCCTGCGCCGCGCCCAGCCCGCGGCAGCGCTCGGATCTGGCCGGGGCGCAGAGGGTCCCCCAGATCGAGGGCAGGGTGCAGCGGGGGTCGTTGTCCCAGCCCGAGCGCACCCCCCAGCCGCTCTGACTGATGAGCCGGAACTCGGCCCCGAGCGCGTCGGCGGTGCGCACCGCCCAGCTCTGGCTTGCGGCAAACAGGGCGGTGACCCAATCGGTCTCGGCCCGCGCGCCCGCCAGCCCCTCGCCGCTGGTCAGGCTGTCGCCTATAAACTCCAGCCGGCAGGCCGGCGCGGGCAGGGGCAAAAACGCCCCGTCCGCCCAGGCCAGCGCGCGCACCGCCGCAAACTGCCGCGCATCGTCCCCCACCGGCTGGGTCTCCCGGAGCAGCCGCACCCGCTTGGGGACCCCGGCGGTCATGCCGCGAAAAAGGCAGACCTCGTTTTTCCCCCGCGCAAGGGGCATGCGCAGCAGCGGCGCGCCGTTTAAAGAGACGGCGATCCAGGGCTCGTACTGCTCAAAATCGGCCTCCAATACCAGATGCAGCTCGCTGCCGGTAAAAAGGCATTCCAGCCCGCTGCCCGCCCAGAACAGCGGCAGCAGCCCCTCGCTTTGAGCGGCCCCGGGCGAAAACCGCCCCAGCATGCGCAGGTTTTGGCACTGCCACACATTGGCCGTTTGCATACACATCCCTCTTTCACGGTGGTTCGTTTTTTGTGTCCCGGCCGGCCTTCTTTTTTTAGTTTGCGCCCGCAGCCGGGCGGGACGGCGGTATGCTGTCAGCATAGCATGGCGGGGGGCAAATTACAAGCGGCGGAAGGCTAAATTAGTCCATTTTTTATGCTAAAATATTTCCCCGCCGTTGACGAACGCCCCCAAAGCCACTATAATAATAGTGTAAAGAAAGCAATGTTTTTCGCGTTTTGTGCAAGGCCCCTCTGCGCGCTTTGCCGGCCCTTGGGGCATCCTTTGGGTAAACGAGCGAAACAGGAGGAAGTCATGGCAAAACCGGTGAGGATGGCGGATATTGCGCAAAGGCTCCAGATCAGCGTGGTGTCGGTTTCCAAGGCGCTGGCGGGCAAGCCCGGCGTGAGCGAGGAGATGCGGGCGCGGGTGGTGGCCCTGGCCCAGGAGATGGGCTACGAGGCGGCCAAAAGCCGGCCCGAGCCGGCCGGCACCGGCAACCTTGGGGTGCTGGTGCCCAGCCGCTTTTTTGCCGAAAACGCCTTTTACACCAGCCTGTACCGCTCGCTGCTGCTGCGCAGCGCCGACGCCGGCTTTGGCTGCATGCTGGAGATCGTTTCGCCCGAGGCCGAGCGGGACGGCCTGCTGCCCGCGCTGGTGACCGGCCGCAAGGTGGACGGGGTGATCTTTATGGGCAACACCCGCGAGGAGTACCTGCGGGCGGTGAGCGCCAGCGGGCTGCCCTGCCTGCTGCTTGATTTCCGCATGCCGGGCGGCGAGTTTGACTGCGTGGCCAGCGACAATTTGGAGGGCGGCATCGCCCTGACCCGGCACCTTTTGGAGGGCGGGCGGCGGCGCATCGGCTTTGTGGGCAGCATCCGCTCCACCTCCAGCATCATGGACCGGTACTTAGGCTACCAGTGCGCCTTGCGGGAGGCGGGCATCGTGCCCCGCGAGGCCTGGCTGCTCGAGGACCGGGACGAAAACGGCGAGTTTATCCCCCTCAAGCTGCCCGCCGAGCTGCCGGACGCCTTTTTGTGCAGCTGCGACGAGGTGGCCTACAACCTGGTAAACCAGCTGCGGGCCGCCGGGTTTGAGGTGCCCCGGGACCTGGCCGTGTGCGGCTATGACGACTACCGGTTTTCCACCCTCTGCCAGCCCCCCCTGACCAGCTACCGGGTCAACGTGGACCTGATGGCCGAGATGGCGGTTTCCCGGCTGGACGCCGCCTTGCGCCGGCAGCCGGCGGCGGCGGTGTACTGCATCGTGCCCGGGCGGCTGATCGTGCGCGGCAGCACCGCGCCGGCCTCGGGCGCGGCCGCGCTCCCTGCTTTGTAAGGCCCTTTGCGCCCTCTGCGCATCCCGCGCGCCGCGGCGCGCCTAAAGAAAAACTCCCGCGCCCTGTGCGCCGCAATGCCCCTTGCGCCCCCCGCGGTACATCACACCCGCCCCTCGTTTTGCAATACGCCTCGCAAGCCCTTTGCAGCCTGCCCCCTCGTTTTGCAATGTGCCCCGCACCCCTCCATAAACCCTTTGCGCCCCGCCCCCTTTTGGGGGGCGGGGCGCTTTTTGTATGGCGAGATGGTCAAAAAAGCCCACCTGTTTTTAGCCAGAACGCCTAAATTTTTATTTACGTATTGACTTAATTTACGCAATAGTTTATGGTAACTATAGAATAAATGTTAGCTAAACATTATGCTAACAGAAAATCAATCCAATAAGCATAGGAGGATTCAACAATGAAAAAGTGGCTTTCCCTTCTGCTGACAGTGGCAATGGCGGTCAGCCTGCTGACCGCCTGCGGTGGGGGCGGCGGAGCCGACGCCCCCAAGGTGGCCGGGGCGGACGGCTCGAGCCTGCCGGCCTACCACACCCTGAAGGTGGGCGAGGACTACACCGACCTGACCGCCGAGCTGCGCATCATCAGCCACCGCACCGACCTCATCAACGACGGCACCTTTGCCAAGTATGCCGAGCAGTTCAACGCCCTCTACCCCAACATCAAGCTGAACTTTGAGGGCATTACCAACTACGCGGACGACATGACCGCCCGTATCTCGAGCGACGACTGGGGCGACATCTGCATGGTGCCCACCACCATCGCCCTGCCGGACCTGGGCGGCTACTTCCTTGGCCTGTGCCAGGTAAGCGACATTGCGGCCGATTACAACTTTGCCAGCAACCGCGCGTTTGACGGCATCGTGTACGGCATCCCCTCCACCGGCAACGCCCAGGGCATTGTGTACAACAGCAAGGTGCTGAAGGCCGCGGGCTATTCCTATGAGGACGGCACCCTGCCCAAGACCCCGGACGCGTTTATGCAGATGCTCAAGGACATCAAGGCCAAGACCGACGCCATCCCGCTCTACACCAACTTTGCCGCCGGCTGGACCATGGGCGCCTGGGACGCCTACCTCGGCGGCTGCGCCACCGCCGACCCCGACTGGATGAACATCACCATGCCCCAGACCCACGACGTTTTTGCCGACAAGGGCGACGGCACCGGCGCCTACGCGGTGTACAAGATTTTGTATGACGCCGTGAAGGAAGGGCTGGTGGAGCCCTCGGTGACCGCCAGCGACTGGGAGGGCTGCAAGCCCATGATCAACAACGGCGAGATCGGCACCATGGTGCTGGGCAGCTGGGCCGTGATCCAGATGCAGGAGGCCGGCCCCAACGCCGCCGACATCGGCTACATGCCCTTCCCCATTACCCAGCCGGACGGCAAGCAGTACGCCAGCGCGGGCGCCGACTACTGCTTTGGCGTAAACAAGAACTGCTCGGACGACAACGCCATCGCCGCCATGCTCTTTATCAAATGGTTTACCGAGTCCAGCAATTTTGCCTACGACCAGGGCGGCGTGCCGGTGCTCAAGAGCCAGGCCTACCCCGAGACCCTCAAGGCCTTTGACGGCATCGCCCTGATCGAGGACACCCCGGCCCCCACCGAGCTGGCCACCCTGCAGCCCGACGTGAACCGGGAGAGCGAGCTTTCGCTGAACGCCGACAACACCCATGTGCAGCGGGTGGTGGAGGCCGCCGTGAACGGCAAGGAGACCTACGACGACATTATTGCCGAGTGGAACGAGCGCTGGAACGCCGCTGTGGACGAGTACGCCCCCAAATAACCGCGGCCCCAAACGGCGCATGAAACAATCCCAACTGCCTTAAAAAAGCCCGCGCCCGGATATAAAACATTCGGGCGCGGTGCTTTAGGGCGGCCCATTGACGAAAGGAGGCTCCCGCTATGGGTGAACCCCAAGCCACCGCCGTGGCCGAGCGGCCCAAGCTGACCTTTATCCAGAAATGCAAGACCCGGCGCGGCCAGCAGATCATCTGCACCATCGCGTTTTTGGTGATCCCGCTGCTGCTGCTGTTTGTGTTTACCTACCTGCCCTTTTTTAAGATGGTGCAGTTCAGCTTTTACGACCGCGATTACCTGAAGGTCCGCAAGTTTGTGGGGCTGAAAAACTATCTGGACGTCTTTTCGCGGGACGACTGCTTCCAGGCCCTCAAGCTGAGCCTTTACTACATGGTGGGCAGCGCGGTGCAGATCGCCTTGGCCCTGCTGTTTGCCACCATCCTGAGCTTTAAGGTGCGCGGCTCCAAGTTCTTCAGGGGCGCGCTCTACTTCCCCTGCCTCATCTGCGGCATCGCGGTGGGCTTTATCTTCAAGTTTTTCCTGAACCCCGGCTTTGTGCTGGACACCCTGCTTGGCTGGGTGGGCGTCACCGGCACCCCCAACTGGCTGGAGACCGAGGTGGTCAACAACATTGTGCTGGTGGCCTGTTCGCTCTGGAAATACATCGGCCAGAACATCGTGCTCTTTATCGGGGCCATCGCCTCGGTGGACCCGGTGCTCTACGAGGCGGCCGACCTGGACGGCGCCAACGCCTGGCAGCGGTTCAAGAGCATCATCCTGCCCTCGATCCGCACCATCGTGGTGCTCAACCTGATCCTCTCGGTGTCCGGCGCGCTGTCCGCCTTCGAGATGCCCTATGTGGTCACCAACGGCGCCTTTGGCACCTCCACCTACTTTGTTGTGATGAACAAGCTGGCCCACACCGACATGAAGGTCGGCCTTGCCAGCGCCATGGCCGTGGTGCTGCTGGCCCTGATCCTGATCGTGACCGTGGCCCAGAAGTTAGTGGAAAAATACATGGACTACCTTGAGAACCGTCCGCGGGACTACGGCGTAAAGGAGGCGGCAGAATGACGACCAACAAGGATACCCACAAGGTGCGCCGCACCGTGATCAACCTGCTCAAGTACCTGCTGCTGTTTGCCGGGGCCTTTGTGGCGCTGGTGCCCATCGTCTCCTGCGTGATCACGGCCTTTAAGTCCAACGAGGAGTACATGAACACCAACGTGATGGTGCTGCCCAAAAGCTGGGCCTACCTCGAAAACTTCAAGGCGGCCTGGACCCAGGCCCGGATGGGCAGCGCGTTTTTGCACAGCTTTATGATCCTGATCTGCGTGCTGGTGGGCAGCGTGCTGATCAGCGCCATGCTGGCCTACGTGCTCAACCGGTTCCAGTTCCCGGGCAATGGGCTGATCCGCAGCCTGTTTATGGTGGCCACCCTCATCCCCGGCATCGCCAGCCAGGTCACGGTCTACCAGATCATGACCGCCCTGGGCCTGGTCAACTCCTTCCACGGCTACATCATCCTGATGCTGGGCACCGACGTGATCACCATCTACATCTTTTTGCAGTTCTTCGAAAACCTGCCCGTGACCCTGGACGAGAGCGCCATCATCGACGGCTGCTCCTACTTTGGCGCGTTTTTCCGCATCCTCTTCCCGCTTTTGCAGCCCGCCATCGTCACCAGCGCGATCCTCAAGGGGGTCAGCACCTATAACGAGTACTACATGGCCGGCCTTTACTTGCAGGATAAGACCCGCCTCAACGTGGTATCCACCTCGCTGTACGTCTTTACCGGCCCGATGGGCAGCCAGTACAACTACATCTGCGCCGGTGTGCTGATCACCATCATCCCCGCGCTCATCATCTTTTTGGCCTGCCAGGACCAGATCTACAGCGGCATGGCGGCCGGCGCGGTCAAGGGCTGAGCCCCTGTTTTTCTTCGCGGTTCTGTTCTCCCCTTGTTTCCGCCGCCCCGCCCCTTTTTCTCTCTGCGGGGCGGGGCGGCATGGGAAAGAGGGCGTTCTCCTGTTCCGCGCCGCCCCGCCCCTTTTTCTCTCTGCGGGGCGGGGCGGCATGGGAAAGAGGGCGTTCTCCTGTTCCGCGCCGCCCCGCCCCCCTCTCTCCGGGGGCGGGGCGGCGATCCCCCCAACACGGCAGCTACTGCCAGGAAGGTGCGTTTTAACACGATATGAGCAACACAAAACTTTACTGCCCCAGCCTGCCAAACATCCCCTGGCAGGAAAAGCCGGCCGGCTGCGGCCTGCCGCTCTGGCGCTATTTCCAAAACCCGGTCATCGGCCGCAACCCCCTGCCCGGGGTCGCCCGCATCTTCAACAGCGCCGTCGTGCCGTATGAGGGCGGGTTTGTGGGGGTCTTCCGCGGCGAGCAGACCAACGGCGTGCCCTACATCTACCTCGGCCGCAGCGCGGACGGCATCCGCTGGGATTTTTCGCCCGAGCGCATCCCCTTTGTGGATGAGGACGGCCAACCCGCCCAGCCGGTATACGCCTACGACCCGCGCCTCGTGGAGGTGGAGGGCGTCTGGTACATCATCTGGTGCCAGGACTTCTACGGCGCCTCGATCGGCATGGCCAAAACCACCGACTTTAAGACCTTCACCCGCATCGAAAGCCCCTTTGTGCCCTTCAACCGCAACGCGGTGCTCTTCCCCCGCAAGGTAAACGGGCTGTACACCCTGCTCTCCCGCCCGTCCGACTCCGGCCACACCCCCTTTGGGGACATCTTCCTCAGCCAGAGCCCGGACATGGCCTTTTGGGGCAAGCACCGCCACGTTATGGGCAAGAGCGGCAACTGGTGGGAAAACCTCAAGATCGGCGGCGGCGCGGCCCCCATCGAGACCAGCGACGGCTGGCTGCTCTTTTACCACGGGGTCACCGGCACCTGCAACGGGTATGTGTACTCGATCGGCGGGGCCATCCTCGACCGGGAGGAGCCCAGCAAGGTGCTCTACCGCTGCAAGACCTTTTTGCTGACCCCCGAGGAGTGGTACGAGGAGCGGGGCTTTGTGCCCAACGTCTGCTTCCCCTGCGCCACCCTGCAGGACGCCGACACCGGCCGCATCGCTATCTACTACGGCTGCGCCGACAGCTATGTGGGCCTGGCCTTTACCACCGTGGACGAGGTGACCGGGTACATCAAGGCCAACAGCGAGACCACCGAGGCCGACCGGGAGCTTGGCAAGAGGTAAAACACTCACCGGGCGCGGGGAGCGGGCGGCACACTAATGCCATTTTTAGCCATCTGCCCCTCCCCTGTCCCCGCGCCCTTTTGCTTGAAAACAAGGCGCTTTTCTTCTCGATTTTGTTATCCCTTGCGCTTTTTATACAAACAGGAAATCTCATTGACAAAAAAGGAGGCGTGCCCCATGCCGCGGATCGCGCAGGCCGCACGGGAGATGCTCACCGGCCAGCTGCTGCCCTTTTGGCAGAAGCTGCGGGACGAGGAATACGGCGGCTACATCGGCTATATGGGCCATGACCTGGCCCTGGACAGGCGGGCCGAAAAGGGCTGCATCCTCAACAGCCGCATCCTCTGGTTTTTCAGCGAGGCGGCCATGGCCACCGGCGATGAAGCCCTTGTGCCGTATGCCCGCCACGCCTTCCGCTTTTTGCTGCAAAACTGCCTGGACCCGGCATACGGCGGGGTGTACTGGTCCCTGACCTATAACGGCAAGCCCCTGGACGACACCAAGCACACCTACAACCAGGCCTTTGCCGTCTACGCCCTCTCGGCCTACTGCCGGCTGACCGGGGAGGCAAAGGCGCTGGAAACCGCCCAGGGGCTTTTCCGCCTGATCGAGGCCCGCTGCACCGACGAGGGCGGATACCTCGAGGCCTTTACCCGGGATTTCAAACCGGCCTCGAACGAAAAGCTGAGCGAAAATGGGGTGCTGGCCGCCCGCACCATGAACACCCTTCTGCATGTGTTTGAGGGGTACGCCGGGCTGTACCAGGCCGCGCCGGACCCGGAGGTGGCCACGGCTTTGCGGCGCATCCTGGGCATCTATGCCGACAAGATCTACGACCCGGCCCTGCGGCGGCAGCGGGTATTCTTTGACCAGGAATACAACAGCCTGATCGACCTGACCAGCTATGGCCACGACATCGAATCCAGCTGGCTGATCGACTGGGGCTGCGGTTTGCTGGGCGACAAAGCCCTGACCGCAAAGATCGCCGGTATCAACAGCGAGCTGGCCGACAGCGTGCTGCACGCGGCCTTTAACGGCTCGCTTGCCAACGAGTGCGAACGCGGGGTGGTGGACGCCCACCGCATCTGGTGGGTGCAGGCCGAGGCGCTGCTGGGCTTTGTGAACGCCTGGCAAAAGCAGCCCGCCCGCACCGACTACCGGGACGCCGCCGCCGCGCTCTGGCGGTACATTACCCAAAGGTTGGTGGACCCGCGCTGCGGCGAGTGGTTCTGGCGGCTGGACGAACGCGGCCTGCCCGACCCGCAAAAGCCGATGGTCGAGCCCTGGAAGTGCCCCTACCACAACGGGCGCATGTGCATGGAACTGATGAGGAGGGATCCGGATGTGCTTGTTTGAATCCTTTGACGCCGCCTTTGCGCGGGAGAACGCCCGGTACGAGGCGCTCATCACCCGGCCCAACCGGCCGGCCGGGGGCTACAACGGCATCTACACCCGCTGGCAGCACCCGGTGCTGACCCGGCGCCACGCGCCGCTGGTCTGGCGGTACGACCTTGACCCCAAGACCAACCCCCACTTTATGGAGCGGCTGGGGGTGAACGCGGTCTTCAACGCGGGCGCCATTAAACTGAACGGGAAGTACTATCTGGTGGCCCGGTGCGAGGGCTCGGACCGCAAGAGCTTTTTTGCGGTGGCCGAGAGCGAAAGCCCCACCGAGGGCTTCCGGTTCTGGGACATGCCGGTGGTATTGCCGGACACCTGCCCGGAGGAGACCAACGTCTACGACATGCGGCTGACCAAGCACGAGGACGGCTGGATCTACGGGATCTTCTGCTCCGAGAGCAAGGACCCGGAGAACCCCGACCTCTCGGCGGCGGTGGCGGCGGCGGGGATCGTGCGGACAAAGGACCTTGTAAGCTGGGAGCGGCTGCCGAACCTTGTAACCAAGCAGAGCCCGCAGCAGCGCAACGTCTGCCTGCTGCCGGAGTTTGTGAACGGCCAATACGCCTTTTACACCCGCCCGATGGACGGGTTTATAGACACCGGCTCGGGCGGCGGGATCGGGTTTGGCCTGTGTGAGGACATTACCCATGCGGTGATCGGGGAGGAGCGGATCACGAGCCGGCGCAAGTACCACACGATCACCGAGGTAAAGAACGGGGCGGGCGCGGTGCCGATCCGCACCGACGCGGGCTGGCTGCACATTGCGCACGGGGTGCGCAACACCGCGGCCGGGCTGCGGTACGTGGTGTATGTGTTTATGACCGCGCTGGACGACCCGGCCCGGGTGATCGCGGAGCCCGGGGGCTTTTTGATCGCCCCATATGGCGCTGAGCGGGTGGGGGACGTGAGCAATGTGGTGTTTACCAATGGGGCGATTTTGGACGACGACGGCAGCCTCTACATCTATTACGCCTCCTGCGACACCCGGCTGCATGTGGCCTCCACCACGATCGACCGGATGGTGGACTATGCCCTCCACACCCCCGCCGACCCCCTGCGCAGCGCGGACTGCGTAAAGCAGAGGGCGGAGCTTGTGCAAAAGAATCTGGCCTTTTTGCAAAACAAGGCGTAACACAGTATAATAGGGGAAACCCTTTAGCGGCGGTTCCGCAAGAAAACGCCGCCGCTTTGGCCGCCTGCCCGCCGCATTTTTGCCGGGCGGGCGGCGGAATATCCTGCGCCCCGCCGGGCGCGGCAAGAAAGAAAGGGTGTTTGTATGCCGGCCTATCGTCTTGTTCCCGCCTGCAAGGATTACCTCTGGGGGGGGCACCGCCGCCTGCGGGAGGAGTTTGGGGTCGCCAGCGACCTGGACCCGCTGGCCGAGGCCTGGGTGCTCTCCTGCCACCCGGACGGGCCGTCCGTGCTGGCAAACGGGCCCTATGCCGGCCGCACCCTGCCCCAATACCTGGCCGAGGCCGGCCCGGCCGCGCTGGGCAAAAACTGCGCCGGGTTTGCGCAGTTCCCGCTGCTGGTCAAGCTGATCGACGCCGAACAGAGCCTCTCGGTGCAGGTGCACCCCTCGGACGAGTACGCCCTGCGGGAAGAAGGGCAGTACGGCAAAACCGAGATGTGGGTGGTGCTGGCCGCCGAGCCGGGGGCCTTTCTCTATTACGGCTTTGAGCGGGAGGTCTCGCGGCAGGAGTTTGCCCAAAGCATCCAGGACGGCAGCCTTACCAGCCTGCTGCACAAGGCCCCGGTAAAGCCCGGCGACGTCTTTTTTATCCCGGCCGGTACCCTGCATGCCATCGGCGCGGGGATGGTGATCGCGGAGGTTCAGCAAAACTCCAACGTCACCTACCGGGTGTATGATTACGGCCGGCTGGGAGCGGACGGCAAGCCCCGCGCCCTGCACATCCAAAAGGCGCTGGAGGTGACCCACTGCGGCCCGGCCCCCCGCATGGAGTTTGGGCCGCATCTGGGCAGCTGCCGGTATTTTACCACCGACCTGCGCACCGGCCCCTTTGAGGGCGAGTGCGGGCCGGACAGCTTTTTGGCCCTTTTGGCCGTTGAGGGGCAGGGCAGCCTTGCCTGCGGCGGCGAGGAACAGCCGGTTGCCCCCGGCAGCTGCTTCTTTTTGCCGGCGGGCAGCGGCCGGTACCTTGTGGAAGGTGCCTGCAAAATGCTTGCGATTTTTGTGCAGGATCCCATGGAAAATCCGGCGGGGATATGATACAATGAAGATGACATCCTGTGGGTGTTTGTTTTGTGTACCCGTTTTTGCGGGGCAGGGCCCTGGCCGCCCACGCGGGATGGAAAGGCGGGGGCGCCATGAGCCATAAGCCCGCCCCCCGCGAGATGCCCGCCATGACCCCCGCCCAGCGGCGGGCCAACTGGTGGCACTACCACTGGTTTTGGGTGCTGCTGGGCCTTGCGGCCCTGCTGACTCTGGGCCGGATCGCGTGGGATCACCTGACCCGCCTTGAGCCGGACTGCTCGGTGGCCGTGGTGACCCGCTGCGCCCTCCCGCCTGAGGAGGAGGCCGCCCTGCTTGCGGCCCTGACGGCGGCGGCGCAGGATACCAACGGCGACGGGCAGGTTTTGGTAACCCTCAACCTCATCCCGCTGCAGTACGATGCGGCCGGGCTGGACGAGATGTCCGCCGCCCTGCTGGCCACCAGCCTGGAAAAGCTGAACGCGGATTTTTACACCTGCCAGAGCGGGCTGTTTTTGCTGGACGACCCGGCCGCCTTTCAGGCCGCGCACCACGCGCTGCGCTATCTGGACGGCAGCGAGCCGCCCGATACCGCCGCGGACTGGCAGAGGATGGCCCGCCCCCTGGCCGAGAGCCCGGCGCTGGCGGGGCTGCGGCTGGCCGGGCTGGATGCCGGCAGCCTCTGGCTGGGCCGGCGCATCGACGGCGACGGGGCGGATTTTGCCGGGGCGGACGCCCTGTGGCAGGCCCTTTACCCAAACTGACCCCCGCTTTGTTCTCTGCCGCCGGGGCGCTGCGTTTAGGGCCTTTGCCGTTTTTGCGCCGCCGGGCGCGCGGTGCAAAAAGCGCCGCCGGGCGCTTGCAGCGATCTTTACGATCCCAACACCTTATATAAGGAGGGCGCAGGATGGGCTTTTTCCCCAATTACGACCGTGCGCCCGCGCAGCCTCTGCCCAAAAAGCGCGGGTTCGCCCGGCTGTTTGAGCTTTTAGGCCGCGACTGGTGGGATTTTTTCCGCGCCGGGCTGCTGGCGCTTTTGGGCGCGCTGCCCTTTTTGCTGCTGCTGGGCCTTGCGCTGGTAAGCCACGCGCTGCTGTTTGCGCTGATAGCCGGCCTTGCGGGCGGGGCGCTGGCCGGCCCGCAGCTGTGCGGCCTGGCCGACACCATCCTGCGGGCCTTGCGGGACGAGCCGGGCTTTTGGTGGCACACCTACTGCCGCGCCTGGAAGCGCAACGCCAAAGAGGCCCTTTTGCCCGGCGCCGTGCTGGGGGTGCTGCTTGCCCTGCAGCTGTTTTTTATCCTGCACGCGGGGGCGCTGGGGATCACCGGCGTGACCGGCGGGATGCTGATGGCCGGGCTGGTGGTCACCCTGAGCCTTTCGCTTTACGTCTGGCCCCAGGTGGCCTTGATGGAACTGCCCCTTTGGCAGCTTTTTAAAAACGCGGCGCTGCTGTTTTTGGCCCAGCTGCCCCGCAGCCTGGGCGGGCTTGCCTGCCTTGGGGTGTACGGGTTTTTGGTGCTGCGGTTTTTCCCCCTCTCGGCCACCCTTTTGCCCCTTGTAAACCTCTGGCTGCCGGCGGTGCCGGCGCTGGTGCTGATCTACCCGGGGCTGGACCAGAGCTTTTCGATCGAGGAGACCTTGGCCCGGCGGGCCGCCGGCGAACCGGAGGGCCCCGAAGAGGGCAAAGCCCCCGGCCAGGGATAAGCCCCTGGGCAGGAATAAGTCTCCGGGCAGGGATAAGCCTGCGGGCAAAAACAAGGCCCGGGCGCCTTTTTACCTGTTGGCATTGCGGCGTTTTTTGCCGCTTTTCCAAACCACGCGACCTTTGCAAAAAGGCGCGGATAAAACTGCGGGTCTGCGCACTACTCCATCGTTTTCAAGGGCGGCTTTTGAAAGGGCGCCGGTCCGGCGGGTTGCCGGAGGCCGGCCGGGGGCCGGGGCCTGTAAAAAGGGCCGCAGCAGACGATAGTGCGCGGGCACCGACAAAAGGAGGATAACCAAACCGCTTACGGCTTGCGGTGCGGCAGTGTGGAGACCTGTCGTAATGTTTTCGGGGGCCTGCCCCCCAAAATGAGGTGGGAATGGCGGAGGCCGTCCCATCAAAGCCGGTATGCCATGGCAACTTTGAGCCTCAAGAAGATCATGAAGATCTACCCCCACAGCGCCGACGAGAAGAAGGCCAAGAAAAAGAAGGCCGCCGCGCCTGAAAAGAAGAACAACCTGCAGGTTACCGACCGTGGCGTCGTTGCCGTGCAGCAGTTCAGCCTGGACATCGCGGACAAGGAATTCATCGTCTTAGTCGGCCCTTCCGGCTGCGGCAAATCCACCACCCTGCGTATGGTGGCTGGCCTGGAGGAGATCAGCGAGGGCGAGCTGTACATCGACGGCAAACTGATGAACGATGTTGAGCCGAAAGACCGCGACATCGCGATGGTTTTCCAGAGCTACGCGCTGTACCCCCACATGACCGTCTATGAGAACATGGCCTTCCCCCTGACCCTGCGCAAGGTACCCAAGGACGAGATCGACAAGCGCGTAAAGGAAGCCGCCGAGATCCTGGACATCACCCAGTACCTCGACCGCAAGCCCAAGGCGCTGTCCGGCGGTCAGCGTCAGCGTGTTGCCATCGGCCGCGCCATCGTGCGTGAGCCCAAGGTGCTGCTGATGGACGAACCCCTCTCCAACCTGGATGCCAAGCTCCGCAACCAGATGCGTGCCGAGATCATCAAGCTGCGCCAGAAGATCGACACCACCTTCATGTATGTTACCCACGACCAGACCGAGGCTATGACCCTGGGCGATCGCATCGTCATCATGAAGGACGGCTTCATCCAGCAGATCGGCACCCCGCAGCAGGTCTTTGATCATCCCGCGAACCTCTTTGTGGCCGGTTTCATCGGCACCCCGCAGATGAACTTCTTCGACGCCAAGCTGGTCAACAATGGCGGCAAGTACGCCGTGGAGGTGGGCGGCATCCAGGTCGAGCTTTCTGACGAAAAGCAGAAGGCCCTGGCCGCCAAGAATGTGGCCGGGCAGGACATCACCCTTGGTGTGCGTCCCAGCCACATCACCCTGAGCGACAGTGCCAACACCATTGCCGCCACCGTGGACGTGAGCGAAATGATGGGCAGCGAGGTCCACCTGCATGCCAATGCGATGGGCCGCGACGTCGTGATCATCGTTCCCACCATGGACCTCTCGGGCAACCACAAGGAAACCTTTGGCCGCGGCGCCCAGATCAAGTTCAACTTCTCTGGCAACGTCTGCCATGTGTTTGACAAGGAAGGCAAGAACCTCGAGTTCTAAGCCGTACCTTTAAAGCACGACCCGCTTTCTCCGGCAAGCACCCCCGCGGGAAGAGAGCATATTCGCCCCCTTCCCGCGGGGTTTTTGTTTGAAGACGGGTGCCCCCGCGCCGGGCGGCTGCGGCGTTTGGCCCGGCGGCTGCGGCGTTTGGCCGGGCGGCTGCGGCGTTTGGCCGGGCTGCTGGCGGCGTTTGGCCGGGCTGCTGGCGGCGTTTGGCCGGGCTGCTGGCGGCGCTTGGCCGGGCTGCTGGCGGCGCTTGGCCCGACTGC
>CAJTVI010000013.1:34943-49366 GCA_910579545.1 uncultured Oscillospiraceae bacterium | reverse complement strand
AGAGTCTCGAAAGGCTTTCGGGGCAGGGGTCCTGTTGCCTTGAGAGGCTGCTCCCACGCGCCCGGCCGGGCGGATATCTCTCCCCGGTTTGGTCACTCCCCGCGCAAAACCCATTGCCCCCCGGCCTTTGGGATGGTATACTAACAGTATCCTGTGGAAACATCGCCTGCGGGCGGCCCTTTCGCTGGGCCGCCCGCATTTTTGGCGGTTTGCTGCCCATTACCGGCCCCCGCTGGGCTGGCCGGCAGGGGGCTTTAAGCGCAAGGGGGGAACAGGGCCGTGTTTGCATCCATCCAAAGCCTTGGGGTGCGCGCGCTGGCCGGCTTTGGCGTTACCGCCGAGGCCGACATCAGCGGCGGGCTGCCGGGCTTTACCATCGTGGGCCTGCCGGACAGCGCCGTAAAGGAAAGCGCCGACCGGGTGCGCAGCGCCTGCAAAAACCTCAAATACCCCTGGCCGGCCAGCCGCATCACAGTCAACCTGGCCCCGGCCGACGTGCGCAAAACCGGCCCGGTGTACGACCTGCCGATGCTGCTGGCGCTGCTGTGCGCCTCGGACCAGCTGCCCCCGCCCGGCCCCGAGCGGGCCTTTGTGGGTGAGCTCTCGCTGGACGGCAGCCTGCGCCCGGTGGCCGGGGTGCTGCCCATGGCCCTGCAGGCGGCCGCCTGCGGGGTGCGGGAGCTGTTTGTGCCGGCCGGCAACGCGGCCGAGGCGGCGGTGGCCGAGGGGCTTTGCGTCTACCCGGCCCGCACCGCGGCCGAGGTGGTGGAGCACCTGCGGGGCGTTTCGCCGATTGCCCCGGCGGCCAGCACCGGCTTTGACCCCGGGCAGGAGGGCGCCTTTGCCGACTTTGCGGATGTGCACGGCCAGCCGGAGGCCCGCCGCGCGCTGGAGATCGCGGCAGCCGGCGGGCACAACATCCTGCTGGTGGGGCCGCCCGGCGCGGGCAAGTCGATGTTGGCCCGGCGGCTGCCCGGCATCCTGCCGCCCCTCACCCGGGAGGAGGCCATCGAGATCACCGGCATCTACTCGGTGGCGGGGCTGCTGCCCCCCGGCAGCGGGCTGGTCACGGCCCGGCCCTTCCGCAGCCCGCACCACAGCGTCAGCGCGGCGGCGCTCTCGGGCGGGGGGTCCTCGCCCAAGCCGGGGGAGGTAAGCCTGGCCCACGGCGGGGTGCTGTTTTTGGACGAACTGCCCGAGTTCCGCCGCGAAGCCCTCGAGGTGCTGCGCCAGCCCTTGGAGGACGGCGTGGTCACCGTAAGCCGGGTGGCGGGCAGCGCCACCTACCCCAGCCGGCTTACCCTTATTGCCGCCATGAACCCCTGCCGCTGCGGCTATTTTGGCCATCCCACCCGGCCCTGCACCTGCCTGCCCAGCGCCATCGACCGCTACCGTCAAAAGATCAGCGGTCCGCTGCTGGACCGCATCGACCTGCACGTGGAGGTTGCGCCGGTGGTCTACGACGACCTGGCCGGGGAGGCGGGCGGCGAGCCAAGCGCCGCCATCCGCGCCCGGGTCACGGCCGCCCGGGCGGTGCAGCAGGCCCGGTACGCGGGCAGCGGCATCCGCTGCAACGCCCAGCTGCCCGCCGCTCTGGTGCGCCGCTACTGCCGCCCCGATCCCGAGGCCGCGGCCCTTTTGCGGGACGCCTTTGACCGGCTGGGCCTCTCGGCCCGCGCCTACGACCGGGTGCTGCGGGTGGCCCGCACGATTGCCGATCTGGAGGGCGCAGGCCCGGAAACCGCCGGCCCCGGCGGCGGGCAGCGCACAGCGCCCCGCCCCGCCGCCCTGCTCACCGCCGCGCAGGTGGCCGAGGCGCTGCAATACCGCAGCCTCGACCGCAAGTATTGGTATAACATCTGAAGGGCCGCCCCGGCCGGGCCCGCGGCCCTTTAGGACAAAGCGTAAATTGCAAACCGCACCCGCTTTGGTATCATAAGAAAAATTGTTATCCGGCGGCGCGGAAGTTCAGAGGCTTTACGGCCGGATCGCAGCACAAGGAGGAAACGGATGGAACAGACTGACAAAAAGCAGAGCATGGATCTTGCAAACGCCCCGCTGGACACCAGGACCCTGCGGCCCATTGGCTATCCCTTTGATGAGAAAAAGGACGATTCCTTTGCGGCGGAGTTTGAGCGCTATGTCCACAAGGAGGCCAACCGCATCATCCAGGAGGAAAAGGACCGGAGCTTTGAGGAGGACGAGCGCAACGCCTTTGCGGTGTCCAGCTGAGGCAGCGAGGGGCCCTCGTCCGATTCGATGGTTTGGACGGTGAACAAGTTTTTTGAGATCCTGCACCGCCATGTGGCCGAGCATATGCAGGCCTACCTTTTGCAGCATGAGGGCAGGGTCAAACAATGGCCTGACCCGGACACTTCCCTGGCCTTCGGCTTTACAAAGGATGGCTATAAATTCCGGTATCACTATTTTGGCGGGGAGTATTCCGTCCAGAACGGGAAGATCGTCCGCGAAGAGGAGGGCTCTTACTTCGATCGGTATGTGTATCCCAAGGCGATCCGGGACGAGCACACCCGCAGGATGGAGCGGGAGTTCAGCAAGGCCCACGACCGCAGCCTTTTCCTTGAAAAGGAGGACAAGGCCCTGAAAACCGCCCGCTCTGCGCTGAACACGGCAAAGGCGAAGGACGAGGAGCTTACCGGGGCAAGGGCGGGCCTGGTGCTGACCGGCCTGCTGGTCCTGCTGGCCGGGCTTGCCACCGCCATCGGGCTTGGCCTGCCCATCGACCTCCTTGCGGCCGCGACCGTCCTCACCGGCTTTTTTAAGGGCGTCTGGACGGCCCTGCCCAAGGTGCTCAATTTTATTGCCTGTGCGCTGCTGGCCATCCCTCTCTATGCGCTGGTGATCGTGCTGGGCTTCACGCATATCCTGGGCGCCATCATCCGGGATTTTGCCCTGATGGGCGCCGGGTGGGCCATCGGCTGTTATGTCCTGCTCTGGGGGGCTGTTTTAGTGGCGGCGATCTTTTTGGGGCTCCCCCTCCTCTTCAAAAAAAGCCCGCTGCCCGCCGCCCAAAAGGCCTATGACAATGCGCTCGCCGCTTACAGCCAAAAAAAGGCGGAGTACGAGCGGATGGAGCGTGAGCTCAAGGAATCCGACGAGTACAAGAAGGCGCAGGAGGAGGACCGGCGGGAATCCGAGCTCGATCAGGCGAACCAGGCGGCCAACGAGGCCTTTGCCGAACGCTGGCAGCGCGCCTGGTTTGAGGCCGTACAGGCCCGCTGATTCTTCCAAACATGAGTGCATTCCTTGACATTATGAAAAGTAATTTGTGGAGAAAGAATCATATGACGTATGATGAGTTTGTTGATTTGGTATCTCACGGGTACGAATGTACAATTAATGTGAATGGGAATGGATACTGGATCAGCAGCAATGAAAATGGATATTACCTCAATCCTGAAGTTTTTAACCCCGAAAAGCAAAACGATCCGCTTGTGTATCAAAAATTCGCTACAGGAGAGGAAATGATAAGAAAAGCTCGTATTGATGGAAAACCATTGGGCGAATGGTGGGAGCAGATTCGTGAGTGTTTTCCAGAGGACATGTGGCCAGGTCGGGTGAGACGTGCGGATGGTTCTTTGGTGAGACGCGAAGACGCGGGTACGGTTTTCCACAGCCCCATCCGGTAAGAAGCCAACAAAAAAGTTAGCGGGGCGCTGCCTGTGTGGGCGGCGTCCCGCTAACCTTGTAAATGGCAGGCGCGGCGCATATATAGGGAAGTATGGGGCCCCCGGCGGATTTGCCGCCGGGGTCACAGGCCGAAGGCCATAAAGCGCGGGAGGATAAAGGCCGCTTGCGGCCGCTTTACCATATAAATGGGAAAAGCCGGTACCTTACCCGCTGCTTGTAGGTGGCGTAGCCGGGCAGTTCCCGCTCCAGCAGGGCCTCCTCGCCCCGGATGCGCCTGGCGATCAACACAGGGTAGGCCAAAAAAGGCACAAGGGCGGGCAGTGAGCCCAGCACCACCGGCATGGCAAGGAACAGCAGGATGGTAGCGCTGTACATGGGGTGCCGCACAAGGCCGTACAGCCCGGTGTCCACCACCCGCTGGCCCTCCTGCACCTCTACCGTGCGGGAGAGGTAGGCGTTTTCCCGCAGCACCTCGGCATAAAGCAGGTAGGCCGCCAAAAACACCCCCGCCGCCGCCCAGGGCGCCCAGCCGGGCAGCCGGCTCCAGCCAAGGCGGAAGTCCAGCCCGGCCAGCAAAAAGCCGGCCGCAAACATCCCGCCGCTCAGCGCAACCACAAGCCGCTGCCCGGCCTGCCGCTCTTTTAAGGAGAGGCGCTTTTTGAGCAGCTGCGGGTTTTTGCGCAGCAAAACAAGCCCGGCGCAGAACATGGGCAGGAACAAGATGCCCATCAGCAGCCAGGCGCCGGGCCAGCAAAGGGTGCCGGCCGGCACAAACAGCAGCAAGCCCATGGCCGCCGCCCCCAGCAAAAACCGCGAGACCGCCTTGCAGAACAGGCCCTTTTCCATGCCCCATTCCCCCTCAAAACACTGCTGCCCTTTTGGCTTATTGTAGCACGCGCGCGGGGGCGGCGGCAAGGGCATACCCTTTTTAGAAAATCCCTGCCGGGATACAGCTTTGGCGGTTTATCGTAAAAATGTTGATGGCAAAGGAACCCTGTGCTATACTTGGCCCAAAACCAGAGTCAGGAGATCATAAAAATGATAAAAACGGTTGGGATCGTAAGCCTCTCCAGCGGCATCATAGGGGAGGAATTTGTAAAATTTGAGGTGGAGATCGGCCTTCGCAGGCTGCGCGAATATGGCCTGACGGTAAAGTTTATGCCAAACGCGCGCAAGGGGCTGGATTACATCAAAGAGCATCCCGAAAAAAGGGCGCAGGACCTTTTGCAGGCGTTCCGCGATCCGGAAATCGATATGATCCTCTGCGCCATCGGCGGGGACGATACCTTCCGCCTGCTGCCCTATTTGTTTGACCATAACGAGCTGCGGGACACCGTTTCACAAAAGGTATTCCTTGGATTTTCGGATACAACGGTCAATCACCTTATGCTGCACAAGCTTGGCCTGCGCACCTTTTACGGGCAAAGCTTTCTGGCGGACGTCTGCGAGCTTGGCCCGCAGATGCTCCTCTATTCCAAAAAATATTTTGAGGAACTGATCTTTACCGGTACGATCCGCGAAATCGTGCCCAGCGAAACCTGGTACGAAGAGCGCAAAAGCTTTACCCCCGACCAGGTGGGCACCGAGCGCATTGCCCATCCCGACCGGGGCTTTGAGCTTTTGCAGGGCCCGCCCGCCTTTTGTGGCAGGATCCTTGGCGGCTGTATCGACTCTCTGTACGATTTCTTCAGCCCGGAGCGCCATGCAGAGCAGCCGCAGCTCTGCAAAAAATATCAGCTGTTCCCGGCCTTGGAGGAGTGGAAAGGCCGCATTTTGCTGTTGGAATCCAGCGAGGAAAAAATGTCCCCGCAAAAATACCGCAGGGCCTTGGAATGCCTCAAAAAGGCGGGCGTATTTGGCGCCGTTTCCGGTGTTTTGGTGGGCAAACCGATGGATGAAGCCTACGCGGAGGAATATAAACAGCAGCTGCGGGATGTCATTGCAGACCCGCACCTGCCCGTCCTTTGCAACATCAATATCGGGCACGCCACGCCGCGCTGCATCATCCCATTTGGCGTTGAGGCATTTGTGGACGCCAAAAAGCAGGTCATCCGGTTTGCCGGCTGAACGGGCGGCCGGAATTCAGCGGGCAGCCGTCCACGGGCCGGGCGGCCGCCCGCTTTTTGACCTTTTGCCGGACGGTTTGGCAAGGCGGCTTTGGCCGCGCCGGATGGGCCTGGAGCGCCCACTTCAAGGCCAAGGCCGGGGGCGGGGGAGAGCCTCGAAAGGGTATGGGGGCAGGGGCCCCGCGAGCCTTGAGAGGCTGCTCTCCCGCCCCCGGCCCCATCCCCGGGTTTGGCCATACCCTGCCCCCGGCCGGCATTGACAATCCCGCCCGAAAGCCTTATCATAAGAATTGGGTATTTTCCCCAAAAGTCTCTGCGCAGGCGCGCAAAAATGCAACGGATCCGTATAAAAGGGCAGCGCTTTTGCCCCTGCCCGGAAAGCAGGTGTATTGGATGTACAAAGCAGAATACGAACGCTGGCTGGCCGCTTCGCTGACCGACGCCGACCTTGCCCCCGAGCTGGCCGCCATCCAGGGGGACGACGACGCCATCAAGGACCGGTTTGCCGTTTCGCTCAAGTTTGGCACGGCCGGCCTGCGCGGGGTGCTGGGCGCGGGCACCAACCGGATGAACGTATACGTGGTGCGGCAGGCCACCCAGGGCCTGGCCAACTGGGTCAAAACCCAGGGCGGCAGCCAGACCGTGGCCATCAGCTACGACAGCCGGATCAAAAGCGACCTGTTTGCCCGCACCGCCGCCGAGGTGCTGGCGGCCAACGGGGTCAAGGTGCGCATCTACAAGGCCCTGATGCCGGTGCCGGCCCTCAGCTTTGCCACCCGCTACTACCAGTGCAACGCGGGCATCATGGTCACGGCCAGCCACAACCCCGCCAAGTACAACGGCTACAAGGCCTATGGGCCGGACGGCTGCCAGATGACCGACGAGGCCGCCGACATTGTGTACGCCGAGATCCAAAAAACCGACGTGCTCACCGGGGCCAAAACCATGCCCTTTGACGAGGGGCTGGCCGCCGGGCTGATCCAGTATGTGGGCGAGGACTGCTGCGAGGCCCTTTACGCCGCCATCGAGAGCCGGCAGGTGCGGCCGGGCCTGTGCAAAACCGCGGGGCTCAAACTGGTGTACAGCCCGCTCAACGGCAGCGGCCTTGTGCCGGTGACCCGGGTGCTGGGCGACATCGGCATCACCGACATTACCATCGTGCCCGAGCAGAAGGAGCCGGACGGCAACTTCCCCACCTGCCCCTACCCCAACCCCGAAATTTTTGAGGCGCTGCGCTTAGGGCTGGAGCTGGCCAAGAGCTCCGGGGCCGACCTGATGCTCGCCACCGACCCGGACGCCGACCGGGTGGGCATCGCGGTGCGCTGCAAGGACGGCAGCTACGAGCTGCTCACCGGCAACGAGGTGGGCGTTTTGCTGCTGGATTACATCTGCGCCGGCCGCATCGAGGCCGGCACCATGCCAAAGGACCCGGTCTGCGTCAAGTCGATCGTGTCCACCCCGCTGGCCGACGTGGTGGCCGCCCACTATGGGGTGGAGTGCCGCAACGTGCTGACCGGCTTTAAGTGGATCGGCGACCAGATTGCCTCGCTGGAGGCCGCCGGCGAGGTGGAGCGGTTCATCTTTGGCTTTGAGGAGAGCTACGGCTATCTGGCCGGCAGCTATGTGCGGGACAAGGACGCCGTGGTGGGCAGCATGCTGATCTGCGAGATGGCCGCCTACTACCGCAGCAAGGGCTCCTCCATCAAGGAAGAGCTGGACCGCATCTACGCCCAGTACGGCCGGTACCTCAACAAGGTGGACAGCTTTGAGTTCCCCGGCCTTTCGGGCATGGACAAGATGGCCGGCATCATGCAGAGCCTGCGGGACACCCCGCCCGCCGAGTTTGCGGGCCAGGCGGTGACCTGTGTGGCCGACTACAAGGCCGGCACCATCACCGACCTTGCCGCCGGCACCAGCAGGCCCACCGGCCTGCCCGCCGCCAACGTGCTGATCTACAGCCTTGCGGGCGGCGCCACCGTGGTGGTGCGGCCCAGCGGCACCGAGCCCAAGATCAAGACCTACTTTACCACCCTGGGCAAGGACCTTGCCGAGGCCGAGGCCCAAAAGGAAGCCCTGGCGGCGGCCTTAAAGCCGGTTCTGGCCTGAGCCCCCAAAAAACAGCATAGCGGCGGCCCCGCCCGGCATGCCTTGCACGGCACGCCGGGCGGGGCTTTTTAGCGGCGGTTCCGCCCTCACCGCCGCTTTTGCCGGCCCTTTTGTGCGCCGGCCCGGCGAAATAAAAAAGCCCCGCCGCTTTGTCTGCCCGGCTGCAATAATCCGCCCGGCCGGCGCGTATACCAAGCAGAGGCAAAGGCGGCGGCATACGGCAGGGGGCCCATTATTATCCCTTGCGGCGGGCCGACGGCAAAATACAGGAGGCGGAAGGCATGAATAAGACCGGGAAAAGGCAACGGGCACAAAGGGCTCTTTTGGTGTTTGCGGCGCTTTTGCTCTGTGCGGCGCTGCTGGCCGGCTGCGGGGCGGGCGCCGGGGGGCCGGGCAGCGCGGCGGGCAGCGGGCCGGACGAGCCCTCCGGCGGGGAGACGGGCGGCCTGCTCTGCCGCATTGTGGACGGCGCGGCCGAGGGGGAGCTGCTGCTGGCCGCCCAGCGCGGCGAGGGGGACGCCCTCTACCGGCTTACGGTGGGGGATACCGCCGTTTTGCTGGACGGCCAGCCCGCCGACGCCGGCCAGCTGCGGGACGGCATGCTGCTGACGGTGGAATATACCGGCAGCGTGCTGGAAACCTACCCCGCCATGCTGGAGGGTGTGACGGCCCTGCGCGCCGTTACCGCCGGGCAAAACGACCGCTGCGGCCTTGTTTTGCAGGCTTTTGAGGACCTATGGGCCGAGGACAGCGGTCTCAACGGCGACATTGCGTATATGGGCTTTGAGATCGGCGAAACGCTGGTGCCCGAGGCCAGCGAGCGGGAGGGCATCGCCTGGCGGTTTGCCGAGCTGCACGGCGCGCAGCCCCTTACCGGCAGCTGGCAGCAGCTGGCCGACGAGGGCTATATCGACGCGGAAAACCTGTATTGGGAGGATGGGCTCTTCTTTTCCTTTACCCCCACCGAAAACAAGGACCAAAAGGAGGACCAGCTCTTTTTTACCGCCCAAAAGTGGCGCAGCGGCTTGGGCGCGCTGTTTTTTGTGGACTGCACCGCCCGCAGGGACGCTTCGGGCGGCTGGCAGTACGAGGCGGGCGGCTTTGCCATTGCGTAACGCTTGCATCCCTTAACAAAGGGCAACACGCCGTCAGCCGGGCTCCAGCGGCACGCTGGCTGTGCCCGCGCACTGAATGCCGCGCAGGGCGCAAAAACGCGGAATATAAAAAGGCCCGGCCCTCC
Organism: uncultured Oscillospiraceae bacterium; assembly: GCA_910579545.1. Classification (GTDB taxonomy): domain Bacteria; phylum Bacillota; class Clostridia; order Oscillospirales; family Ruminococcaceae; genus UBA7177. The sequence goes on along the minus strand of CAJTVI010000013.1, from coordinate 40,303 downwards.
CGATATCTGCGGGAGGGCCGGGCCTCACTGTTTCAATTTTACCGTTTTGCCATGGCCCGCATGCGCTCGGTGATGCAGCGGGTGCTCAGGCCGTATTCCTCCAGCAGCTCGTCCGGGCTGCCGCTCTGGCCAAACCGGTCCTGGATGCCCACCTTTTCAAAGGCAAAATCGCCGTGGCCGATCAGCACGTCGGCCACCGCGTCACCCAAACCGCCGATCACGCTGTGCTCCTCCACCGTAAGCACCTTTTTGCAGCGGCCGGCCCACTCGCGCACACATTCGGCGTCGATGGGCTTTACCGTGTGCACATTGATCACCGCCGCCTCGATGCCCTCGGCGGCCAGCGCTTCGGCGGCGTCCAGCACCTTGGGCACCATCAGCCCGCAAACGAACACCGCAAGGTCGCCGCCCTCGCGCAGCAGGTTCGCCTTGCCCAGCGTAAAGGGCATCTTCTGCTCAAACACCGGGCTGGCCAGCCGCGCCAGGCGCAGGTAGGCCGGGCCGTCCATCGCGGCAAGGGCGCGCACCGCGCGCTTTGTCTCGTTGGCATCGCAGGGCACCACCACCGTCATGCCCGGGATCACCCGCATCAGGGCGATGTCCTCAAAGGCCTGGTGGCTGCCGCCGTCCTCGCCCAGGGTCACCCCGGCGTGGCTGGTGGCAATTTTTACGTTAAAGCGCGCGTGGGCCACGCTGTTGCGGATCTGCTCGTAGGCGCGGCCGGTGCCAAAAATGGCAAAGCTGGAGCAAAAGGGCACGAGCCCCATGGTGGAAAGCCCGGCGCTCATCGAGACCATGTTGGCCTCGGCAATGCCGGCGTTAAAAAACCGGCCGGGGAATTTGTCGGCAAATTTGGCGGTCATGGTGGAGTGGGAGAGGTCGGCGTCCAGCACCACCAGCTTGTCGTTCTCCGCCCCCAGCTCGGCCAGCGCCTCGCCGTAGGCGGCCCGGGTCGCTTTCATCTGTGCCATCAGCCGCTCACCTCCTCATCCGCCAGCTCGGCCAGCGCCTGTTTGCGCAGCTCGTCGCTCGGGGCCTTGCCGTGCCAGCCCACCTGGTTTTCCATATACGATACGCCCTTGCCCTTTACCGTGTGGGCCAAAATGCACTTGGGCCGGCCGTGTACCGGGGCATCCAGCGCCTTGATAATGGCGTCAAGGTCGTGCCCGTCGGCCAGCTCAAACACCTCAAAGCCAAAGGCAGTGTACTTGGCCGCGATATTGCCCAGGCTCATCACCTCGTCGTTGGGCCCGTCGATCTGCAAACCGTTGTTGTCGATGATCACGGTAAGGTTGTCCAGCTTATAATGGGCCGCCGCCATCGCGGCCTCCCACACCTGGCCCTCCTGCAGCTCGCCGTCCCCCAAGATGGTGTACACCTTTACGTCCAGCCCCTGGGCCTTGGCGCCCAGCGCCATGCCGGTGGCCATCGAGACCCCCTGCCCAAGGCTGCCGGTGCTGGCCTCCACCCCGGGGATGCCCATCACCGGGTGGCCCTGCAAAAGCGCGTGCAGCTTGCGCAGCCTTGCCAGCTCCTCCCGGGCAAAAAAGCCCTTTTGCGCCAAAATGGCATACAGGCAGGGCGCGGCGTGGCCCTTGCTCAGCACAAACCGGTCCCGCAAAGGGTCGGTAGGGTTTTGGGGGTCGATGCGCAGCTGGGTAAAATACACGGCGGCCATCAGCTCCACGGCGGACAGCGAGCCCCCCGGGTGGCCGCTGCCCGCGTCGGCCAGCATGTTTACAATATCCCGGCGCGCCTGCCGGCAGACGGCTGTAAGCTCGGCGGTGTTCATGGATGCCCTCCCTCTTGCTTTCGCGGCCGCCCAAAGCCCAAAGGGCGGGCCGGCCGCGGTGCGGTTCCCTCTAAAAAGCGGGGCAGGGCCGGCGCCCTGCCGCTTTTGCGACATGGTATAAGGATACCCTTTTTTCGTCGCAAAGTCAACGAAGCGCGGCAGGAAAAATATCAAATTTGCACAAAACTTGCGGTTTGTTTTGCACCGGGCTGGCGGGTGGCGGGGAGGGTGTGATATAATATATAGGCCATACAGGACGCAGATACAGGCCGCGGCCCGCCCGGCCGCACTGAAAGCAAAAAAGGAGACAACAAACCATGAAATTTTTTATCGACACCGCCAATGTTGAGGAGATCCGCGAGGCTGCCGGCATGGGCATCATCTGCGGGGTCACCACCAACCCCAGCCTGATCGCCAAGGAGGGCCGGGATTTTGCCCAGGTCATCCGGGAGATCACCGCCCTGGTGGACGGGCCCATCTCGGGCGAGGTCAAGGCCACCACCACCGACGCCGCCGGCATGATCGCCGAGGGCCGCGCCATTGCCGCCATCCACCCCAACATGGTGGTCAAGATCCCCATGACCGCCGAGGGGCTCAAGGCCATCAAAGCGCTGGCCGCCGAGGGCGTCAAGACCAACTGCACCCTCATCTTCAGCGCCAACCAGGCCCTGCTGGCCGCCCGGGCCGGGGCCAGCTATGTCAGCCCCTTTTTGGGCCGGCTGGACGATATTTCCATGACCGGCGTTGAGCTGATCGAGACCATCGCGGCCATCTTTGCCCAGTATGACGACATCCACACCCAGATCATCGCCGCCTCGGTGCGCAACCCCATCCACGTGACCGACTGCGCCCTCGCCGGCGCGGACATTGCCACCGTGCCCTATTCGGTGCTGATGCAGATGACCAAACACCCCCTGACCGACGCCGGCATCGCCAAGTTCCAGGCCGACTACCAAAAGGTGTTTGGCGCGTAAGGCGCGCTTTTGACCGTGCGGGGCCCGGGGCACCGGCGCGGGCCGTTTGGCGCGTAAGACGCAGTTTTGGCCCGCGGGGCCCGGGGCGGGCCCCGCTTTGGGCGGGCCCGCTGTGCCCTGAAACGCAAAAAAACATCCGCCCGGGCCGCCCTTTTAAACGCAAAAAAACCATCTGCCCGGCCTGCCCTTTTAAACGCAAAAAAACCATCTGCCCGGCCTGCCCTTTTAAACGCAAAAAATTCCACCCGCCCGGCCGGGCAGGTGGAATTGTATTACACAGGGCGTTTTCAGGACATCAGGCGCTTTTTGGTGGCCTCCTGGATCGCCGCAATGTCCCGCTTGAGTTCGTTCATGGTGCGCCTGTCCAGCTGGGCAAAGAGCAGCCCGTACTCAAACAGGTCGTTTTCATGCTTGGTCATCCGCACCACCTGGCAGTGGTAGGTGGTGCCGCCGCTGCTCTTGAGCAGCTCCACCTCCAGGCGCAGGGTTTGGCCCAGCTCATAGCGGAAGGTGGAGGAGATGCAGGCCCCGCCCGTGCTGATGTTCAGCAGCTGGCACTGCTGGGGCTTGTCCAGCCAGGTGTCGTCCATCACATAGATGCTGGCCGGGGGCGACAGGGGGTAGCGGACGCTCTTGCGCTGGTTGTCGTAGGGCACCGGCTCCAGATGGTCCACCACGCACTCGATCAGGGAGGACTTGGCGATCACCCCCCGCAGGATGGCCGGCTCCATCTGGGCGTTGTAGCCGCGCACAAAAACCGCGGTACCGGGCTGCTGCACCGGCAGGCTCATCTCGCCGGCGACCCGCTCCACCGTCAGGGACTCCTGCTCAAAAGAGGCCAGCCTGCCCGAAAGAAGCAGGGTGTTAAAGTCCGCCAGGATGTCCACCGGCATCTCCGGGTTGAAGGCCGTAAGCGGCGGCCGGGCATCCTCCTGCGCGGCGCCCGCCTTTTCGGCGGATGGCTCCTCTGTTTTGGCCTCGGAGGGTCGGAGGACGGATTTGAGCAAAGAACCTAATCCCATTGCTATATTGCACCTCCCAAACAACTCGGCCGGCGCCGGGGCGCGCTGCGCCCACCCGCAGGGTGCGCCCGCAAAACCATGCCGCGCGCAAAAAGGCCGCCCTGGGCGTTTTATGCGGCTTTTTGGCATTTCCGGCCATATGACGAGTATAACATGGATTTTCGGCGCGTTCAACCATAATTTATATTTTCGGCAGCGCGGCGGCCCGCCGCGCTGCCCGCAAGGAGGGAACCGCCCATGGCCCATCCCCCAGACCCCGCCGGCGGGCTGCCGCTGTATTATATCGAGGACGACCCCGCCCTGGCCGGGGCGGTGCGGGAGTACCTTTGCGCGCGGGGGTTTGCCGTGCGGGTGCTGGGCACGGCCGGGGCCGCCCGGGCGGCGCTGCTGGAACGCCAGCCCGCCGCCGTTTTGCTGGACTGGAACCTGCCGGACGGCGGGGGCGACGCGCTCTGCCGCTGGCTGCGGCTGCGCTGGCCGGCCCTGCCGGTGCTGATTTTGACCGTGCGCGGCGACGCGGCCGACGTGGTGGCCGGCCTTGAGGGCGGCGCGGACGATTACCTTACCAAGCCCTTTTTGCTGGAGGTGCTTTATTCCCGCATCCGGGCGGTGCTGCGCCGTGCGCCGGGCGGCGGGAACGGGCCGCTTTTTTGCGACGGCATCCGGCTGGACCGCGAAAAGGCGGCGGTCTGGCTGGACGAGCAGCCGGTGGCCCTTACCCCGGCCGAGTACCGGCTTTTGCTGCTCTTGCTGCAAAACAAGGGCCGCACCCTGCCCCGCGCCCGGCTGCTGGAGCAGCTTTGGGACGCCCAGGGCAATTTTGTAAACGACAACACCCTCACCGTTACGGTCAAGCGCCTGCGCGAAAAGCTGGGCAGCCCGCCCTGCCTTAAAACCGTGCGCAGCCTTGGCTACCGCATGGAGGACACCCTATGAACACATCCCCTTCAAAGCCCTGGCCGCGCGCAGTGCGCGGCCTTTTGCCGCTGCTGGCCGCCGCGGCGCTGGGGGCGGCGCTGGCCGCCGTGCTGGTGCTAAGCTGGTGCCGGCAGGCGCAGTTTTCGCAGCTGGGGCGCATTGCCCGGCTCACCGCCGAGGCCGACCCCGCCGCCGGGCGGGTGCTGCTGGGGGCGATCCGCACGGCGGGCGGGCAGGCCCGCCCGGACCCCTTTTTGCGGCAGTACGGCTACCAGCCGGCCGGGCTGGTCCCCGGCGGGCGGCAGGTGGTTTTGTGCGCCGCGGCCGCGGCGCTTTTGGCCGGCGGCGGCCTTTGGGCGGCCCGGGCCGGGTTTTTGCGCCGCCGGCAGGCCGGCGCGCAAAGGCTGGCCGCCTACCTTGGCCGGGTGAACCGGGGCGAGGAGGGGGTTTTGCTGGACGCCGGGCAGGACGAGTTCGCCCCCTTGCGGGACGAGCTGTACAAAACGGTCACCGCCCTGCAAACCGCCCGCCGGCAGGCCGAGAGAGCCCGGGAGGGTTTTGCCAAAAACCTTGCCAACATCGCCCACCAGATCAAGACCCCCCTTGCGGCCGCCTGCGCCTGCCTGCAGCTGCTGGAGGCGGGGGAGCGGACGG
>CAJTVI010000013.1:0-34933 GCA_910579545.1 uncultured Oscillospiraceae bacterium | reverse complement strand
CCCGCCGCAAGCGGGGAATGCACCGGGGAGGGGCCAGGAGCGTACGGCCCGGGCGGGGAAAGCCCGCCGGGCAGGGGGGCGGCCGGCGGGGCCGAACAGGCCGGCGGCAGCGCCGCCCGGGCCCAAGGCCCCGCCGCCCGGGCCCTGCGCCAGCTTGCAAGGCTGGATAGCCTGTGCAGCGGCCTGCTCACCCTCTCCCGCATCGACGCGGGGGTGCTGCCGCTCGAGCGCGGGCCGGTGGACGCCTACACCGCCCTGAGCCTTGCCGCCGACGCTTTGCAAAGCCTGCCGGGGATGCAGCGCCTGCCGGTGGAGGTTGCCCAGCACGGCCCGGCCGGGTTTATGGGCGACCTTGGCTGGACGGTGGAGGCCCTGCTGAACCTGATGAAGAACTGCGCCGAGCACAGCCGGGGCACGGACGCCGCTGCGCGGGGCCGGGTGTTCTGCGATTACGCCCAAAACCCGCTGTATCTGGAACTCACCGTCTGGGACGAAGGCCCCGGCTTTGATGCCGCGGACCTGCCCCACCTGTTCGAGCGGTTTTACCGGGGCCGGCGGGCCGCGGGGCAGGGGGCGGGCATTGGGCTGGCGCTGGCCAGCGAGATCGTAAAGGCGCAAAACGGGGTGCTCACCGCCCAAAACCGGCCCGGGGGCGGGGCGCAGTTTTCGGCGCGGTTTTACAGGCACTGAGCGCGCCCGCCGCACCCCGGCCCGCCGCGCCCCGGACCGTGCACCCCGGCCCGCTGCGGTGCGCGGCCTTTTGGGCAAAGCGCCCGGCCGCTTTTTTAGCGCGCGCACCCCGGATCAAATTACAAACATCGCCTGATGGCGTGCGAGCCCTTGTCAAGGGATGTAAAAGGGAGGCCGTTTTATGCCCCACATTTTGATCGTTGAGGACGATACCGACATCAACAACTCCACCGCCGAATACCTGCGGCGGCAGGGCTGCCGGTGCAGCCAGGCCTTTTCGGGCACCGAGGGCCGCCTGCTGTGGCAGGCGGGCGGGGCCGGCCTGGGCCTGGCGATCGTGCGGGAGCTGATGGAACGGATGGGCGGGCAGGCGTTCGCCGAGATCGCGGATGGGCAGCTGAAAATCCGGCTGCGGTTCAGCGGCTGAAGGGTGCGTCCTCAAGAGAAGCCCGCATCCCCCGCTTTGTTTTTTGCCGCTGTCACCGGGCTGTCACTTTGCTCTGGCAGAATAGGGGGCGGCGGCAAAAAGAGGGCGGCAAAGGCGCCGCGCGGCGGCGGGATAAAAACAAAACCGCCAAAGCGGCGGGATGCAAAACCGACTCTCAAAAGGGGCGGTGAGACAAGAAACCGCCCTAAAGACCGCCGGAAAGAGAGGGATACCCGCATGGAACTTTTGCGCTGCGAAGGGCTTACCAAGGTGTACGGCGAGGGCGAGGCACAGGTCACCGCGCTGGCCGGCGTGGATCTGAGCCTGCAAAAAGGGGAGTTTGCGGCGGTGGTGGGGGCGTCCGGCTCGGGCAAGTCCACCCTTTTGCACATTTTGGGCAGCATCGAGCGGCCCACCGCCGGCCGGGTGCTGGTGGACGGCGCCGAGCTTGGCGGCATGAGCCGCACCCAGGCCGCCATCTTCCGCCGGCGCAAGGTGGGCATCGTGTACCAGTTTTACAACCTGGTGCCCACCCTCACGGTGCGGCAGAACATCCTTTTGCCCCTGCGGCTGGACGACAAAAAGCCGGATGAGGCCTTTTTTGCCGAGCTTGTGGGCGCCCTTGGCCTTGAAGAGAGGCTGGACGCGATGCCCGGCCGGCTCTCGGGCGGGCAGCAGCAGCGGGCCGCCATTGCCCGGGCCATGATCTACCGCCCGGCCCTGCTGCTGGCGGACGAGCCCACCGGCAACCTCGACCGCAAAAACGCCCAGGAGGTACTGGACCTTTTGCAGCTTTCCAACCGCCGGTATGGCCAGACCATCCTGCTGATCACCCACGACGAAAAGATCGCGCTGGGGGCGGGCCGCATCCTCACCTTAGAGGACGGCCGCATCCTGCGGGACGAGACAAGGGGGTGAGCGGCGTGAATTCAGCTGAATCAGCCCGCCGGCGGGCTTCGGCCGCCGGCGCGGGGGTCATGGCCTCGGCCTTTTTGGCGGTGCTCTTTATCACGGTGCTCTGCACCCAGTTTTATAACCTCTGGCAGGACGACATCCGCCGCCTGACCCAGGCTGAGGGCGGCTGGCATCTGCGGCTGGCCGGCAGCCTGGGCGAGGAGGAGCTGGCGCTCGTCCGGGGGTTTGCGCATGTGCGGTCGGCACAGCCGTATTTTGACCCGAACGCCGCGCCGGGCAGCCCGCCCGCCGGGGCCGAGGTGGTGTTTGCGCCGGCTTCGGCCGCGCCGGCCGAAGGGCCGCTCATTGCGTCAGCGCTGGGCCTTGCGCCGGACGCGGTGCAGTACCACGCCGGGCTGCTGGCCCTCTATTTAGTGCGCGCCCCCGGCGACGATGCGCCCCGCATGCTGCTGCCCCTTTACCTTGCCATTATCGGGGTGGTCTGCTGCTCGCTGGTGCTCATCATCCACAACGCCTTTGCGGTTTCGATGAACAACCGGGTGCGGGAGATCGGCGCCCTGGCCGGCATCGGGGCCACCCCGGCCCAGCTGCTAAGCTGGCTGCTGCGCGAGGCCGCGGCCCTCACCGCCCTGCGGGTGCTGGCAGGCCTTGCCGCCGGGCTGCTGCTCAGCTGGGGCTGCTTTGACGCCATGCAGGGCTTTGCGGCCCGGCTGGGGCTGCGCCAGGGGGTGGCCGGCCGCTTTTGCATCCATCCGCTTTTGCTGGCCGGCACCCTGGCGGCCGCCTTTGCCACCGTGTTCATCTCGGCCCTGCTGCCCGCCTGGCGGGCCAGCCGGCTTACCCCGCTCGAGGCCATGCGCGGCGCCGAAGCGGCCCCGCGCAAAACCCGCCTTGCCGCCCGGGCGCGGGAGCGCCGCGGGGCGGTGGGGCTGCTGGCGGCAGGGGCGCTGCGGAGCTGCGGGCGGGCAGCCTCTCGCTTACCCTCGCCTTTTTGGGCTTTATAACCATCCAGTGCTTTTTTACCCTCTCGGACATCAGCACCCGCTACACCTATTTTTTTCGCTATCAAAACGCGTGGGACGTACTGCTTACCCTGCAGGGGGACACGGCCGGCGGCTTTGGCCTTGCCGGCGGGCTGCGGGCGCTGCCCGGCGTGGGCGGCTGCGCGGTGTACCAGCGGGCCGAGGGCGGCGTTTTGCTGCCGCCGGCGGCCCAGAGCGAGCCGCTTAAAAGCCTGGGGGGCTACGGCGCGCTGGCCGGGATAGAAGCCGGGGCAGACGAAAGCCCCCTGCGCCTGCCCGCCTCGCTGGTGATCCTGGACGACGCGGCCTTTGGCGAATACTGCGCCGGGCTGGGCCTGCCCCAGCGGCTGGACGGCGCGGTGGTGGACAACCGCATCTGGAACAGCCTGCACTCCAATTTCCGCTACCCGGCCTATATCCCCTTTATAGAGGAGGACGGCCAGCCGCTGTGCTTGGAGGGGCCGGCGGGCGGCGCGGCGCTGCCGGTGCTGGGCTATGCCCAAACGCCGCCGCTCCTGCGGGAGGAGTACCCCCATTACAGCCTTACCATCACCCTGCCCTTCAGCCTGTGGCAGCAGCTAAAAAGCGGCGTTGAGGCCGAGCCGCAGCCGGTGCAGGCGCGGCTGCTGGCCGCGGGGGACGCGTCCCTTGCCGGGCTGGACGCCCTGGAGCAGACGGCCGCGCAGTACCTTGGCCCCGACCGCCTTGCCGGCAGCGAAAACCGGGTGCGGGAAAAGCAGACCAACGACCAGGTGCTGGCGGGCTTTCGCACCGTGCTGGGGGCGGCCTGCGCCTACCTTGCCCTCATCGGGCTGGCCAGCGTGTTTGCCCACACCCTGGGGTTTGTGCGGCTGCGCCGGCGGGAGATCGCCCGGTACGAATCCATCGGCATGACCCCGGCCCAGCTGCGCGGCATGTTTATGCGGGAGGCGCTGACCCTTGCGGGGCGGCCGGTGGCCGTTTCGCTGGCTTTGGGCGGGGCGGTGGCGGCCTTTATGATCCGGGCAAGCTATCTGGACCCGGCCGAGTTCTGGGCCGAAGCGCCGGTTCTGCCCATCCTGGGCTTTGTGCTGGCGGTGTTTTTGCTGGTGGGCCTGGCCTACTGGCTGGGCGGCCGGGCGCTGCTGGCCGCAAGCCTTGCCCAGACCCTGCGGGACGAGGCCCAGGGCTGAGACTTAAAACGCACAGCAAAAAAGCGCGCGGGAGCGGTAAACGGCTCCCGCGCGCTTTGCTGTCAATATAACCAAGGGGGGACGGCATAACCAGGGGGACAGCCGCAAAAGAGTTATCCCTCGCCGCCCTGCACGATCTGAAGATAGGCATCGTAATCGCGGATATACTCGGCGGCGTCGTAATGGGTGCTGGCCAGCACCAGCAGCACCGAGTCGGCCGAAAAATCATACATATCCTTCCAGACCATCCGGGGCAGGTAGATGCCCTGCATGGGCCGGGTGAGGGCAACGACCTCCTCCCGCTGGCCATCGGTTACCCGCACCTTGGACTGGCCCGCCACGTTGACCAGCACAAACTCGGATTCCCGGTTGGCGTGCCGGCCCCGGATCACCTCGGGGTCCGAGCCATAGATGTAGAACACCCGCTGGATGGCAAAGGGGATGTCCTGTTCCCCCTCCAGCACCACCAACTTGCCCCGCTCGTCGCCCAGATCGCCAAATTCCAGCATCCGGTAAAGCCCGTTTACGCCCGCAGCGCTCATTGCTCCATCTCCTCAAATTCGTTCACCGCGTCGATCACCTGCTGCTGCTCGGCCGCGGTCATGCCGTTGTACATCGGCAGGCTCAGCACCTCGCCGGCAAACCGCTCGGCGATGGGGTGATCGCCCGGCTTGCCGCCCAGGTACTGGTAGGCCTGCGAGAGGTGGGGCGGGATGGGGTAGTGGATCAGGCTGCCCACCCCCCGCGCGGCCAGATGCTCCATCAGGGCGTCCCGCCGGCGGCAGTGCACCACAAACTGGTGCCAGGTGCTCACCGCCTCCTTGCGCACCATGGGCAGGCGCACGGCGGGGTTATGGATGCCGCGCAGGTAGCCCTCGGCCAGGCGGCTGCGCTCGGCGTTCAGCTCGTCCATATGCCGCAGCTTTACCCGCAAAAGGCCGGCCTGCAGCTCGTCCAGCCGGCTGTTGGTGCCCACCACCTCGTTGTGGTAGCGCTGGCTGCTGCCATAGTTGCGAAAGGTGCGGCAGGCCTTGGCCAGGGCCTCGTCGTCGGTCACGATGCAGCCGCCGTCGCCAAACGCGCCGCAGCCCTTGGTGGGGTAAAAGCTGAAACAGCCGATCCTTCCAAAGCTGCCCGCCGGCCGGCCGTTCCACAGGCTGCCGTGGCTCTGGGCGCAGTCCTCCACCACCACAAGGCCGTGCCGCCGGGCGATCTGCATGATGCGGTCCATCTCGCAGGTCTGGCCATACAGGTGTACCGCCAAAATGGCCTTGGTGCGCGGGGTAAGGGCCTCTTCAATTTTTTCAGCGTCGATGTTGTCGTACTCGTCCGGCTCCACAAACACCGGCTTTGCCCCGTTGATGGTAATGCCCATCACGCAGGCAATGTAGGCGTTGGCGCTCACGATCACCTCGTCCCCATCGCCGATGCCCAGCAGCCGGAAGGCGATCCATAAGGCGTCCAGCCCGCTTGCCAGCCCCACGCAGTATTTTGCGCCGGTGTAGGCGGCCCACTCCTCCTCAAAGGCGGCCACCTCCTTGCCCAGCACATACCAGCCCGAGCGCAGCACCTCCACCGCCTTTTGCTCGTATTCAGCGGCGTGCAGCGAAAACTGCCGCCCCAGATCGTTTGGCAGGATCATACGGTTGCTCCCCCTTATCCGGCGGTGCGGGCCGGTTTGGCCCTTGTACGCCAATGCCTATAATACCATGGCGCGCAAAAGAAGGCAAGCAAAGCGTGTCCTTTGCCTTTGCCTTGCGCGGGGCCCCGGCTCAGAGGTCCTGGTTGTAGATGGCGGCCACATGCCGGCGGCCGCGGTACATCAAAAGGTAGATCACCGCCAGCATCGAGAGCTGCACCCAGAACACCACCGCCCGCTCCTCGAAGATTTCGGCCAGCGCCCCCACAAACAGCGAGCCGCAGACCCCGCCCAGGCTGCTGCACATCAAAAACACCCCGTTGAACCTCGCGCGCTTTGCGTCCGGCACATAGCTTTGGGTGGCGGCGGCCCGGATGGTGTAGGAGGTCACCCCCAAAATGCCGATGGCAAAATAGCACACTGCCATCAGCGGTACCGGCAAAAACAGCACAAAGGCCTCCAAAAAGCAGAGGGTGACGTAAACGGCCAGCGCAATGGCAAACTTTTTTTGGGCCGCAAAGCGCAGCTTGTACTGGATCAGCCCGCCCGCAAACCGGCCAAGGGTGTTAAAGTTGGAGAGGATGGCGTACAAAGTGGCCGCGGCCGCCGGCCAGGCGGCAAACCGGGCGGCGTTATTGCGAAAAAAGGGCAGGGCCAATTGGTCGGTGGCGTAGGAAAAATTGGTGATGGTAAAATACGCCGTGATGATCAAAAGCCCCTTTTCGCCCCGGATGTAGGCAAGCCCCTCGGCAAGATCCTGCCCAAAGCGCCGCAGCGCGCCGGCGGCCGGGGCCGCGGCCATGTGGGTCTCCTGGTGGTGGATGCGCCGTTCAAAGCAGGCCGCGGTAAAAAACAGCGCCGCGTTGATGGCAAAGATGGCGGCGGCGCTGCCCAGCGTTTCGTACAGCAGGGCGGCGGCCGGGGCGCTCATGGCGGCAATGGGCCAGAGCATGCTGGAAACGGCATAGGCCCGGCTTTGGCTGCCCGGCGGGATCAGGTTGGGGTAAAAGCTGTCGTAGGCCACCGAGTACACGCTGTTTACCGCGCCGGCCAGCAGGCTGAAAAAGAGCAAAAGCGGGTAGCCAAACCAGCCCCGGTGCAGCAAAAAGGCGATCAAAAGATACAGCCCGGAGCAGCAAAAATCCAGCGTATATATGGTCTTTTTGCGGCTTACCCGGTCCAGGTACGGCCCGGCAAAAATGGGGCAGACCAGCATGGGCAGCTGGGCGGCCGCGTTAAAAAGCAGGTACAAAAAGGTAGAGCCGGTATAGTCCAGCACCACCAGGCTGATGGCAAACCCGGCCATGGTGTTGCCCACCATCGAGATCAGGCTGCCGGCCGTGATGATGGTAAAATCGTGGGTCCAAAGCCCGGCCCCCGCCGCCCGGGCCGCCGCTTTTTGGGGCGTTTGGCCTGCCTGCTTCATGGCTGCTCCGGGTTTATGATCAGCTCGGCCAGGGGGCGCTTGGGCACATAGTGCACATCCTGTTCGTCCCGGTAGTAACCCACCTCGCCGTTTTGGGCGTCGGTCAGCACCACCCGCTCGTCCGGTTTGCCCAGGGCCAGAATCAGCACCGGCTCCAAACCAGCCGGCAGGCCGAGCGCATCGGCAACCTTTTGCGGCTCAAAATTGCCGATCATGCAGCCGCCCAGGCCCATCTCTACCGCGCCCAGCAGCATGGTCTGGGCCGCGATGCCCACATCCTTGGCGTAGCGGGCCGCCCCGCCGGGGATGGCGCTGTCGTAACAAACCACCACAAAGCCGGTGGGGCAGTGGCCGGGGTGGGGCAGCTGCATACCCTTGAGCCGCCGCGCCCAGCCGGTGAGGGGCTGGAGTTTGGCGTTGGCCTCCTTGGTGCAGCTTAGATAAAATTTGAGCGCCTGGTTGTTGATGGAGGAGGGGCAAAACCGCGCGTACTCCACCAGCCTTTCCAGCTGGGCGCGGGTCACCGGTACCTGCTCGTCAAACCCGCGGTAGCTGCGGTTCTTCTTTACAAGCTGCAAAAAATCCATCGTCATATCCTTCTCCCCTGCGGGCTTTGCCGCCCTGTGCAAAAAAATGGCGGGGGCGTACTTTGGCCCGCCTGGCAAAGCGGGCCAAATGCAGTTCCCCCCCACCATTATACATGCTTTTGGCGGTTTTGTCAGCTGTTTTTGCCGGGCGGGCCGCTCCTTACACCGCAATGCGGGGCAGCCGTGCCGCCAGCCGGCCCAGCAGGGCGGGCACGGTGCTGCCATAGCCGGCCAGCTCCACCGCGGTGACCTCCTCTTCGCCGTCCCGGCCGATCAGGGTCACCAGGTCGCCCGGCGCGGCATCCGGGATGTCGGTCACGTCCAGCAAAAGCTGGTCCATGCACACCCGGCCCACCACCGGGGCCCGCCGGCCGCGCAGCAGCAGCGAGGCCCCGCTGCCCCCCAAATTGCGGGGCTCCCCGTCCACAAAGCCGATGCACACGGTGGCCAGCAGGGTCTCGCGCCGGGCGGTAAAGGCCCGGGCATAACCGGCCGTTTGGCCCGCGGGCACCCGCCGCACGCAGGCCACCCGCGCCCGCAGCGAGAGCACCGGCACAAGGGGAAGCGGGTTTTTTACATCCGCCCGCACCGCGCCCAGCACCGCCACCCCGGCCCGGGCATAGCCGCAGGCAAGGCCGGGCAGCTGCAAAATGCCATAGCTTGCCTGCAAATGCACCCGCCCGGGGTCAAACCCCGCGGCGCGCAGCCATTCCACCGCCGCAAAAAAGGCGTCGGTCTGGGTCTGCACAAAGGCCGCGTCCTCCGCGGTGCGGCCCTCCACCGTGCACAGATGGCTGTACACCCCGCGGATCTCCAGCCCCGGCAGCAAAAACACCTCCCGCAGCGCCTCCAGGTCTTCGGGGGTCGCTGCCGGCAGGCCCAGCCGGTGCATGCCGGTGTCCAGCGCAATGTGCACCTTCAGCGGCAGCCCCGCGGCCGAAAGGGCCCTTGCATGGGCGGCGTCCGCCACCGTCTGGGTCAGCCCCCAAACAAACAGCCGCCAGGCGCAGGCCGCCGGGGTATAGCCAAGGATGAGGATCTCGCCCCGCACCCCGGCCCGGCGCAGCTGCACCCCCTCCTCTAAGGTGGCCACCGCAAAGGCCCGCACCCCGGCCCGGCTCAGCGCCCGGCCGGCCAGCGCAAGCCCATGGCCGTAGGCGTTGGCCTTGAGCACCGGCATCAGCAAGCAGCCGGCGGGCAGGGCGCTTTGCAGCACCTGCGCGTTGCGGCGCAGGGCGGCAAGGTCTATTTCGGCCCAGGCGCGGGCGGTGCGGCCCTTGGGGGGCGGGGCCAAAAGGCCCTGCCCCAAAGCGGATTTTTTGGCGGCGGGAGAAAAGCGCCCCGCGCCGTGTGCCTGCCCGGCCCTCAAACCGCGCGCCCGGGCAGGCTTGCCCGGCCCCCCGCCTGGCCGGCCCAAAGGGTCAGCACAAAGCCGTTTTCGTTGTCGCCCGAAACCTGGCAGCAGGCGTCCGCCGGCAGCGGCAGGGCGGTGGCCGCGCCCTCGGCCGGGATATAGCGGATCAGCGCCTCGCGCCCGTCCGGCAGGGCGCAGCGCCGGTCGGCCGCGCGCAGCCAGGGCAGGTATTCCTCCAAACAAAGGCCCTGCCGCTCCATCAAAAGGGCGTGGGGCGCGCCCACATACCTGAAATGCCAGGACTCGTGGGCAATGCCGGTAACCGCCTGCTTATCGGCCGGGTAGCGCAGGATAAACCCGTACCGGGCCGCGGCCCGGCGCAGCGCCCCGCACACCCCGGTGCTGCCAAAGGCCGGGCGGATAAAGTCGATCCGGCGCGCGGCCCGGCCCAGGTCGATGGCAAGGCCGGTCTGGTGCTCGCTGCAGCCGGGCAGGGCCACATACCGGCGGGTAAACTCCGCGCCGTTTTTGGCAAGGGTATCGTCCCAGATCTGCTGCTGCTCTTCGCCGCTGCGCCAGCCGCTCACCGGCACGATCTTTCCCTCGCCGTCCACCGCGGCCACCAGCGCCTGCAAAAGGGCGGCGGCCCCGGCCTCCATCAAAATGTCCGGCGCGCCAAGGGCCGGGGCAAGCCGGGCGGGGCGCAGCGCCTCGGGCCGCACCGGGTGGCTGGCGTTTACCAGCACCAGCGGGCCGAGCCCCACCTGCCGGCGGGTCAAAATCAGATCCCTCATGGCTGCACCTCCTGTTCGATCAGCTTATCCAGCAGGGCCGCAAACGAAAGCCCGGCCGCCTTCATCATGTTGGGGTAGCGGCTGTGGGCGGTAAAGCCGGGGATGGTGTTTACCTCGTTGAGCAAAATTTTGCCCTCCGGCGTAAAAAATAGGTCCACCCGGGCAAAGCCGCTGCAGCCCAGCGCCCGGTACACTGCTGTGCCCGCCGCCAGCACACGCTCGGTATCCCGGGCCGAAAGCCGGGCCGGCAGGTGGATCCTGGAGCCGGCGGGGGTGTATTTTTCGGCATAGTCGTAAAAATCGCCGGCCAGCTCGATCTCGTCCACAAGGCCCAGGGTCAGCACCTCCCTGCCCAGCACCGCGCAGCCCACCTCAAAGCCGGGCACCGCCTCCTCGATCATGATTTCCCGGTCGTACCGCCGGGCCAGGGCCGCGGCCGCTTCAAGACCTTCGGGCCCGGTGACCCGCGAGACCCCGTAGGAGGAGCCCGCCCGCACCGGCTTTACAAACACCGGCCAGCCCAGCGCCCCGGCCGCGGCGGCCAGCTGTTCGGGCAAAGCGTCCGGGCCAAACACCCGGCCCCGCGGGCCGGGCACCCCGGCCGCGGCGGCCAGCAGGTGGGCGCGGTGCTTGTCCATGGCAAGGGCGCTGGCCAGGGTGCCGCAGCCCACCAGCGGGATGCCGGCCAGCTCCACCAGCCCCTGCACCCGGCCGTCCTCCCCGTTGGGGCCGTGCAGCACCGGGAACACCGCGTCCACCGGGTATTCGGCCGGGGCGCGGCCCAGGGTGCGCAGGGCCCGGCGGCTGCGGCTGGGCGAGAGCAGGCAGGGCTCGCAGCAGGCGGCGTTTTGGCGCCAGCTGTCGTCCAAAAGGGCGTCGATGCCGCCGGAATAGAGCAGCCAGTCCCCCTCGGGGGTAATGCCCACCGGCAGCGGGGCATAGCGCGTTTTGTCCAGATGGGCAAGCACCGCGTGGGCCGACTGGAGCGAGACCGAATACTCGCTGGAGCAGCCGCCAAACAGCACCGCGATCCGCAGTTTTTTCATGGTTGTGTCATCCCTTCCTTGCTGGGTTTGCCGCCGCGTGTGGGGGCGGCCTTTTTGCCGCGCCGCCGGTTTTGGGGGCGACGGGGAAGGGGCGCGGCAGCCCAAAGGCTGTGGCTGCCAAAGGCTTTTTGCCATAAAAAACGCCCTTCCGCTCTGGCAGCTTCAGCATACCAAAACGCAAGGGCAAAGGTTTGCGGCGGGGCTTTTGTTTTTCTTGCAAAAGCCCTGTCAAAATCATACGGTTTTCTTACAAAGGCCGGGAGGGGGGATGGGGCAAAGGCGGCGTGTGCCGGCGAAACGCGGCGGGCCGTTCACCCGGCCGGGGCCGGCTTGCCCGGCGCGGGCAGCCAAACGATAAAGCGCACCGCCTCCTGCTCGCTGGCGGCGGTGATCCGCCCGCCGTGGGCCTCCACGATCTGCCGCGCAATGGCAAGGCCCAGCCCCGCGCCGCCGGTGCTGCTGGCGCGGGAGGCGTCCAGCCGGTAGAACTGCTCAAAGATGCGGGCCAGCTTTTCGGGCGGGATGGTGGGGCCGGGGTTTGCAAACCGCAAAAGGACGCCGGCCTCGTCGGCGCTGCCGTCCACCGTGATCTCGCCCCCCGGCGGGGTGTAGCCGGCGGCGTTGCGCAAAAGGTTGTCAAACACACGGCTGATCTTGTCGGCGTCACACACGGCCTCCAGCCGGGCGGGCAGCGTAAGGCGGCAGGTAAGCTGCTTTTGGCGGAAGAGCGGCTCAAACTCAAAGGTGATCTGTTCCAGCATCCGCACAAGGTCCACCCGCCGCAGGGTCAGCTCGATCCGGCTCAGGTTAAAGCGGGTGATCTCAAAAAATTCGTTGATCAGCTCCTCCAGCCGTTCGGCCTTGTCCAGCGCCACCCCGGTGTACCGGGCGCGGGCCTCGGCGGGCAGGTCCGGCTCGTCCCGCAGCAGCGAGAGGTACCCGATCACGCTGGTCAGCGGGGTTTTGAGGTCATGGGCCAAGTACACCACCAGGTCGTTTTTGCGCTGCTCGGCCTCTTTGGCCAGCATGGCGCTGCGCAGGGCGTTCTCCCGCGCAAGGTTCAGGTGGGCCTCCACCCCAAACAGCGGCGCGGGCAGGTGGATGGGCTCGGGCGAGGGGCTGGCCAGCCGCTCGCTGGCCAGGGCCACCGCCTCGATGTAGCCAAGGGTCCTGTGCCAAAAAAAGGCAAACAGAATCACCGCCCCGCCCAGCCAGGCCAGCGGGATCACCAAGAAAAAGTAGTCCAGGCAAAAGTGCGCGATCTTGTAAAGCAGCTCGTCGCCGTGCCAGGTAAAGCTGGCGTAAAAGGTGCCGCCAAACAGGATGCCCAGGATCATTACAAGGGTGTAAAGGCCCAAAGCGCCGATAAACCGCCCCGCGATCTGGCCGGTCAGCCCGCTTACCAGCCGCGGGCCGGAGCTTGTTTCAGGCTTCAATGGTGTAGCCCACCCCCCATACCGTCTTGATAAATTTGGGTTTGCGGCCGCCCTCGCCCATCTTTTCGCGCAGGCGGGCAATGTGGGCCATCACGGTGTTGTTGCTGTCGTAGTATTTTTCCTGCCACACCGCCTCAAACAGCTCCTCGCTGGGCACTACCTGCCCCTGATGGCTGCACAGGTACCACAAAATCGAAAATTCCAGCGGGGTCAGGTTCAGCTCTTTGCCGTAAAGGGTACAGCGGTGGGCGGCCAGTCGGATGCGCAGCCCCCGCACCTCGTACTCCTGCGGCGGGGCGGCGGGGCGGGCCGCCGCGTCGTACTTCTGGCAGCGGCGCAGCTGGGTCTTGACCCGGGCGGTCAGTTCCAGCGGGTTAAAGGGCTTGGTGATGTAATCGTCCGCCCCCAGGGTAAGGCCCATGATCTTGTCCATATCCTCCACCCGGGCGGTGAGCATCAGGATGGGGAAGAGGTGCTTTTCCCGGATCTTCTGGCACAGGGTAAAGCCGTCGATGTCCGGCAGCATCACGTCCAAAATGGCAAGGTCGGGGGGCGAAGATTCAATGCTGGCCAGCGCGTCCCGCCCGCAGGCGCAGGCCTCCACGGTGTAGTTTTCGTTTTCCAGGCAGATGGTCACAAGGTCGGCAATGGCCTTTTCATCGTCCACCACAAGCACCCTTGCAGGCATACCGGTTCGCCGTCCTTTCAAAAAAGGCGGGGCCGCGGCCGTGTGCCGCCCTGCCTTGTTTTTGGCGCGCGGGGCAGGGGCCGCGGCTTTGGGCGGCCCGGGTTTCAAAAAAGCCCCTTCCCAAAACAGGAAGGGGCAGAGCGTGCAAAAACTCAGTCGCTCACATAGGGCATCAGGGCCACATGGCGGGCGCGCTTGATGGCAACGGTCAGCTCGCGCTGATGGAAAGCGCAGGTGCCGGTAACGCGGCGGGGGATGATCTTGGCGCGCTCGCTTACATACTTGCGCAGGCGGGGCACGTCCTTATAATCGATGTGCTCGATGCGGTCCACGCAGAAGCTGCACACCTTGCGGCGGCCGCGGCGCATCGGGCGCTGGGGCCGGCCTTCCGAACGTTCAAAAGCCATGGCTTGGGTTTACCTCCTTTTGTAAGGGGCGGCAGAGCACCCCAGGATGAGAACGCCGCTTCTTTTAGAAGGGCAGGTCTTCGTTGTCGTCGATCACGGCAAAGTCGTCGTTGGAACCGGCCGAGTAGCTGGGCGCCTCCTGCGGGGCAGGGTGGGCGTACTGCTGGGGCTGCGCAGCGGGGGCGGCATAATTGCCGGCATTCCCGCCGCCGGACGAAGACTTGGAACCGGTAAAGTTGACGTTGTTTGCAATGATCTCGATGGCTGTGCGGTTGTTGCCGTTCTTGTCCTGGTACTGGCGGCTTTGCAGCTGTCCGTCAATGGCGATCATGCTGCCCTTTTGAAAATACTTGCACACAAACTCAGCCGTGCCGCGCCAGGCCACCACATCAAAGAAATCCGCCTGGCGCTGGCCGTTCTGGTCGGCGCGGTTGCGGTCGCAGGCGATGCGGAAGGACGCAACGCTGGTGCCCTGCTGGGTCTGCCGCAGCTGGGGGTCGGCCACAAGGCGGCCCATGATGGCAATGACATTCAGCATAAAAGCACCCCTTTCTTATTCGGCAGGAACAGCCGTGGTCAGAAAACGCAGCACGCCGTCGGTGATCTTGTACACCCGCTCGAGCTCCGCCGGGAACTCGGGGCCGCTGGTAAACTGGATCACGGTGTAAACGCCCTCGTTCTCATCGTTGATGGGGTAGGCAAGGCGCTTTTTGCCCCACTCGTCCACCGCATCGATGGTACCGTTCGCCTCGATCAGGCTCTTGAACTTGCCCACGAGGGCGGCCGAAGCCTCCTCGTCCAGCGCGGCGCTGGTCACCAGCATGGTCTCGTATTTTGCCATTTCTGTGCACCTCCTTTTGGACTATGGCCCCCCGCGGCGTCCGGTAAACACCCAAGGCGCGCAAAGGAGCAAGGATCGCGGGGCAAAAATGCCTTCCGCGGCCGCGGGGGATACCCCCAAAAAGGGAGAACATCCCGCAAAGCGACATCTTATTATAGCAGGCCGGCAAACCGGTGTCAAGCCGCAAACGGCCCTTTTTGCGGCGGGTTTTAGGCCTGTTTTGGGCGGGTTTGTTTTCTCCGCAAACCGCCACTTTTGGGCGGGTTTGCATTCTCGGCAAACCGCCGCCTACGGCCGCCGTTTGCCCGGGCGCATGGGGGCGGCGTCGGGGTATTCGTCCAGGCATTCCAGATACAATAGCTCCAGATCGTCGCGGTGGTCCTCGTCCCGCTCCTTATAGTCCAGCCTTTTCAGCAGCGACCAGGTAAAGGAGGCCGGGTTTTCGGTAAAGGCCTTTTGCAGCTCCCGGCCCGGCCAGGAGCCCAGCTGCAGCTGGAACAGGGTGCCGTTATAGTCGGCCTTGGCGTCGGTGGAAACAGCGATCCACCGGTGCTCGCCGCTCTGCCAGCAAACAATGCCCATCTCCGGCTTGCGCTGGTCGTACTCGGCGCGCAGCGCCTTTTTGCGTTCCTTGTCCATGGCAGGATATCCTTTCCGGTTTATTGTTCCCAGGTGGGGATTTCTGAGATCCTGCGGCGCAGCCACCAGTAAAAGGGCGGATAGGCGTTGCTGCCAAAAATCCCCTTTTCCTCGTCCTCGTACCCGATCACCATCCGCCATTGATCCCCATCGCAGATGCGGGGATCCACGTATTGGTCCTTCCAAAGGGGCACCAGAGCAAGCCCGCAAGCCCGCTGCAGCTGCTTTTGCTGCGCATCTGAAAGGCGGCCCTCCTTGTGGGTGCGCAGGGTACCGTCATATTCGTAAGAGTTGTACTCTGCCAGCCCCGTATCAAGGTCAAGCTGGTACTCAAACAGCACCTGGCCAAATCCAAGGCTCTCAAAGCGCAGGCTGCGGATATGGGCGGCGGCCTTCAGGCTGCGGGCTGTGAACGAAAGGCCGAACAGCAACAGGCAGAGTACCCCAAGCAGAAGTCCCCCTGCCAAACAGTATTTCAGCGTTCGTTTGTTCATAGCTGCCGCTCTCCAGCCCTGCTTGCTGTTTTTCCGCCCCTGGCGCAGGGCAAAGGGCGTATGGAGCAAAATCCCGCCTTACAGCGGCTCAAACCCCGCCGTCTGCAAAAAGCGTTCAAACGCCGCCTGGCCCTCGGCGGTCAGCTTAAAGACGCCGGTGTTCTCCAGCACCTTGCCAAACACTACCCCGATCTCCCGCCTTACCGTCTCGGCCGCGGCCTCGGGCGAAAGGGCGGCGCCGTATTTTGCAAGCAGTTCGTCGATCCAGTTTGCGTGGATGGCCAGCGGGCTGCCCTCCTGCCGGCTGGTGTTGGGCGCGCGGCCGCTCAGAATCTCCGCGATGGCGGCGCTCTGTTCCTTCAGCCGGCTGGGCAGGATGGCCAGGCCCATCACCTCGATCAGCCCGATGTTCTCTTTTTTTACATTGTGGTACTCCGGGTGGGGGTGGAAGATGCCGTCCGGGTACTCCTCGCTGGTGCGGTTGTTGCGCAGGGTCACGTCCAGGATATAGCCGCGGCCCTCCTCGTAGTGCAAAATGGGGGTCACCGTGTTGTGCGGGGTCTCGCCGCTGAAGGCGCGCACATCCACGCTCTCGTCGCTGTAACCCTGCCAGTGCTCCAAAATGGCGGCGGCGGCATCGGTCAGCTGCGCGGGGTCGGCCCCCTCCAGCCGCACGGTGGACACCGGCCAGTGCAGGATGCCGGCCCGCACCCCCGGCCAGTTTTTTGCGGCCAGCGGCCGGCTGATCACCGCCTTCTGCATCGGGAACTCGTACCGCCCGCCCTGGAAATGGCTGTGGCTCAAGATGCTGCCCCCCACGATGGGCAGGTTGGCGTTGCTGCCGCAGGTGTAATGGGGGAACTGCTGCACAAAGCTAAAGAGCAGCTCCAGGGTGTGCCGGTCCATCTCCATCGGCTTGTGCTCGTCGCAAAAAACGATGCAGTGCTCGTTATAATACACATAGGGGCTGTATTGCAGGTACCACCGCTCGCCGCACAGCTTTACCGGCACCACCCGGTGGTTCTGCCGCGCGGGAAAGTTCACCCGCCCGGCATAGCCCGGGTTTTCGCGGCAGAGCATGCACTTGGGGTAGCCGGCCTGGGGCTGCAGCTTTTCCAGCGCGATGGTCTTGGGGTCCTTTTCGGGCTTGGTGAGGTTGATGGTGATCTCCAGCTCGCCGTACTCGGCCGGCCAGATCCACTGGATGTTGCGGGCGATCTGGGCGGTGCGGATATAGTAGGAATCCCGGCAGAGGGCGTAAAAGTAGTTGGTGGCCTTTTTTGGCCCCTTTTTCTTGTACAGCTTTTTAAACTTGTGGGCCACCGCCTCGGCCCCGGGGGTCACGCAGCCCATGATCCGGGCCTCAAAGTTTACCCGGTACTGGTACACCTCATTGTCAAACAGGCCCTTTTCGGCGGCGGCATTCAGCAGGTTTTCCAAAATGGGGGTGGGGGCCTCCAGGTCCTCCTGCTCCACTTCACCTTCATACGGCGCGTCCAGCTTGAGCACGTCCAGCAGCGCGTTGCGCGCCACAATCACGTCCAGCCCCTTGATGAGCTTGTGCTTTTGGGCAAACTGCAAAAGGCGTTCGATCTCGTACCCGGCGTTCATGGCTGTTCCCTCCTAAAAAATGCGGTGTTTTGGCAATTACAGGCTGCCGGCCAGTTCCTTCAGGTAAGCGCGGAAGGCCGGCCCGATCTCGGGGTGGGCAAGGGCGGTCTCCACCTGGGCCTGCATCACGCCCAGCTTGTTGCCCATATCGTACCGCTTGCCGGTAAAGTCCACCCCGGTCACCCCGGCGGTGCGGGCCAGCTCGGCCATGGCGTCGGTCAGCTGGATCTCGCCCCCCGCGCCGGGCTTGGTATGCTCCAAAATGGGGTAGATGTCGGCGGTGAGCAGGCAGCGCCCCAAAATGCTGAACATGCTGAACTCCTGGCCGGGGGCGGGCTTTTCGATCATATCGTCGATGAGGTAGTGGTTGCCCCCGAGGGGAGAGACCTTCATGGAGGAATACCGCCGGATCTCGTCGGCCGTTACCTCCTTGATGCCCACCGCCGCCCGGCCGTAGGCCTCCCAGGCGCGGCAGAGCTGGGCGGCGCAGGGATCCTCGCCCATGATCACGTCGTCGCCGTACAGCACCACAAACGGCTCGCTGCCGGTAAAGGGCTTTGCCATCAGCACGGCGTGGCCCAGACCCAGGGTCTGCTTTTGCCGCACAAAAAAGACGTTGGCAAGCCCGGCAATGCCAAGGCATTCCTCCAGCGCCTGTTCCTTGCCGGGCTTTGCAAGCGCGGCTTCCAGCTCGGGCGCGCGGTCAAAATGGTCCTCAATAATGCCCTTGCCCCGGCCGGTGATGATCAAAATATCCTCGATGCCGGCGCGCACCGCCTCCTCCACAATGTACTGGATGGCGGGCTTGTCCACAATGGGCAGCATCTCCTTGGGCATGGCCTTGGTGGCCGGCAGTACCCGGGTGCCCAGCCCGGCGGCGGGGATCACTGCTTTTGTAACCTTCAAGGTGGTTCACCGTTCCTCTCTGCGCGGCGCGGGCTGGCCCGGCGGGCGTCCCTTTTGCGGCCGCGCGCTTTTTGGGTTGCAGGGCCCTGTTACAGGCCAAAATACATCGAATACAGCCCCGGCCCGCCCAATTTAAGCATAACCACCCCCAGCAGCATGGTGCTGAGCAGGCTGTAGGCAATGGCCGCGCCAATGCTGGTGCCGCCAAGCGCGTTCAGGGCCGCGCGCTGGCTGCCGTCGTCCTTCCAGCGGGCCTGGATGGTGCGGATGCGCTGGGCGGCGGTGCCGCGGTAAAGCCAGAGGGCCACCAGCCCCCGCACCAGCATCAGCGCCCAGGAGAGCAGCCAGGCAATGTTTAAAAGCGGCTGCAAAGCGGCGGCGCTCAGCCCGGCGGTTACGGCGCTGCCGCTCTCCACTAAGATCGCCAGCAGGGTGGGCACCTCCAGCAGCAGCGAAAGGGCCGCAAACACAAAGCCCCATTTGTACATCTTGCGGTAGAAAAAGTAGATCGGCCCCAGGAAAAAGGCGCTGAACGAGACCGCCAGCTTGCGGCCGGTATAGTCCATCCGCTTGAAGTTGAGCAGGTAGTAGGGCGAGCTGGAGCCCAAAAAGGCCGCCCAGGTCTGCACCGGGATGTCGTCCACCGTTTCGCCGGGGGCAAACAGCCGGCCAAAGGGGTCAAAAAAGCCCTCGGGCGCTTCGCCGGGCGCGGCCTGCCCGCCCGGCATGCCCTGGTAGGGGCCGCCGGCGTACTGGTAGGGGCCGCCGTCGCCGGGCGCGGCGTCCTGCGCCGCGTCCGGCTCCTGCAAACGGGTGCCGCAGTGGCTGCAAAAAACCGAGCTCTCGGCATTGCCCGCCCCGCAGTTGGGGCAGGTGACCGGGGCCGCCTCGGAGGGGGCGGGCTTCCAGCTAAAGCCGGGGCCGTGCATCGATTCAAAAAGGCAGTGGCCCTGGGCCTGGTAGCAGGCGCGGTGGTATGGCGCGCCGCACTCGGGGCATACTACCACGTCGTCGTCCGGGGTAAAGGGCTTGTTGCAGCAGGGGCACGCGTGCCCGGTGTAATCCAGCATGGTGGGTCCTCCAAAAATCGTCAGGGCGTGGTCTGGGCGGCGGGGCGCCGCCGGCGAGGCGAACGCCAAGGATATGGTATGTATGCCGCTAAGCTCAACCGTCGCCTGTCGGCTCGGCTTCGCTAATTGAGCATATTATACCACGAACGCGCAGCGTGAGTGGTATAATTGGCGATTTCGCCGGTTGCCCCGGCAGGGGCGAGGCGAACGCCATAAAATAAATGTATAATAGCCGCCTTGCGGCTATTATACCATATTACTAAGCTCACACTTCGCCCTAAAGGGCTCGTGTTCGCTAAGGATATGGTATGTATGCCGCTAAGCTCAGCCATCGCCTTCGGCTCGGCTTCGCTAATCGAACATATTATACCGCATCGCAGCCCAAAAAGCAAAACAAAATCCCGGCCGCGGGCTTTACTTTGGCCCGGCTGTCCGATATACTATATTATAGGGTTTTATGGCCCGCGCATCCCTTTTGGGGCCGGCAGGGCGGCCGGGGGCGCGGGGCCGGGCCGGCGGGGCTGTTTTGCGCCAAAGCGCCGCGGCCGGCAGCATATAAAAACAGGCAGATCACAGCCCCCGCGCGGGGCATAAAGAAAGGGTTTTGCAGAGCAATGATCACGATCGACGAATTAAAAACACGGCTGGCCGGCTACCGCACCGCCATTGACGATCTGGGCGAGGCGCTTGCCATCCGGGCCAGCGAAAAGCGGGTGGCCGAACTGGAAAACAAGATGACCATGCCCGGCTTTTACGACGACACCGAGGGCAGCGCCAAGGTGTTTGCCGAGATGAGCGGTCTCAAGGGCAAGCTGGAGCGCTACCAGAAGCTGGGCGGCCTGTACGACGACGCCGAGACCATGCTGCTGCTCTGCGAGGAGGAAAACGACCCCGCCCTCATCCCGGAGGGGGAGGCGGCGGTGGACGCGGTGGCCGCCGCGGTGGACGAGCTGCAGCTTATCACCCTGCTCTCGGGCCAGTACGACAAGAACAACGCCATCCTTACCTTCCACGCCGGCACCGGCGGCACCGAGGCGCAGGACTGGGCGGACATGCTCTTTCGGATGTACAACCGCTGGGGCGCGGCCCACGGCTACAAGGTGAGCACCCTCGACTACCTGGATGGGGACGAGGCCGGCCTCAAGAGCGCCTCGATTCTGGTGGAGGGCCCCAACGCCTACGGCATGCTCAAGAGCGAAAATGGGGTGCACCGGCTGGTGCGCATCTCCCCCTTTGACGCCCAGAGCCGCCGGCAGACCAGCTTTGCCAGCTTAGAGGTGATGCCCGAGCTGGACGATGCCATCCAGGTGGACATCCGCCCCGAGGACATCGAGATGCAGGTCTACCGCTCCTCCGGCGCGGGCGGCCAGCACATCAACAAGACCTCCAGCGCGGTGCGGCTGATCCACAAGCCCACCGGCATCGTGGTAAGCTGCCAGACCGAGCGCAGCCAGTTCCAGAACCGGGACACCGCCATGAAGATGCTGGCCTCCAAGCTTTACCAGATCAAGGAGCAGGAGCATCTGGACAAGATCAGCGACATCAAGGGCGTGCAGAAGGAGATCGCCTGGGGGCACCAGATCCGCAGCTATGTCTTTATGCCCTACACCCTGGTCAAGGACCACCGCACCGGCTTTGAAAACGGCAACGTGCAGGCCGTGATGGACGGCGACCTGGACGGCTTTATCAACGCCTACCTCAAGGCCGCCAGCCGGGGCGAGCTGCAGGAGACCTGAACCGCGCGGCCCGGTTTTCCCGCATAACCGCCGCGAAGGGGAGGGCGCTTTTAAGGGCGGCAGCGCGGTGTATGAACTGGAGCCGCTGCCCGGGTATCTGGCCAGCCGGCTGGGACTGTTTTCCAAAATTGTGCAAACGCAGGTTCAAAAGCTGCTGGCGTAAGGGGCTGGCAATAAGTATAAAGCAAGGGAGCGATCCGCCTTTGCGCCGCACGCGCGCCGCAAAAGGGTCGCTCCCTTGCTTGCTTTTGCCTTTTGAAAAATCTGAAAACAGCCGCGTTTTGGGGGGGCGGCAGCCCCTTACCGCTGCCCCTCTGGCGCGGGCGGCGGGGGCTCGGCAGGTGTGTGCCTTTCAAAGGCCGGCTCGATCAGCATGGCCGCCAGCAGCGCCTGCATGCAGGGGATAAAAAAGAGCGGCGCCACAAACTGCAGGCAGAGCCAGATGCCGCCGGCAAGGCTCAGGGCCAGCGCGGCGGTGCGGGGCAGGTGCAGGATGGTAAACTGCCAGGCGGTGCGGCA
Source organism: uncultured Oscillospiraceae bacterium (assembly GCA_910579545.1). GTDB lineage: Bacteria > Bacillota > Clostridia > Oscillospirales > Ruminococcaceae > UBA7177. Next base: position 13,514 of record CAJTVI010000013.1, on the reverse strand, counting down.
GAGCGCGGCAAAGCGGAATTCGTACCGGGAGAGCAGCGCAAACAGCCAGCAGAGGTAGCCCAGCAGCACAAGGCCCAGCACCGCGTAGGCCGCAAGGCCGGCCTGGGCGGCGGGCTGCCGGGCCATCAAAAAGCCCATCAGGTTGTAGCCCGCCCACACCACCGCCAGCAGCGCCCCAAACAGCAGGGTGGCGGGCAGGGCGGTTTTGAACTCGGCGGCAAAGGTGCGCCAAAAGCGGCGATAGCCGCCCGCCTCGCCCCGGCGCACGCCGTGCACCGCCGCGTCGTACAAGGCGGTGCTGGCCGCGCCGATGGTAACGAGCGGCAGGCTGGCAAAAAACCAAAAAAGGCTCAGCACCATCAGGTCCAGCAGATGGCCGCACCAGCGCCAAAAAAAGTTTTCCGGGTTAAACATCGGCCAGCAGCGCGGGGATCCGCTCGGCCAGCGCCTCGGCCAGCCGGGCGTGGCCCTTGTTTGTCAGGTGCATAAAGTCGATCTGGTTAAACTCGCAGCCCAGCTCGTTGGCGTCCAAAAAATGGCAGCCGTTTTCGGCCGCGATGCGCCGGAATTCGGCCGGTACTTTGCGGGATTTTTCCACGCAGCCGGGGCCCATGGTTCCCATCTCGTCCGCCACCGGGCTGGTGAGCACCCCCTCGCCGATGATGGGCGGGGCCACGATCAGGATATTGGGCCTGCCGCCGGGGCCCCAGCAGTCGATGGTCTGGGCCTTCTGCACCAGCCGGCGCATGCCAAGGCCGATGGCAAAGGCGTTCATGCCAAAGCGCTCCTTGGTGTCGTTGGTGCCCAGCATGATCACCAAAAGGCTCACCGGCTCGTGGCTTTTCAGGCAGGGCCAGAGGTAGCTCAGCGCGTCCAGCCCCTCGTACAGCGGGTCGCTGAATACGGTGGTGCGGCCCGAAAGCCCCTCCTCCAGCACCAGGTAATCCTCCCCCAGCGCCTTTTGCAGCCGCTTGGTCCAGCGCTCGTCCTCGTTAAAGCGGGCAAGCTGCGGGTCGGCGCAGTCGGCCGGGTCGGCGCAATAGCCGTGGGTGTTGGAATCGCCCAGGCAGACGATGTGCTTTTTCAATGCTAAAACCTCTTTTCTCATAATTGGCGGGCGAAGGGGCAAACGCGGGCCGGTCTCCGGCCGCGCGGGGGGCGCGCCGGGCCAAGCGGCCTTTTTTATTTTAAACGGCAGGGGCCGGCCCCCGCCCGCCCAAAGCGCGGTCCGGCGCGTTTGCGCCCAAAAACACCACAGGCCGGCCCGCAAAGCGGGCCGGCGCAGGCAAAGCTTATTTTACGATCTCGGGCAGCGAAGCGGCCGCGGCCGACTGGCCCACCCGGCGGAACTTCTCGTCCGGCAGGGTGGGATTGATCACGGCGGCGATCTCGGGGTACTCGTCCGCCAGCACCTCCTTGCAGGTGCTCAGGATCAGATCGCCCCCCTTGCCGGACATCACCCGGCCCAGCAGCAGCACATGCTTATACTGGTACAAATCGTAGTAAAGGGCCAGCGCGTGGGCCAGGTAAACGCCGATCGAGGCGTAGATATCGGCGGCGCGCTCGTCGTCCTGGGCCATCAGCCCCTGCACCACCTTGAGCTTTTCGGCGGGGGAGAGGGCCTCGTCCAGCTGGATGCCGGCGGCCGGCGCCAGCTTGATGACCGAATCCTGGCTGAAATACTTGACCCCGCAGCCAATGTCGCCGCTCCACTCGTCCCGCATGGCGCCGGGCGCGGCGTCCACCGGCACAAAGGCCAACTCGTTCAGCCAGCCGGTGATGCGGCCCTGCGGGTCCACATAGCCCACCGCCTCGCTGGTGCCCATGGCGATGCCCAGCACGTTGTCATCCTCCAGGCTCATCGCCCCGGCCAGGGCCGAAACGTCCCCGTCGTTTACCACCGCGTAGGGCACATCGCCAAAGGTGTCGGTGATGGCGCGGATGTAGATGTCCTTTACCTTTTGGTCAAACAGGTCCTTGGGCACCTGCAAAAACAGCGAGGCGTTCATGGTGCGGTTGTTGATGTACACCCCCGCGCTCGAAACGCCCACCGCGTCCACCCGGGGCATCTTGGCCGCGGCCGCCTTGAGGGCCGCCACAATGCCGTTGTAATGGTAGTCCGGGTCGGAGTTGGTCTTGGGGAACCAGACGACCTCCTCGGAAAAGACGCTCTCGCCGTCGATCACCGCCGAGACCTTGCGGTCCGAGCCGCCGGCGTCGAACCCGATACGGCAGCCGTCCAGATGCCGGCCGATCGCCTTGGGGCTGTCCTTGGCCTCGGGCAGCACCTCGCAGGCCACCACCTCAAACGGATGCTCAAACACGTTGGCCATATAGTCCCAGTCAAAGGCCTGGCAGCCCTCGGCGGAATAGGCCTTCTGCAGGTACTCGCAGATCATCCGGCTGCCGCGCACATAGATCTTAAAGCCGCCCTTCATCCACAAAATGGTCTTGACCAGCCGGTTGATGTAGTAGCAGTCGGCATCCTGCATCTCCGGGGTGTTGTGGATAAAGGTCTCGCACACCGCCATCTGGCCGTCCGCCCGTTCCACCGCGATGCCCACCGGATGGGACGCGCCCTTCAAAAAGGCGTGGTTGAACTGGTAAAGGGGCAGGTAATCGGGGTCCAGCTTGGGGGAGTGCTTGGGGGTTACTTCAATGCCAAGGTGGTTCATCTGTTTCTACCTCCGTTTTGTTGGGCGCAAAAGCAGGGGGGCTCCTGCTGCTGCGGGGGATGGGGGGAGGGCCGCGGCTGTGCCGCGCGGCCCCTGTTTAGCTGTATCATACCACGGCCCGGCGCGGCTGTCATCCCTTTTTGCCAAATCAGAGAAAACAATTTTCCGAACACTTTTTTGTTGAAAAATACTTTTATCGATGCTATACTAAGGAAACAAACTGTGAAAGTTCAACGAGAGTTTTCCACTTTTTGAAAAAATGAAAGGAGCAGGCAAAAATGGATCGTGAGAAAATGCAAAAAGTGCGGACATGGGTGCAAACCGAGCTGGAACGCTGCACCGAATTCTGGCTTACCCACGGCATGGACGCCGAGCACGGCGGCGTGTACACCTGCCTGGACCGCACCGGCGAAGTATATTCCACCGACAAAAGCGTCTGGATGCAGGGGCGGTGCGGCTGGATCTTTGCCTACCTGTGCCATTTATACGGCAAAAAGCCCGAGTGGCTGGCCGCCAGCAAAAGCTGCCTTGATTTTATGGAGGCCCACTGCATCAACCGCGAGGCAGGCGGCCGGATGTACTTTACCGTAACGGCCGAGGGGCGGCCGCTGCGCCAGCGCCGGTATTATTTTTCCGAGGCGTTTTACGCGCTGGCCAACGCCGAATACTATGGGGTGACCGGCGAGGCCGACTGCCTTGCCCGCGCCCGCCGCGCCTACGACCTCTACTGGGACCTTGCCCACGGCATGCCGGACCCCACCGGCCTTGGGCCCAAAACCATCCCCGAGACCCGCTCCGGCCGCGCCTTTGGCACCCCCATGATCATCCTGAACGTCACCAGCGTGCTGGAGCGGGTGGACCCCGAGCGAGCCGGGCTTTACCGGGAGCGGGCCGCCCAGTGCGTGGACGAGATCTTCCGCTACCATGTAAAGCCCGAGCTGCACTGCCTGCTGGAGAACGTGGACCTGGACGGCACCCCCCGCCTTTATTACACCGAGGGCCGCACCGTGAACCCCGGGCACGACATCGAGGGGGTCTGGTTTTTGCTGGAGCACGCAAAGCGCACCGGCGATACGGCACTGGTGGGCAAGGCCGCCCAGATCTTTGACTGGGCCATCGAGGCCGGCTGGGACAAGGAATACGGCGGCCTGCTGTATTTTACCGACTGCTTGGGCAAGCCGCCCGAGGCCTACGAGCACGACATGAAGCTCTGGTGGCCCCACAACGAGATCCTGATCGCCTCGCTCATGCTCTACCGGGATACCGGCGAGGAGAAATACCTCGACTGGTTCTATAAAACGGTGGACTACTGCCAGCAGCATTTTGCCGACCCCGAGTACGGCGAGTGGTACGGGTATTTAAGGCGGGACGGCAAGCCCACCATGCCCTCCACCAAGGGCTCCACCTTTAAGGGGCCCTTCCACCTGCCCCGCTCGCTCTCGATGGTGGACCAGATGCTAAGCGGGCTGCTGGGGTAATGGCGGCGCTGCGCGGCGGTGTGCGCTGTGCCCCGCCGGCCGGCGGCCCGCGCGCCTGACGCAAACCCGCGGCCCGGGCTAAAAACGCCCGCAAAAACACCCGGCGAAAGGAGGGACCCATGCCGTCCGAGGATATTTTTGAGCGGATCAGCAGCAGCTATTACGGGCTGACCGCCGCCGAAAAAAAGGTGGCGGACTATGTGATGATCCACCAGGGCAAGACCCAGTATTTTTCCATCTCCGAACTGGCCGAGGCCTGCGGGGTGGCCGAGGCCACCATCAGCCGGTTTGTAAAGCGGCTGTCCTGCAAGGGCTACAACGCCTTCCGGCTGGCGGTGGCCAACGCCGCCGCCGCCCGGGGCACGGGCAACCCCCTCTCGGGCGAGGTGCTGGCCGGGGACAGCATCCCCGATATGTGCCAAAAGGTCTTTTCGGCCGACCTTGCCGCCATGGAGGAGACCCTCAGCCTTATCCGCCCCGAGGCCATCGCGGCCGCGGGCCGGCTGCTGGACGGGGCCGACAAGGTGCTCTGCATGGGGCAGGGCGGCTCGATGGTGATGGCGCAGGAGGCGGCGCACCTGTTTTCCACCGCCTTCAGCAAATATTTTGCGGTCACCGATTCCCACATGCAGGCGGTGGCGGCGGCCCAGCTTTCGCCAAGGGACGTGGTGCTCTATTTTTCCTATTCCGGCTCCACCCGCGACCTTATCCAGGCGGCCAGCCTGGTGCACCGCCGCCGGGCAAAGCTGATTTTGATCACCCGGTTCCCCAAATCCCCGGGCGCGGCCCTGGCCGACGTGGTGCTGCAGTGCGGCGCCAACGAGACCCCCATCCAGCAGGGCTCGGTGGCCGCCCGGGTGGCCATGATCTTTGTGCTGGACATCCTCTTTTCGGAGGTCTGCCGCAAGGACATCGAAAGCTGCCGCGCCCGCCGGCGGCTGGTGAGCGACGCCTTGGCCGAAAAACACCTGTAACATTCCCGCCCGCCCCATGCCGGTCCCCTTGCAGCCGGCCGGGGCTTTTTTGGCGGCGCCCCGGCGCTGAAAAAAAGCTTCAAAAAAGAACATATCCGCAAATAAAAATCTTGTAACCCTTTTGTTGAAAATTTCTTTCAGAAAAGTGTTGACTTTTTGCACACAATTTAGTAGTATCTGTTCATGGGAACCCACTATTTCTTACAAGGCCAACCCATGCATACGCATTCACCCCAAAATAAAGGAGGAACAACCATGAAAAAGATCCTTGCATTTTTGCTGGCGGCCGTTATGGTGCTGTCTCTGGCAGCCTGCGGCGGCGGCGCAAGCTCCGCTCCCGCGGCCAGCACCCCGGCGGCCAGCACTCCGCAGGCGCCTGCGGAAGGCGGCAGCTCCGCTGCCGCCTCTGAGATCACCCTGTGGACCTATCCCATCGGCGACTGGGGCAAGGAGGACGCCGTCAAGGCTCTGACCGACGCCTTCACCGCCGAGACCGGCATCGCCGTCAAGGTCGAGTACCTGGCCTATGCGGACGGCGACGACAAGGTCAACGCCGCCATCACCGCCGGCAACGCCCCCGACCTGGTCATGGAAGGCCCCGAGCGCCTGGTTGCCAACTGGGGCGCCAACGGCTACATGGTCGATCTGAGCGACATGCTGGACGCCACCGACAAGGGCGAGATCAACGAGGCTGTGCTGAGCGCCTGCATCAACGCCGCCGGCGAATGCTACGAGTATCCGCTGGTCATGACCGCCCACTGCATGGCCATCAACCTGGCCGCCTTTAAAGAGGCCGGCGCCGACGGCCTGCTGGACCTTGAGAACCACACCTGGACCACCGAGGACTTCATCACCGCCGTGGAGCGGCTGAATGCCCAGTATGGCGATGTGGCTGCGGTTTACTGCGCAGGCCAGGGCGGCGACCAGGGCACCCGCGCGCTGGTGAACAACCTGTACGGCGGCACCTTTACCGACGCTGCCCACAGCAAGTACACCTGGGACGACCCCAAGAACGTGAAAGCCCTTGAGCAGCTTGCCAGCATGGACGGCATCAACTTTGACGCCTCCCTGGCCGGCGGCGACGAGATCGCGCTGTTCTACCAGGGCATCCTCAAGATGGCCTTCTGCTGGAACATTGCCCAGCAGCTCAACCCCAACGCGGCCGACACCGGCGCGGGCCTGACCATGAACGGCGAGGAGATCGTCTTTATGGGCTTCCCCTCTGAGGACGGCAAACCCAAGCTGCAGGGCGGCATCTGGGGCTTTGGCGTGTTTGATAACGGCGACGAGGGCCGCATCGAGGCTGCCAAGCAGTTCATCAAGTACATGTGCGACAGCGAGCACACCGTGGACGCTGTCAAGACCGCCAACTACTTCCCGGTCCGCTCGGCCGCCGAGGGCACCGACCTCTCGACCATCTGGGCCGACAACGAGATCATGAACGAGTACCAGGTCCTGATGCCCTATCTGGGCGACTACTACCAGGTCACCACCGGCTGGGCCGGCGCGCGCACCGAGTGGTGGAACATGCTTCAGAAGGTAGGCGAGGGCGCCGACGTGGCCACCGTTGTGGCTGAGTACGCCGCCAACGCCAACGCCGCGGCCGGCTGATTGCTCTCAACGCAGGACCAGACCCTGAGCAACTGACTGAGGGTTCGCGCCCCTCCCCGCGCTGCGCGCGGGGAGGGGCGCGCTTTTTGCGTACCCTGCAATGCCAACGAAAGGGGTGTTATCTTTGGCAACACGATCTGGCACCAAGATGAGCCGGGCGCTGCAGCGCCGGGAGAACATTGCCGGTTACCTGTTTATGCTGCCCAGCCTTATCTTTTTTGCGGGCTTTGTTATTATCCCGATGTTCATCTGCATCCTCACCAGCCTGACCGACGCCAACATGCACGACAAGGCCATGCTGGGCAACTTTATCGGGCTCAAAAACTTTGTGGAGCTCTGGCAGGACGCCGACTTTTTGGAGGCGCTGCGCAATACCTTTTTGATCGTGATCGTCAGCGTGCCAGCGGTCTGCGCCTTCTCGCTCTGGGTGGGCTCGGCCATCTACAAGATGCACAGCGCGGCCCTCTCGGCCTTCCGGTGCATCTTTTACCTGCCGGTGGTCACCGGCTCGGTGGCGGTTACGGTCGTCTGGAAGTGGATGTACAACAACTACTACGGCATCTTCAACTATGTGCTCAAGGGCGTTGGCGTCATCGACAAAAACATCAACTGGCTGGGCGACAGCAAGTACGCCCTCTGGTGCATCATCCTCATCCTGTTCACCACCTCGGTGGGCCAGCCCATCGTGCTGTATGTCTCGGCGCTGGGCAACGTGGACCAGACCTTAGTGGAAGCGGCCGAGGTGGACGGCGCCACCGATATGCAGGCCTTCTGGCGGGTCAAATGGCCCCAGATGATGCCCACCACCCTCTACATCCTGGTCATCACCACCATCAACTCCTTCCAGTGCTTTGCCCTTATCCAGCTGCTCACCTCGGGCGGCTCGGGCACCAACACGGTGATGTACTACATCTACTACACGGCCTTTAAGCTTACCGAGCAGTCCGGCCATTTCGGCTACGCCAATGCGATGGGGGTCATCCTTGCCATCTTCATCGGCGCGCTGAGCGCACTGCAGTTCAAGCTGGCCGAAGAAAAGTAAGGGGGTGCGCCGTATGAAAAAGAAAAACAACAGCGCCTACCGCATCATCTCAACGGTGATCCTCATCATCCTGGCCTTTTTGTTCCTCTTCCCGCTCTACTGGATCGTGACCGGCGCCTTTAAAACCGGGCAGGACATCAACTCGGTCACCCCGGTGTTCATCCCCACCGAGTGGACCTTAAACAACTTTACCAAGCTGTTTGCCAAGCGCTCGGCCCCGCTCTTCCGCATCTTTGGGGCGGCCGGGCCCAGCGCCCCCGCGGCCATCCGCTGGCTCATCAACACGGTGTTCATGTCGGTGATGGCCATGATCCTCACCTGCATCACCGCCTCGATGGCCGGCTACGCCCTGGCCAAAAAGCGGTTCAATGGGCGGGTGTTCATGTTCTCGCTCATCATCTGCGCCATGGCCCTGCCCAAGCAGGTCATCCTCATCCCGCTGCTCAAGGAGATGTCGGCCCTCAAGCTGTACGACACCCTCTGGGCGGTCATCTTCCCCACGGTCGGCTGGCCGTTCGGCGTCTTTTTGATGAAGCAGTTTTCTGAGGGCATCCCGGGCGAGATCCTGGAGGCCACCCGCATCGACGGCGCCAGCGAGTTCAAAACCTTTACCACCGTTGTGGTGCCCATGATCAAGCCCGGCATCGGCGCGCTGGCCATCTTTACCTTCATCAATTCCTGGAACGACTACTTTATGCAGCTGATCATGCTGGCCAGCGGCGAGTTCTTTACCATCCCGCTCGGCATCGCCACCCTGCAGGCCGAAACCAGCGTGGACCTTGGTCTGCTCATGGCCGGCGCGGCGCTGGCCTCGGTGCCCATTATCATCGTCTTCCTCATCTTCCAGAAATATTTCACCCAGGGCATTACCATGGGCGCGGTAAAGGGGTGACGGCATGATCTACGCTCCCAACACCGCCGCCGCCAACTACCGGGGCATCCACCCGGGCCTCGATCTGGCGCTTGCCAAGATCACCCCGGAGTTCCTTGCGGCGGTCACCGAAAAAAGGCAGGAACTTGCGGGCAGCAACGTGTATGTTACCGGCTTTACCTACGACACCCTGCCGCTGGAAGAGACCTTTTTTGAGGCGCACAAAAACTACCTCGACATCCACATTATGCTCAGCGGCTGCGAGCGGGTGGAACTTGCCCCGCCGGATACCCTGACCGAGTTTGACCGCAAGGAGGAAGCGGATTTTTACGCCCTGCGCGGCACGGCACAGCAAAGCCTGGTGCTCTCGCCCGGCCATTTCCTGGTGGTATTCCCCGAGGACGCCCACCGGATCAAGATCTGCCTTGACGAGCCCCAAACCGTGCGCAAGGCGGTGTTCAAGGTGCGCTTTCGGTAGGCTGCGCGCGGCAGCCGGCAAACCAAAAACCCGGGCGGCCGCCCCGGCCCTTGCGGCGGATGCGGGGCGGCCAGCCCGCCAACTTGTAAAAAGGAGGGTTCTGTTTGGCAAAGGATATGACGAAATTTGAGGGGATCATCCCCGCGTTTTACGCCTGCTACGATGCGGCCGGCGAGGTCAGCCCCGCGGCGGTGCGCGCCATGGCGCGCTGGCTGCTGCAAAAGGGGGTCAAGGGCCTGTATGTGGGCGGCTCCTCGGGCGAGTGCATCTACCAGAGCGTGGCCGAGCGCAAGTTAGTGCTCGAAAACGTGATGGCCGAGGTGGGCGGCAAACTCACCATCATCGCCCATGTGGCCTGCAACAACACGGCCGACAGCCGCGAACTTGCGGCCCACGCCCAAAGCCTTGGGGTGGACGCCATCGCCGCCATCCCGCCCATCTACTTCCACCTGCCGCCGGCGGCCATCGCCCAGTACTGGAACGATATCTCGGCCGCCGCGCCGGATACCGATTTTGTCATCTACAACATCCCGCAGCTGGCGGGGGTGGCCCTCTCCGGCCCGCTGCTGGCCGAGATGCTCAAAAATCCGCGGGTGATTGCGGTCAAAAACTCCTCGATGCCCGCGCAGGACATCCAGATGTGGCGGGACGCCGGGGCCTTTGTCTTCAACGGGCCGGACGAGCAGCTCTTTTCCGGCCTTGCGGCCGGCGCGGGCGGCGGCATCGGCGGCACCTACGCCGTCATGCCCGAACTGTACCTGGCCATCTTTGCCGCCTATAAGGCCGGCGAGGTGGAAAAGGGCCGCGCCATCCAGAACGACTGCTGCCGCATCATCTACAAGATGTGCGAGGCCAAGGGCAACCTCTACGCCGTGATGAAGGAGATCCTGCGGCGCACTGGCGGGCCGGACATCGGCGGGGTGCGCGCCCCGCTGCCCAACCTTGCCCCATCCGATTCGGCCATCGTGGACGAGGCCGCCGGCATGATCGCGGCCGCCATTGCAAACCTCGCCTAACAAGGGGCGTGCGCTCCTGCCGCGGGATGCAAAGCGGCACACCCGCCAGATGCATCCCGCAAAATAGGCAAACCCCAAAAAGCGCCCCCGGCCGTTTTGGCCGGGGGCGCTCTGGATATTTGGGGATGCGCTCAAAAGCAAAGCTTATTCGCTCAGCACCGAAAGGTCGATCTCGTAGGGGCTCTCGGTGGCCTGCTGCATCGGGGCGGTCTTTTTGTATTTGGCCAACTCGGCCGCGGCCTTGGCCGGGTCGGCCAGGGTGCCCGCGCCGCCCATGCAGCCGCCGGGGCAGCCCATGCCCTCCAGCAGGTAGCCGTTGTACTTGCCGGCCCGGGCCAGGGTCAGCATCTTTTTGCACTCGGCAAGGCCCTGGGCGCTGGCGATCTTTACCTCCCGGTCCGGCTCCCACTGGTGGATGGTGTCGGCCACGGCCTGGGCCACCCCGCCGCTCACCGCAAAGCCGCGGCCGGCGGCGGTGCCCTCCTTCATCTCGGTGGTCACCTCAAGGTCGTCAAAGTTTACCTCCCGCGCCTCAAACAGGCCCATCAGCTCCTCAAAGGTCAGCACAAAATCCACATCGCTGCGGATGGTGCGGCGGCTGGCCTCCAACTTTTTGGCGGCGCAGGGCCCGATAAAGGCCACCCGGCAGCCCGGGTACTTGCGCTTTACCAGCCGCGCGGTAAGCACCATGGGGGTCAGCGCCATGCTGATGTAGCTTGCCATCTCGGGGAAGAGCTTTTTGGCCATCACGCTCCAGCTTGGGCAGCAGCTGGTGGCCATAAAGGGCTGGTGCTCGGGCACCTCGCGCAAAAAGTCCTTGGCTTCCTCAATGGTGCACAAATCGGCGCCCACCGCTACCTCTACCGTGTTGGCAAAGCCCAGCTGCTGCATGGCGGCGCGCAGCTTGTCCGGGGTCAGGCCGGGGAACTGCCCCACAAAGGCGGGGGCCACAATGGCGTATACCTTGTCCCCCCGCTTGATCGACTGGATCAGCTGGAAGATCTGCCCCTTGTCCACAATGGCGCCAAACGGGCAGTTTACCAGGCACATCCCGCAGGATACGCACTTGTCGTAGTCGATCTCGGCCCGGCCCAGATCGTCCGAATGGATGGCGTTCATGCCGCAGGCCGCGGCGCAGGGCCGCTCCATCTTTACGATCGCGTGGTAGGGGCAGGCGTCCACGCACTTGCCGCACTTGATGCACTTGTCCTGGTCGATGTGGCTGCGCCCATTGCGGAAATCCACCGCCTTTTTGGGGCAGACCTCCACGCAGGGGTGGGCCAGGCACCGCTGGCACATGGGGGTCACCTTGATTAGCTTTTCGGGGCAGCGGTTGCAGGCGAATTTGATGATGTTGATCAGCGGCGGGTCGTAGTATTTGTCGGCGATCACGCTGTGCTCCAGCCCCTCGGTGGCCGGGGCCTGCTCGTTGATCGGCCGCAGCGACAGGCCCATGGCCAGCCGGATGCGCTCGGACACGATGGCCCGCTCCAAAAAGATGCTCTCCCGCAGGCGGCTCACCTCGCCCGGGATGATCTTAAAGGGCAGCTTGCTGATCTGCTTGGCGTAATCGTCGTAATCGCCGCCCTCGTAGGACATCCGCGCCACCTCGGTAAACACCTTGCGGCGGATGTCGGTTACGGAAGTGTAGATGCCTCTCATAAAATGCGCTCCCTTCTGTGCAAAGGTTGGGGCGCTTTGCGTATGGGCGCGCCCCATTGGCCTGGTAACCGGTGCGGTATTGGTACGGCTGCGCGCGGGGTTCTGCCAAGGCCCCGGCGGCGCCGCATTGCCTTGTCAAAACAATAACATACTTGCGGCAAAAGAGCAAGATGGCCAAACAAAAAAACGTCCATTTCAAGGGGCTTTTAAGCGCCGGGGCCGGCGGCGGGCCAGAGCCAGACCTACAGCACCTTTTCAAACCGGGCGCGGCAGCGCTCGCCGTCCCATTCGCCCAGCACCGCCTGCACGATCTGGCCCTTGCGGCAGCCCGGCGCGCTCACCGCCACCGGTACATACCGGCGGGTGTAGCCGGTAAACAGGGTGGCCGAAAGGGGGGCCTCCAGCAAAATTTCGGCCCGCTCGCCCGCCATGCCGCGGATCAGTTCTGCCCGCACCTCGTCCGCCGCGGCCTGCATCCGCCGCACCCGGCGGGCCTTTTCCGGCTCGGGGATCTGGCCGGCAAACTCCGCCGCCGGGGTGCCCGGCCGGGCCGAAAAGGGAAAGACGTGCACCTTTAAAAACCGCGTCGCCTGCACAAACCGCAGGCTCTCGCAAAATTCCTCCTCGCTCTCGCCGGGGAACCCCACGATCACATCGGTGGTCAGGCTGGCGTGCCCGCCAAAGGCGCTGCGCAGGGCCCTGGCCACCGCGGCGTACTCTTCGGCCGTGTACACCCGGCGCATCCGGCGCAAGGTGGCGGTGCAGCCGCTCTGCAGCGAGAGGTGGAACTGGGGGCAGAGCTTTGGCACCGCCGCCAGCCGGGCAATGGCCTCGGGGGGCAAAAGGTCCGGCTCCAGGCTGCTCAGGCGAATGCGCCGGATGCCCTCCACCGCCGCGGCGGCCTCCACCAGCCCGGCCAGGTCATCCCCGGTGTCCAGCCCATAGCTGGGCAGGTTGATGCCCGAAAACACCACCTCCCGGCAGCCGTTCTGGGCAAGAGCGCGCAGTTCCTCCAGCACGTTCTGGCGGCTGCGGCTGCGCACCAGCCCCCGCGCCCGGGGGATCACGCAGTAGGCGCACTGCCGGTTGCAGCCGTCCTCTACCTTGATAAAGGCGCGGGTGTGGCCCAGCGGCCGGTCGATGGGCAGCTCCTCAAAGGCCTCGCCGCGGGTGTGGGGGCGGATCTCCACCACCCGCTCGCCGGTGTCCAGCGCCCTTTGCACCGCCCGCAAAAGCCCGGCCCGGTCGGCATTGCCCATTACCACGTCCGCCTCGGCCGCCGCGGCGGCCTCCTCGGGAAACGCCTGGGGGTAGCAGCCGGCCAGCACGGTCACCGCGCCGGGGTTTTCCCGCCGGGCGCGGCGCAGCCACTGCCGGCTTTTTTTGTCGCCGCCCGCCGTTACGGTGCAGCTGTTGACCACATACACGTCGGCCGGCTCGTCCGGCCCGGCCAGCAGGTAGCCGTGTTCACAAAAAAGCCGGGCCAGCGCGCCGGTCTCATGCTGGTTTACCTTGCAGCCCAGGGTGTAAAAGCGGATGCGCATAAATGGGGGTCTCCTTGTCTTTAGGTTTTTGGGGGGTGCTTTTGGGGCGCTTTGCGGCGGGGGCGGGCGCGCCCGGATATTCCCAGTATACCACCCGGCGGCGCGGCTGTCACCCCATACGGGCGCGGGGGAGAGTCTCGCAAGGCTTTCGGGGCAGGGGTCC
>CAJTVI010000012.1:50831-51075 GCA_910579545.1 uncultured Oscillospiraceae bacterium | reverse complement strand
AGTCACCGAAGCCACCCTGCGTTCGCTGTTCGACGCGCTGTACCAGCAGAACGTGCTGCTGGAAGGCACCATCCTGAAGGCGTCCATGGTCATCTCCGGCAAGAACTGCGATGAGCAGGCCGACGTCGAGGAAGTGGCCGAGTCGACCGTGATGTGCCTGAAGAGCACCGTGCCGGCCATCCTGCCGGGCGTGGTGTTCCTGTCCGGTGGCCAGAGCGACGAGCAGTCCACCGAGCACCTGAAC
>CAJTVI010000012.1:0-50751 GCA_910579545.1 uncultured Oscillospiraceae bacterium | reverse complement strand
GCCAAGGACATGAAGGGCAACTACGCAGCTGCCCAGAAGACCGTGTACGAGCGTGCCAAGGACAACGGCCTGGCTGCGCTGGGCAAGTGGAACGGCTGATCCGTCCCATCGCTGGATGAACAAGGCAGCGCCGGCATCACGCCGGGCAGCGGAACCGCCGCGGGGGCGCTGTTTGCCGCGGCCGCCAGCCGGTTTGCAAGGCTGTACACGCTCAAAGCCGAGGCCAGCTTAAAGGGCAGCAGCAGCCGCAGCAGGGCCATGCCCCACAGGGCCGAAAACGCCCCCTTTGGCAGCCGGTGCAGCGCCGCCGCCCGCAGAGCCATGGTGACCAAAATCAGCACCCCGCCCTGAAAGCTCATCTGCAAAAGGCTCATTCCAGTTCCCCCACGATCTCGCGCAGGCGGGCGATCTGCTCGGCCGAGAGGTTTTTGCGCCCCAGCAGCGAGGCAAAAAGCTTATCCACCGAGCCGTCAAACAGCTTGCCCACCAGCTCGTCGGTCTCGGCGGCCTGCACCTCCTCGCGGGTGATCAGCGCCTTACACAAAAAGCCCGGCTCGGTGCGCTGCACCGCCCCCTTTTTGATGCACCGCTTGAGGAGGGTGTAGGTGGTGTTGATGTTCCAGCCAACCTCCTTTTGCAGCACGGCGGCCACCTGCCGGGCCGGGCGCTCCCCCTCCCGCCAGAGCACGTCCATTACCTTTAATTCCGAATCGAACAGCTTTACCTCCATGGCCCTGTTCCCCTTTCACGAAATAAGACTGTGGTAGTACTCCTGTTATGATACTACCACGGTTCCGCCGGATTGTCAATACTACTCTGGTAGTATTTTTGACCAAAAAACAGGCAGGACCCGCTAAAGCCCTGCCTGCCATGGCTATTTTTTTGTTTTTGGCGTGGGCAAACGCCCTCAAAAAGCCCTTACGGCCGCAGGCCCATGCCGCCCTCGAGGGTAAGGGTCTCGCCGGTGAGATACTTGAAGTCGGGGTTGGCGAGCTGCACGCAGACCCGGCCGATCTCGGTCTCGGGGTCGCCATAGTGGCCCATCGGGGGCATCTTGACATTGGCCTTGAAGGCGTCCGGGTAGGCGTTCTGGAAATTCTCGAGCTGGGCGGTCCAGGCAATGGGGCAGATCACGTTGACATTGATGCCATCGGGGCCCCACTCGGTGGCGGCCACGCGGGACAGGCCGCGGATGCCTTCCTTGGCGGCGGCGTAGGCGCACTGGCCGTAGTTGCCAAACAGGCCCGCGCCGGAGGCAAAGTTGATGACCGTGCCCTTGCTCTCTTTCAGGTGGGGATAGCAGGCCTTCATATAATAGAAGGCGGCGTACAGGCCCGAGTAGAGGGCCAGGTTGAACTGGTCGGTGGTATGGTCGGCCAGGGACACGCCGGAGGCCGAGGCCTGGGCGTTGTTGATGAGCACGTCGATGCTGCCAAAGGTCTCGATGGTCTTGCTGACCACGCCGTTGACGACCGCCTCATTGTCGGCCCCGGCGTTGACGTCGGCCTGCAGGATGAGCACCTTGATGCCGTACAGCCGCTCCAGCTCCTCCTTGGCGTCCTCCAACTTTTTGACGTTGCGGCCGGTGATAACGATGTTCGCGCCCTCCTTGGCGTAGGCGGTGGCGATGCCGTAGCCAATCGAGCCGCAGCTCTTCCCATCGCTGAGCACCGCGCGGCCCGCGCCGGTGATGATGGCGGTTTTGCCGGTTAAAAAGCCCATTGTTTGCACGTTCCTTTCTTGTTTTGGAATGGTGGATGGCGCCGCGGCCGCCCGGCGGCCGGCAGGGCCATCCTTTTTGGGCCGCGGGCGGGCCAGCCCGCCTGCGCACCCAAGCTACTTTGTTAATTATACTACAAATTATCTGCAAAGTATAGTAGTTTCTAAGAAAATGCAAACAAAAGGCGGCCACGTTTTGCCTGGAAATATTTTTGCCCGCGCGCGGGCCCGGCCCACTTGACTTTTTGGCCCTGCCTATGGTAGAATACGTTACGCGACGTGTCCGTGCGGACAAGGCCTTGTGTGCGCCCATAGCTCAGCTGGAAAGAGCAACTGCCTTCTAAGCAGTGGGCCGGGGGTTCGAGTCCCTTTGGGCGCACCATGTGGTGGCTATGGCGCAGTTGGCTAGCGCGCCAGATTGTGGCTCTGGAGGCCGTGGGTTCGAGCCCCACTAGCCACCCCACCTGAAAAAAGCGGATTCGTGGATACATCGAGTTCGCTTTTTTCTATATGCTGGGTTGTCGCCAAGCGGTAAGGCACGGGACTTTGACTCCCGCATGCGTGGGTTCGAATCCCGCCAACCCAACCATCCGCCGCAGGCAAGATGCTTGCGGCGTTTTTGTGTACAAAAACCGCCGTTACCGGTTTTTGAAGGGGAACCCCTTTGGGCAGCTGCCCGGGGCGTTTTCCATATCATCATCCGCAAATTCCCATGGACGTGCGGCTGCGTCCAGCAGCAGGGCGGCCCCTGCGCAATGCCGTGGGCGGCAGGGCGCCCAAAAAAGGAGCGAGTATGCAACCCAAACCTACCAAGGCAAGGCCGCGCGGCTTTCGCAAAAAGCTGCTGGCCGACATTTTTTGCGGCGTCAAGTGGTATCTGGCGCTTGGCGTTGCGGCCACTTTATGCGCAACGGCCCTTTCGTACCTAAGCCCGCTGATCGTTTCGTTTACGGTGGACAGCATCATCGGCGCCAAAACGCCGGCCCTGCCCGGGCCGCTGGCAGCCCTCTTTGCCAATATGGGCGGGCGGGACTATTTTGCCCGGCACCTGTTCTGGCCGGCGGCGCTGCTGGTTCTGGTAAGCCTTGCGGGCGGCGCAGCCACCTACCTGCGCGGGCACTGCATCGCCTACGCGGGCGAGGGGCTGGCCAAGCGCCTGCGGGACAAGCTTTTTTGCCACCTTGAGGCGGTGCCTTACAGCTACCATGTGGGGGTGCAGACCGGCGATCTGGTGCAGCGCTGCACCAGCGACGTGGAAACGGTGCGCCGGTTTGTGCAGATGCAGGCCATGGAGGTGGTGCGCACCCTGGCCATGGTGTGCACGGCCCTGGCCATCATGCTGCCCATCAGCCGCCGCATGACCCTGCTTTCCACCTGCCTTTTGCCCATTTTGATCGTATTCAGCTTTTTCTATTTCCGCGGGGTGCAGCGGCAGTTTACCCGCTCGGATGAGGCCGAGGGCGCGCTGTCCACCGCGCTGCAGGAAAACCTGACCGGGGTGCGGGTGGTGCGCGCCTTTGCCCAGGAAAAGGCCGAGCTGGAGAAATTTACCCGGCTCAACCGGTCCTTTCACGACATCACCCTCCACCTTAACACCCTGATGGGGGCCTACTGGGGCCTCTCGGACATGATCGGCTATCTGCAGATCGCCCTTTCGGGGGTGTGCGGGGTGTATTTTGCGGTAAACGGCTCTTTGAGTTTGGGCGATATGCTGTTGTTTACCACATACACCTCGATGCTCACCTTCCCCATGCGGCAGCTTGGGCGCATTCTGGCCGACCTTGGCAAGGCGGACATCGCCCTTGGCCGGCTGGAGGAAATCTTAGCCGTGCCGCCCGAGGGCGAGCCGGGCAGGGCCCTGACCCCCGCCATCGACGGCAGCGTGCGGTTTGAGGACGTCTCGTTTGATTACGGCGACGGAGTGCCGGTGCTCTCGCACGTCTCCTTTGCGGCCCAGCCGGGCCAGACCATCGGCATTTTGGGCAGCACCGGGGCGGGCAAATCCAGCCTGGTGCAGCTTTTGCAGCGGCTTTACCCGGTAAAAAGCGGGCGGATCACCCTTTCGGGGGTGGACATTGCGGACATTGAGCGCCACCACCTGCGCCGCAACGTGGGCATTGTATTGCAGGAGCCGTTTTTGTACAGCCGCACGATCGGCGAAAACATCGCCATTGCCCGGCCGCAGGCGGCCAAGGCCGAGGTGGTGGCCGCGGCCCGCACCGCCAGCGTACATGAGGTGATCGAGGGCTTTGCCGACGGCTACGACACCATGGTGGGCGAGCGCGGGGTGACCCTTTCGGGCGGGCAGAAGCAGCGGGTGGCCATTGCCCGGATGCTGCTGCAGCAAACCCCGATCCTGATTTTTGACGATTCCCTCTCGGCGGTGGACGCCGAGACCGACGCGGCTATCCGGGACGCTTTGCATGCCCGGCAGCACGGCACCATGTTTTTGATCAGCCACCGCATTGCCACCATCCGGCAGGCGGATCTGATCTTAGTGCTGGACAAGGGCCGGGTGGTGCAGATGGGCACCCACGAAACCCTTGCCGCCGAGGAGGGGCTTTACCGGCGGGTCTGCGCCATCCAGAACGAGCTGCCCCAAGCACACGCGGAAGGGGGCGAGGCATAATGGCGCACAACCATTTTGAGGACCGGCGGGACGACGCCGGCCAAAAGCTTGACCTTGCGCTTTGGAAGCGCCTTGTGGCCTATGCCATGCGCCACCGCCGCACCGTGCTGGGGGTGGTGCTGGTGCTGCTGTGCGTGGCGCTGGGCGACCTTGCCTACCCGCAGCTTTCGCGCTATGCCATCGACCACTTTATTGGCGGCGGCACCACCGAGGGGCTGCCGGCCTATGGGCTTTTGTACGCCGCGCTGGTAATGGCCCAAAGCTTGGGGGTGTTTTTGTTTGTAAAGCTGGCGGGCAAGCTGGAGATGGACATGAGCTACGACATCCGGCAGGACGCCTTTGCCAAGCTGCAGCAGCTCTCCTTCAGCTTTTACGACACCACCTCGGTAGGCTGGCTGATGGCCCGGATGGTAAGCGACATCGCCCGCCTTTCGGACATGATCGCCTGGAGCCTGGTGGATCTGATGTGGGCCGGCGTGTTTGCAGTGGGCATTGTGATCGTGCTGCTGGCCATGCACTGGCAGCTGGGGCTTTTGGTGCTCTGCATCACCCCGGTTCTGGCGGTGCTGTGCGTGTTTTTTCAGCGCCGCATCCTCAAGTACCAGCGCCGGGTACGCAAGGCCAACAGCCGGATCACCGGGGCCTTCAACGAGGGCATCATGGGCGCGGTGACCACCAAGACCCTGGTGCGGGAGGAGGCCAGCGCCGGCGAATTTAAAGAGCTTACCGGCGCCATGCGCACGGCCAGCATCCGCTCGGCCCTTTTAAGCGCGGTGTTTATGCCGCTGGTCATGGCGCTGGGCAGCATCTCCACCGCCCTGGCCCTGGGCTGGGGCGGCCGGCTGGTGTTTGCCGGAACCATGGGCTTTGGCACCCTGGCCGCCTTTATCAGCTACACCACCCAGCTGTTTGACCCCATCCAGCAGCTGGCCCGCATCCTGGCCGAAATGCAGGCCGCCCAGGCCAGCGCCGAGCGGGTGATCGACCTCTTGGACACCGAGCCGGACATTGTGGACAGCCCCGAGGTAACGGCCGAGTACGGCACCGCCCTTGCCCCCCTGCGGCAGAACTGGCCGCCCATTACCGGCAGGGTGGAATTTGAGCATGTAAGCTTTGCCTACAAAACCGGCGAGACGGTGCTGCGCGATTTCAGCCTGCGGGTGGAGCCGGGCCAGACCATCGCCCTGGTGGGCGAAACCGGCGCGGGCAAGAGCACCATCGTCAACCTGGTCTGCCGCTTTTACGAGCCCACCGAGGGCCGGGTGCTGATCGATGGGGCCGATTACCGCACCCGCAGCCAGCTGTGGCTGCACTCGGCGCTGGGGTATGTATTGCAGACCCCGCACCTTTTCAGCGGCAGCATTGCCGACAATATCCGCTATGGCCGCAAGGACGCCAGCTTAGAGGAGGTGCGGCGCGCGGCCGCCATGGTGCGGGCAGACGAATTTATCGAGGCGCTGCCCCAGGGCTACGGCACCGAGGTGGGCGAGGGCGGCGGCCGGCTCTCGACCGGGCAAAAGCAGCTGGTCTGCTTTGCGCGGGTGATCCTGGCCGACCCCCGCATCTTTGTGCTGGACGAGGCCACCAGCAGCATCGACACCGAAACCGAGCAGCTGATCCAGAGCGCCATCCAGACCGTGCTGGCCGGCCGCACCAGCTTTATTGTGGCGCACCGGCTTTCCACCATCCGCAGTGCCGACCGCATCCTTGTGATCCGGGACGGGCGGATCACCGAGTCCGGCACCCATGATGAGCTGCTGGCCAAGGGCGGCTACTACCACAGCCTCTATACCCACCAGTACCGCGCCGAGGCCACCCGCGGCGCGCTGAACGCATAGCTTTTCCTGCCCCGGCCTTTTGCAGCGGCGCAGCCTATCCCCCGCCCCGCGGCGCGCTGAACGCGTAACCCCCCGCCACACCCCCGCCGCGGCCGGCCCCCTTACCCTTTTGCCGGCCGCGGCCCATTTGTAAAAAAGGAGGAACGAACCGATGCACTACCGCAAGCTTGGCAATACCGGCCTTATGGTAAGCGAGATCGGGCTTGGCTGCGAAGGATTTATTGGCAAGGACACCGCCTTTACAGATGAAATGTTTGCCCTGGCCTTTGCGCACGGGGTAAACTGCATGGACCTGTACAGCCCCGACCCGGACATGCAGCGCCGGGTGGGCCGGGCCGTTGCGCCGCGCCGCAGCGAGTTTATTTTGCAGGCGCATCTTTGCACCGAGTGGAAGGACGGCCAGTACCGCGCCACCCGGGTGCTGGGCGAGGTGCAGGCCGCCTTTGAGGCCCAGCTGCAAAACCTGGGCACCGATTACCTGGACGTGGGCATGATCCATTATGTGGATTCGCCCGCCACCTGGCGGCAGCTGGAACAGAACGGCGTATTGGACTACGCGCGCCGGCTTAAAGCCGAGGGGCGCATCCGGCACATCGGGCTGAGCAGCCACAACCCGGCCGTGGCCCTTGCGGCGGCCCAGAGCGGGGCCATTGAGGTGCTGATGTTCAGCGTAAACCCCTGCTACGACCTGCAGCCGGGCGATGAGGACCTGGAAAAGCTCTGGGCGGACGAAAGCTACGAAAAGCCGCTGTTTAATCTGGATCCCGAGCGGGAAAGGCTGTACGAGACCTGCCAGCGGTTGGGCATTGGCATGACCGTGATGAAGGCTTTTGGCGGCGGCGATCTGCTGAGCGAAACCGACTCGCCCGCCGGCAGGGCCATGACCGTATGCCAGTGCCTGCACTACGCCCTTACCCGGCCGGCGGCGGCCGCGGTGATGGTGGGCGCCCACTCGCCCGACCAGCTGCGGCAGGCGCTGCACTACGAGGACGCCCCCGAGGCCGAGCGGGACTACGCCGGGGTGTTTACGACCTTTCCCAAGATCAGCTGGCGGGGCCACTGCATGTACTGCGGCCACTGCGCCCCCTGCCCCAAGGGCATCGAGGTGGCCAGCGTGACCAAGTTTTTAAACCTGTGCAAAGCCCAGGGTCAGCTGCCCGAAACGGTGCGGGAGCACTACGCCGCCCTCACCGCCCACGCGGGCGACTGCATCCGCTGCGGCGCCTGCGAGGGCCGCTGCCCCTTTGGGGTGCCGATCCTCAAAAACATGGCCGAGGCCAAAGAGGTGTTCGGCTACTGAGCGGGCAAAACGGCAGCGGTTCAGCTTCCCGCGCCGGCGCGTCTTTTTCGCACCGGTCTGGCGGCTGCATTTTTAGAGCACAAACGGCAGGGCCCGCCTTGTACCTTTTGGATACAAGGCGGGCCCTGCCGCCCTTGTTCATGTAGTCCGCCAGGGTGTCTAAAAGCTGGCTCCTCACCAAAGGGTCAAGGCCGCTGGTGGGCTCGTCCATGATCAGCAGTTCGGCCTCGTGCGAAAGGGCCAAGGCCAGCGCGTACTTCATCCGCATGCCCTTGGAAAGCGTGTGGATCTTTTGCCCCGGGTCAAGGCGGAACATCTCCACATACCGTCCAAAATCCCGCTCGGACCATGCGGTATAGGCAGGCGCAAGGATGCTTTTCATCTCCGCCAGCGAAAGCTCCTCATAAAAACACCCATCGTCCAGCACAACGCCCAGCCGGTTTTTGATCTGCTTTTCGTTTTTTTCCATGTCCAGCCCAAAAAACCGGACCTCGCCGGCCTCCTTGTTTGCAAGGCGCAAAAGCGTCCGCAGGGTGGTGGTTTTGCCCGCGCCGTTGGTGCCGATAAAGCCTGTAATGCAGCCCTCCGGCAGGCAAAAGGCAAGGTCCTTCAGCGCAAAATTGCCGCAGCTTTTGCGCAGGCCGGACACCTCCAGGATATTGTTCATATCAATCTCCCTCATACAAGATATCCATCATTTCGTTCAGTTCCTCTTTGCTGATTTTCAGGGTTTTTGCCGCCTTTATCATATCCAGCATTTTCGCCTCGACCAGCCGGCGCTTTGAATCCCGCAGCAGTTCCAGGTTGCCGGCGGTCACCGAGGTGCCGATGCCCACCTGGCTGCAAACAAAGCCCTCCTGCTCCAGTTCCTCGTACACCCGCCGGATCGTCAGCACACTGACCTTTAAATCGTTGGCAAACGCGCGGATGGAGGGCAGCGGGTCGCCCTCCCGCAGTTCTTCCCTGAGGATGGCCTCCTTGAGCTGGTCCTTGATCTGCTGGTAGAGCGGCGTGTCGGAAGTATTTGAAATCAGTATCTTCAAATCCCATCCTCCTTTTAATGTGATGCATCAACATACACAATATAATATTTATGCACTTAATTGTCAACAGGGCGGGCGCCCGCCGCAAATAAAAAATCAGCAAAGGCCCAAAACACTCCGGTTTGGGGCCTTTGCTGATCCTTACTGTTTTTTAGTATTTAACGAACAAAGGTTGTTTTTTTGCGGCATCAACGCAGGCTGCCCGGAAGCACCCGAACGTGAGCCCTTTGCGATTCCCGCCGGCGGGCCGCTTACTCGTAAACCGTCCGGCCGCTGAAAATGCAGAGCGCCCGCTTGGCCTTGCCCTTTTCCAGCAGCTGGCGCGCGGCGTAGAGGGCCGCCCCTGCGCTGACGCAGGCGGGCACCCCGTCGGCCCGCAACACCTCGCGGGCGGCCCGCTGGGCCTCGCCGCTGGGCACAGCCATGAGGGTATCCACAATGTAGGGGTTGTAGTTTTCCGGCACAAAGCCCGCGCCAAGCCCCGGGATGGCGTGCCGCCCAATAAAGCCGCCGCCGATGGCCTGGCTCTCGTAGGGCTCCACCGCCACCATGCGGATGTGGTTGTGCCAGGCCTTGACATGCTCGCCCACCCCGGTAATGGTGCCGCCGCTGCCCACCCCCGCCACAATGGCGTCGATGTTGGCGTCGGTCTGCTGCAGGATGGCCGGGCCGGTGACCCTGCGGTGGTATTCGGGGTTATCGTCGTTGGCAAAGTAGTTTACATAGTAGCCGCCGCACTCCTCGGCGGTTTGGGCGGCCAGTTCCTCGGCCCCCTTGCGGCCGTACAGCGCGCCCGAAAACACCAGCTTTGCCCCCAGCCGGCGCAGCGCCTCCTGCCGGGATTGGGGCAGGGTGGCCGAAACCGCCAGGATCACCGGATGGCCGCCCGAGCGGGCCGCCACCGTAAGCGCGCTGGCAAAGGTGCCGGCGCTGGCCTCCACCACCGTTTGGCCCGGCTGGAGCCGGCCTTTTTCGGCCGCAAGGGCCAGCATGCCCTCGGCCAGGCCGTCCTTGGCGCTGCCGGTGGCCCCGCCAAAGTCGAGATAGGCCAGGATCTGGCCGCCCAGCTCATGCCGGGTGGTATACCCGCGCAGTTCCACCACCGGGCAGTTGTACAGGTGCTGGTAATAGTTTGTAAGAACCGGCATAGGGCCGCACCCCCTCCTGCTTTAATCCTATCGCAACCGGCAGGATGCGTCAAGACTTTACAGGCTGCAAAACGGCGGTTTGGCCGCAGTTTTGCAAAAATGGGCGTCCGGCGCCGCCGCGCGCGGCCCCCGGCAGGGCGCCGCCGGGGTACGCTGCGCCAAAAGCGGCAGCGCGGTACGCCGCTACGCCTGCCCCCGGGCCAAAAAGGCCGCGCCTACCAGCCCCGCCTGGTACCCCAAGCTGCACCCGACAATGCGGGTGTGCTTTTGCGAGAAGGCGTGGCCGTAAACCATCGGCTCCACCGCCCGGCGCAACGGCTCCAGCAGGGCCTCGCCCTGGTTGGCCACCCCGCCGGACAGGCCCACTACCTGCGGGAAAAAGAGGTTGATAAGGCTGGCCACCCCCACGGCAAGGTACTGGATGTAGGTATCCACCACCTGCTGCGCGGCCGCATCCCCCGCCGCGGCGGCGTCAAAGGCGGTGCGGCCGGTGACCGGCCCCTGCCCGGTGAGGGCGTGCATCAGGCTCCGGGGGTTTTGCCGCATGGCCCGACGGGTCTGTCGGATGAGGGCGGTGGCGCTGGCATAAGCCTCGAGGCAGCCGCGGCAGCCGCAGGTGCACGCCTCGCCCCCCTGCTGGATGATGATATGCCCCGGCTCGGCCGCGCCGCCGGTGTAGCCGGTGAGCAGCCGGCCGTCCAGGATGACCCCGCCGCCCACCCCGGTGCCCAGGGTGAGGATCACGGCGCTCTGCGCGTCTTGGGCGCAGCCGGCCATCGCCTCACCGTAGGCGGCGGCGTTGGCGTCGTTGGCAAGGGCCACCGGCATCCCCAGCCGCTGGCGCAAAATGCGGCCGATGGGAAACATCTCCCAGCCCAGGTTGTTGGCGTACAGCACCATGCCCGCGTCGGCGTCCACCGTGCCGGGGCAGCCCACGCCCACACCCATTACCGGGCCTTCCGCCTGCCGGATCAGCTCCCCGCATAAGCCCAAAATGTCCTCACAGATGGCCTCGGCCGGGCGGGGCAGCGCGGTGGGGCAGCTCATCTGGCGCAGGATTTGCCCCCCGTCCCCCACCAGGGCGGCCTTGATGTTAGTGCCGCCCAGATCGATCCCGATCGTTTGCATAAAAAGCTTCCCCCTCAGCCCCTGAAGTTGGCGGGCTGGGTCTTTTTGATCTCGATAAACTCCTTGTAAAAGGGCATAAAGGTCGCGGCGTCCCGCACCACGCAGCCGGTGGGCTTGTGGGCGCGGATCAAATCGCCGCACATGCCGCAGGTCATGCAGACCCGGCCCGGATCGATCCGGCCGGTTTTCACGATCTCGTTGGCAAAGTCCGGGTCGGCAAAGGCCATGCGGCCAAACAGCATGCCGTCGCACAGCCCCTGCTCCACGGCGCCGGCGGTAAACAGGTCGGCATACTGGCGCAGGTAGCTGGGGGCCGAGCCGTAAATGGTCATCCCCGGCACCGCCCGCTTTACCGCCCCAATGCCCTGGATCATGCGGTCAAGCCCCACAAAGGGGTGCTCGTCCGGCTGGTATTTGCCCTTGTCAAAGGGGCGGGTCACATGGGTGGTGGCGTAGGGGTTGCCCATGGTCAGGTCCAGCATGCGCAGGCCGTACTGGTCGTACAGTTCCTGCACCAGCCGGATGGGCTCGGCAAGGTCGGGTGTTTGCCCGCCGCCCTCCCGCACCCCAAAGCCCCAGGGCCAGGCGTAGCCGTCGTAGATGCCAAGGCGGCAGGTGACCTTGAAATTGGCGTCCTCCTGCGCTTTTGCGGCCAGAATGCCGTTTTTGAGCAGCCGGGTGCGGTTTTCGTAGCTGCCGCCGTAGGGCCCGGGCCGGGTATAGGCCGACGAAAGCTCGGCCAGCAGGTAGCCGTGGCAGCTTTTGATGTCCACCGCGTCAAAGCCGGCTTCCTTTGCCAGGGCGGCCGCCTCGCCAAATTTTTCTTCCAGCGCCTTGAGGTAATCGTCGCTGGCAATACAGGAATCGTCCGCCGCCCGGTACTGCTCCAGTTCGGGGTGGCGGTAGGCGATGATGGGGGCGGGCTTGTTGCCGGGGTTGGAGTAGCGGCCGCTGTGGTTGGCCTGCAAAACCAGATAGGGCGCAAAGCCGTTGGCCGCGAGCCCCGCCTCCTTGACCGCCTGGGTGAGCCGCTGGTACTCGGGCAGGTTTTGCCGGGTAAGCAGCAGCTGGGTTTGGGAGGAGCGGCCCTCCTCCACGATCGAGATGGCCTCAAACCAGATCAGGGCGCTGCCGCCCTTGGCCTCGTTGACATACCGGCGGGCGGTATACTCGGAGGGGGAGCCGTCCGGCAAAGAGTCCGCCCCTTCCATGGGGGCCACCCCCAGCCGGTTGGGCAAACTGCGCCCGCCCACCGTGAGGGGGGCGGCAAGGATGCGGGTATCTTGCGCAAAGGGCAGCGAAAGGCCCAGCGCGGCGGCCGTGGCCTTGACCTCCTCCAGCGAGCGGTAATGGAATTTTTCGTGCGGCATTGCCGTTTCCTCCTTTGTTTCGATCGCTATCCGAATACCGGGGCCAGCAGCGGCGTAAGCAGCACCGCCAGCGCCAAAGCGGGCAGCATGTCAATGAGCGGGTATTCCCGGATGCCGGACATCCGCATGCCGGCCGCCACCGTGAGCACCCCGCCGCAGGCGATAAAATTGCCCAGCATATCGCCGCTCATGACCGGCATGAGCAGCCGCGCCAGAAAGAAAAACAGGGTAAACACCGCCGCCTGCGGGATGGCGATCAGGCTGACCGAGACCCCCAGGCTGCTGCCAAAGATGATGGCGGCAAACAGGTCCATCATGGCCTTGGAGAACATCTGCGCCCGGTCGCCGCTGATGCTCTCGACCATGACCGAATAAAGCCCAAAGCCGCTGGCGCAGAACACCGCCACCACCGTAACATACTGCTGCATATCAAAGCCGGCCGGCCGCGGCACCCGCTCAAGCGCCCTGCCCAGCGCCCGCACCACCCCCCGCTCCAGATGCAGGGCATGGCCCAGCCAGCCCCCGGCGATCACCGCAAGGGTGACCGTGGGCATCTGGGCGGCCTTGAGCACCGAGAGCAGGCCGTTGCAGATGGCGGTAAGCCCAAACAGCCTGGGGAGAAGCCCGCGCAGCCCCTCGTCGATCCAGCGGCGGCCAACGCTGCCCAGCCAGCCGCCCGCCAATACGCCCAGGCAGCAGGTGATCATGCCAATGGGCACCGCGCCCCCTCCCCTCTTTTGTGTATGCGGCGATCCAGGTTTTGTCCTTTTGCCGCCCAGCGGCAGTTTTTAAAAGGGGGCAGACCGCCCCTCAATAAACGTTGCCGTTCTGCCGGAAGTCCCGCCAGACGTTCTCAAAAAAGTCGTCCTCCTCGGGCAGCGGCCGCACCGGCCGCCACTGGAAGGTACAGCCGCCGTTTTCGTACAGCGCCTCCTGCACCAGGCTCTGGCCGCCCTGCTCGTCCAGCCGGCAGCAAAAGGCGTCGGGCAGCTGGGCCAGGGGCTTTGTGCCGGCCGGGTCGGTATAAAGGGCGCTGCCCCGGCTGCGGCCGCCGGCTGCGATGTAGTCCAGCATGGCGGCAAGGTAGACCTGCTGGCTGATCAGGGTGTCCCGCAGGCGGTAGACCCAGGGCAGTTCGCCGGCCGACGCGGCGTGCACCGTGCGGGGCAGTTCGTCCAGCGCCGCGCGGGCGGCGTCCAAACAGCTTTGCAGGGTCTCTTTCCCGCGGAAGGCCGCGCCGCACTCGCTCATGCGGCGGCCGGCCCCGGCCCAAAGCTGGCGGGCATTGCCCCCGCCCATGCCGCAAAGGGCCGCCCGGGCCAGTTCGCCCATCTCCTTGAGGGCGTCCGCCGCGGCCGCCTCAAAGGCGGGCCGGCCGTCCTCCCCGGGCAGGCCGGGCCGGCGGGCGGCAATGTACTGGGCCGCCCGGGTACTGCCCACCTGCCCCGCGTTGAGCGCCGCCCCGCCGGGGCGGTAGACGCCGTGGCTGCCGGCCGCCTCGCCCGCCGCAAAAAAGCCCTCCAAATTGGTCTGCCACCAGCAGTTTACCGCAAGGCCGCCGTTGTTATGCTGGGCGCAGAGGGCCACCTCCAGCGGTTCGGCGGCAAGGTCCACCCCCTTGTCCCGGTAAAAGGCCACCGCCGGGGCGTTCATGTGGGCCAGCCGCTCGATGGGGCTGCCAAAGCAGGCCCCCGCCCGGCTGAGGTACTCATGGGCCTCGGGCTCAAGCTTTTCAAAGGAAAAATGGCCCCCCGCGGGGTTTTTGCGGTAATCCAGATAGACCCTGCGGCCCTTGCAGCTTTCCAGATAGACCAGGATGTCGATGACCGAGCTGCCGCCGGCGGCCTTGCGCACGTCAAACGGCCACTGGTACCCCTTGAGGAAGAGCCGGCTCAGCACCCATTCCGGCGGCTGCTGGGCAAAAAAGTCAAAGAGGAATTCCCGCTCGTCACCCTCCGGCCCGCGGGAAATAAGGCGCGGCAGCACCTGCATATAGGTGCCGGAAACGTTCCAGCGGGGCTTGACCGAGGCGATGCCGTACTGCCATTCTGTAAGGTTTTGGCCCTTTACACCCGCCTCCAGCGCAAGGCCGGTGGCTCCGTAATGCCCGGCGGGGTAGGCGCTGTCGGCATAGATGCCGGCCGGCCCGCCGGTGGCCCACACCACGTTTTTGCAGCGGATCAGCACAAAGTGAGGCTCCTCTTGCCGGGCCTCGGTGTCCAAACAGAGCAGGCCCAAAACCCGCCTGCCGTCGCTGAGCACCCGGATCACCTGGGTGTGGTCCCGCATCGGCACCCCCTCGTCCAGCACGGCGGCCTCCAGCCGCTCGGTCATCTGGCGGCTGGTGTAGGGGCCAACGCTGGTGGCGCGGCGGCGGGGGTCGTGGTCGGTTTTATAGCCGATGTACTCTCCGTAGCGGTTGCGGGGGAACGGCACGCCCAGCTCGGCCAGCCGCAAAAACCCCTGGGCCGACAGCGCCGCCTCGCACAGGGCCACGTCCCCGTCCACGCACTGGCCGTCAAAAAGGGTTTGGGCCATCTCGCGCACACTGTCCGGCTCGTCGCCCGAGAGGGTGAGTTTATAGTAGGTCTGCTTGTCACTGCCGGTGTTGCGGCTGGTGCCGGCAAGCCGGTTTTCGGTTACCAGCAAAATGTCCCGCTGGCCGTACCGCCAAAGCCGGTCGGCCGCGTTGTAGCCGGCCGCGCCGCTGCCCACCACCGCCGTGCCGCAGGTAACCAGCGCCGCAAAAAACCCATGGGCCGAAAAAACCTGTTCCTTTGTGTTCATGCTGCCGCTCCCTTCTGCATCAGCTTTTGGTCCCGCGCAAGGGGGTCACAGCCGCTGGATGTGGAAGCCGCCGTCCACATCAATGTAGTTGCCGGTGGTGTACAAAAACTTGTCGCTGCACAAAGCGCTTACCGCCCCCGCCACATCCTCCGGGCGGCCCCAGCGGGCGATGGGGAATACATTGTCTGCGATCAGCCGGTCGTATTTTTCGGTTACCGCGCTGGTCATGTCGGTGGCAATGACCCCGGGGCGCACCTCGTTGACCAGGATCCCCTCCGCCGCCAACCGGTCGGCATACAGGGAGGTGAGCATCGAGACCCCCGCCTTGGACACGCAGTACTCGCCGCGGCTTGTGCTGGAAACCACCGCGCTGCAGCTGGACACATTGACGATGACCCCCTTGCGGCCGTCGAGCGGCTGCTGGGAGATCATCTGCTTTGCCACCGCCTGGGTAAGGAACATACAGCCCTTGGTGTTGATGCCAACCACCCGGTCAAAGCTCTCCTCGGTCATCTCCAGCAGGTCGGCCCGCACGCTGGGGGCCACCCCCGCGTTGTTTATAAGGGCGTCGATGCGGCCAAAGGCGCGCACCGCTTCGGCCACAATGCGCAGCCGGTCGTCGTGGTCGCCCACGTTTGCCTGCACATACGCGCAGGGGATGCCCAAGGCCGCAAGCTCGTCCAGCGCCGCCTGGTTTTTTTGCTGCGGGCCGGTTGCCACCATTACAATGTTGTAGCCGTCCAGCCCCAGCTGGCGGGCAATGGCAAACCCGATGCCCCGGCTCGAGCCGGTAACAACAGCGGTTTTTTTCATCAAAACTGCCTCCTCTTTGGAGACTGTCGAAACATAAATTTGACAGTCTGCTTAATGGGGTGCGCCCG
This sequence comes from uncultured Oscillospiraceae bacterium, assembly GCA_910579545.1. Lineage (GTDB taxonomy): Bacteria > Bacillota > Clostridia > Oscillospirales > Ruminococcaceae > UBA7177. The sequence goes on along the minus strand of CAJTVI010000012.1, from coordinate 34,908 downwards.
GGACGCGTTTACGGCCGGACGACCACCTTGATGCTGCCCGCGGCGGGGTCAAGCGCGGTTTCCAGCGCGTTTTGCAGCGCGTCCAGCGCAAAGGTATGGGTCACAAAGCGGTCGATGGGCAGGTCCTTTGCGGCCGCAATGGCAATGGGGAAATCCCAGCAGTAACCCTGCGCGCCCTGGATGTGGATCTCGTGGGTGATCAGCCGCCCGGCCGGGAAGCTGACCATCGGCTTTTCGTAGATGCCAATGGCGGTGCAGGTGCCGTTCTTTTTAAGGGCCAGGATCGCCTGGTTAAAGCAGCTTTCCCGCCCAACGCACTCAAAGCTTTTGTCCACGCCCTTGCCGCCGGTGATCCGGTCCAGTTCGGCGGCAAGGTCCTGCCTGCCGCTGTTCACCGCGTCGGTGGCGCCCAACTCCAGCGCGGCCTCAAGCCGCTGGTCCGAAAGGTCGGCAATGACCACCCGCGCCGCGCCGCAGCGCCGGCAGAGGGCCGCCACCATCATGCCAATGGCCCCAGCCCCCACGACCAGCACCGTTTCGCCCAGGCCGACCTTTGCCCGGCGCACCGCGTGGGTGGCCACCGAGAGCGGCTCGATCAGCGCGCCGGCCTCGTAACTCATGCCCTCGGGCAGTTCGTAGACATAGGGCGCTTTGACCACCACATAATCGGCCATGGCCCCATCCCCCATCCGGTAGGTAAAGGAGATGTGTTCGCAGTAGGAGTACTCGCCATGGCGGCAGGCGTCGCATTTGCCGCACACGATGCAGGGCTCCACCGTGACCCGGGCGCCCACCGCGACCGTGTCCACCCCGGCGCCCACCGCCGCCACATCGCCCGAAAACTCGTGCCCGATGGTAACCGGCAGCGGGGCCGAAGGATGCAGCCCCCGCGCAATGTGCAGGTCGCTGCCGCAGATGGCCGAGGCCCGCACCTTTACCAGCACCTCGTCCGGGGCAAGCCCCTCGATGCTGCGGGACAAAAAATGGGTCTTAAAGGGCTCGTATACCTCGCCCACCCGGTTTTGCAGGGGGAAATGGATCTCAGACATATTGCATGCTTCCTTTCACAGATTGGCTTTGTGCAAAACGGCAGGCCGCGCCCAAGGGCTTCTCCCCCGCCCCGGCCGCGCCGTGCGGCAAGGGGGCGCATTCAAACTTCCGCCCGCCGTGCGGCAAGGGGGCGCTCAGGCCCCGGCCGTGCCGGCAAAAAAGCCCATAAGATAGCCCAGCCCCGCCCGGGCCAGCGCGTCCGGCTCCTCGTGCACCTGGGTCCAGCTGCTGTCCAGCCCGCCCAGCGCAAAGGTCTCCATGGTAATGTGCCCGGCATAGCCGTACCGCACCAAAAGCCCCAGCACCTGCCGCCAGGGGACGATGCCCTGCCCCGGCGCGCCGCGGTTGTTGGCGCAGGCGTGGAAATGGTTGACCAGCCCGGTTTGCAGCGCGCTTTCCAGGGCGGCCAAAAGGTCCTTTTCCTCCAGGCAGGCGTGGTAGGTGTCAAAATGCAGGCCCACGTTGGGCGCGCCGATCTCGCGGATCATCCCGATCACCTGCGCCGCGGTATTGCAGACGCTGGTGCGGTAGCGGTTGAGCGGCTCCAGCGAGAGGGCCATGCCGCACTCGGCGGCCCGGCGGGCCAGTTCCTGAAGGCCGGCAACGGCCAGTTCCCACTCCCGCTTTTTTTCTTCCCCATCCAGCCAGTGGCGCTTGCCGCCCCCGGCGTACAGCGGGCCGCAGAATACGCTGGCCCCCACCGCCTCGCCGGTTTTAAGGCAGCCGGTCAGGTAGTCCATGGTATTCCTGCGCACGGCGGGGTCAAAGTTCGAGAGGTCCCGCCCCGGCCCCAGCGCGGCGCAAAGGGTCACCGGCAGGCCGGCGGCGGCCAGTTCCTCCTTCAGGCCGGCCGGCAGCTGCGGCTGGGTCATGGGCAGTTCAATGGCGGTAAAGCCCATCCCCGCCGCGCGGGCGGGCAGGCCAAGGCATTCCGGCCCAAGGCCGGGCGCCCAGTTCCAAAGGTTGATGCCAAGCGGGTTCATGGTATGGCTCCCTCCCTGTGTTTTGCGCGGCCGGGCCGCAGGGCGCTTTGCCGGTTTGGCCCGGCGGGTCAGTCGGTCGAGCCGCGCACGATCAGGTCAAAATCCAGCACGGTGCGGATGGGGGGCGGCAGCACGCCGTTTTTATCCTTATAGTTGATCTGCCGGATCAGGCTTGCGGCCGCCGCCGCGCCCAGGTCGTGCAGCGGCTGCGAAATGGTGGAGAGCGGCGGCTCCACCATGGAAGAAAGGCCCACGTTGTCAAACCCGATCACCGAGACCTGCTGCGGGATCTGCACCCCCAGATCGTGCAAAGCGTGCAGGATCACAAAGGCCTTGGGGTCGCTGGTGGCAAAAAAGGCGTCCGGCGGCTCGGGCAGGGCCATGGCCTCCTGGGTAAGCTGGTAAAAGCTGTCGGACCCATTATGCTCGCGCAGCACCAGCCGTTCGTCGTAGGGGATGCCCGCGTCCTTGAGCGCCTGGCAGTAGCCCCGGTACCGCTCCCGGTAAAGGAAGAGCCCCTCCCGCCCATAGGCAATGGCGATCCGCTTTTTGCCGCTGCGCAAAAGGTACCGGGTGGCCGTGTAGGCGCCGCGGAAGTTGTCCACCGCCACCGTGTCCACCAGCTGCAGGTCCTCCTCGGTAAAGCGGTTGGCCAGCACCACCGGGAAGCCCTCCTCCCGCAGCCTGCGGCCGTTGTTCAGCCGGCCCATGCTGCTGCAAAGCACAAACCCATCGATCCAGCGGGTCTTCATCTTTTCGATGTAGGCCTTTTCGGTGGCGGCGTCCTCGTCGGTGTTGCAAAGCACCACCGTAAAGCCGTGCTTGCGGGCCACATCCTCAATGCCGCGGGCAATGGGCGGGAAGATCAGGTTGTCGATGCTGGGCAGCATCAGGCAGATGGTGTTGCTGCGCCCCATCTTAAGGCTTTTGGCCAGCACGTTGGGCTGGTAGCCGGTGCGCTCCACCATGGAAAGCACCTTTTGGCGGGTGGCGTCGTTGACATAGCTTTTGCCGTTGATCACCCGTGAAACGGTGCTGGGCGATACCCCCACCGCCTGGGCAATGTCCTTGATGCTCGCCATACAGCCGGCCCTCCTTTTTTCTGCCAAAAGCCCGCGCCTGCCGCTTTGCCGCGGCAGGCGCGGGCGCGGGCTTTAGTCCTTATCCCAAAACACGGTAGCGCCGCGGTGGGCGCTGGTGCACTGCCTGCGGTAGAGCTGCAGCCAGCCGGACGCCGGCTTGACGATGGGCTTCCAGCCGGCTTTGCGGCGGGCAAACTCCTCCTCGCTCACATCCACCGTGAGGGTGCGGGCCTCAATGTCCACATGGATGATATCCCCATTCTGGATCAGGGCGATGTTGCCGCCCTCGTAGGCCTCGGGGCTCACATGCCCAATGGCAAGGCCGCCGGTGGCGCCGGAAAACCGGCCGTCCGAAACCAGGGCGATCTTGGCGCCCAGCCCCTTGCCAAGCACGGCCGCCATAAAGGTTTCCATATGGGGCATTCCGGGGCTGCCCTTGGGGCCCTCGTACCGGATGATGACCACATCCCCGGCCACGATCTCGTCCTTGAGGATGGCGTGCCAGGCGTCGTCCTGGCTCTCGTACACCTTGGCCGGGCCGCTGAAGGTCCAGGCCGCCGGGTCCACCGCGCTGAACTTGACGATGGCGCTGTCGGTGCCGATGTTGCCGTGCAGCACCGCAAGCCCGCCCTGCGGGTGGATGGGGTCGGCCACCGGGCGGATCACCTCGTGATCCACCTTTTCCACCGTGTCGGCCTTGTCCTGCAGGGTGCCAAAAAGGCCCTTGGTACTGCCGTCCAGCTTGCCGCCCTCGATCAGTTCCTTGACCACGCCGGGCAGGCCGCCCGCCGCCTCAAACTCCTCCATGGTATAGGTGGGATGGTTGGGGTAGATGGTGCTGATGCAGGGCACCTCCCGGCTGATGGCATCAAAGGTCTCGGGGGTGATGTCGCAGCCGATCTGCCGGGCAATGGCCGGGATGTGCAGCATGCTGTTGGTGCTGCCGCCGGTGGCCATCATGTAGCGCACCACGTTTTCCAGGCTCTTCTGGTCGATAAAGTCGGCCGGGCGCACCCCATCCTTCCAGGCCTGCATAATGCCGCGGGCGGCCTGGCGGGCCAGCTCGTGCCATTTGGGGCTCTGGCTGCGGGTGCTGCCGTTGCCGTGGGGCGAAAGGCCCAGAATCTCGGCCATCGAACTCATGGTGTTGGCGGTGCCCATAAAGGGGCAGGCGCCCGGGGTGGGGCAGGCATTGCGCACGATGCCCTTGTAATCCTCGCGGGACAGGCTGCCCTCCACATAGGCCGCATAGGCCTGCTTGGTGTGGGTGAGGGTGAGCATCCGGCCCTTGTAATGGCCGGCCGCCATATAACCGCCGGTAAACATCACGGTGGGGATGTTTACCCGCAGCGCCCCCATCACCATGCCGGGCACCACCTTGTCGCAGGTGGCCATCATCACCATGCCCTCCAGCATGTTCAGTTCGGCCACCGTTTCCACCTCGCTGGAAACAAGGTCCCGGGTGGGCAGGGTGTACCGGTCGCCGGGGGTGTTGCTGCAGATGCCGTCGCAGATGCCGGTGATGGGCAGTTCCAGCGCAAGGCCCCCCGCGGCGTAAATTTCGGCCTTGAGTTCGGCAATCAGCCCCTTGTCAAAGGGGTAATGCCCGGGGTTCATCTCGTTCCAGGTGTTGATAAGCCCGATGATCGGGCGCTTGACGTCCTCCTCGCTGATGCCCATCGCGTACAAAAGCGTGTTGCGGTGGTCGAGCGATTCCTCGTTCCAGCTGCGGATCTTCTCGCCGTTCATACCATTTTCTCCTTTATTATTGCATATTAGCCCCGCTGTGCCGCAGGGGCCGGCGCGCCTCAGCCGCCCAGATAGGCCTTGCGCACATCGTCCGAGGCAAGCAGCTCCTGCCCGGTGCCGGCCAGGCTGATCCGGCCGTTTTCCAGCACATAGGCGTAGTCGCAGATGCCCAGCGCCTTTTTGGCGTTCTGCTCCACCAGCAGCACCGTGATGCCCCGCTGGCGGATCTGGCGGATCAGGTCATAGATCTGGTCCACAACCAGGGGCGCAAGGCCCATCGAGGGCTCGTCCAGCAAAAGGATCTTGGGCCGGCTCATCAGCCCGCGGGCCACCGCCAGCATCTGCTGCTCGCCGCCCGAAAAGGTGCCGGCAAACTGGTTTTCGCGCTCCTTTAAGCGGGGGAAAAGCTTGTACTGCTCCTCCAGGTCCTTTTCCAGGTCCTTGCCCTTAAACAGGTAGCCGCCCACCAAAAGGTTGTCCCGCACGGTAAGGCCCGAAAAGCACTTGCGGCCCTCCGGCACCTGCACCACGCCCTTGGCCACGATCTTGCTGGGCTTTTTGGGCAGCTCCTCGCCTTCAAACAGAATGCTGCCGCTCTGGGGCCGCACCAGCCCCGAAATGGTGCGCAGCAGAGTGGTTTTGCCCGCGCCGTTGGCGCCGATGATCGAAACGATCTGCCCCTTTTTTACCTCAACGCTCACACCGCGCAGCGCTTCCACATGGCCGTAGCTGACGGCAAGGTCGGTTACTTTCAGCATTGGTTCCATCCTCAATCCTCCTTGCCGAGATAGGCCTCGATGACCTCCGGGTTATGCCGCACCTCGTCCGGGGTGCCCACCGCGATGGTCTTGCCAAAGTTCTGCACATGGATCAGGTGCGAAACGTTCATCACCAGCTCCAGCCGGTGCTCGATCAGCAGGATGCCGAACCCGATCTCCCCCGAGATGCGCTGGATCAGTTCCATCAGTTCCCCTACCTCGGTGGGGTTGAGGCCGGCGGCCGGCTCGTCCAGCAAAAGGATCTTGGGCTCGCACATCAAAGCGCGGGCGATCTCGATGCGCCGCTGCATGCCATACGAGAGATTCTCGGGCCGCTCCTGAAGATAGTCCTTCATGCCCACGACCTCAAGGTACTTTTCGCACAGCTCCCTCCCCCGCTTTTCCTCCGCGCGGCGGGCCGGGGTGGGCAGCAGCCCGCCCAGCACGGTGTATTTGCTCTGGGGGTCAAAGGCGCACATCACGTTTTCTTCCACCGTAAGGCCCTTGAAGAGCCGGATGTTCTGAAAGGTGCGGCCCATCCCCAGCCGGGTGATCCTGTGCTGCTCCATCTGGGTAATGTCCGTCCCATCCAGCAGCACGGTGCCCGCGTCCGGGGTGTACACCCCCGAGATAGAGTTGAAGATGGTGGTTTTGCCCGCGCCGTTGGGGCCGATGATGCCGTGGATCTCGCCCCGGTCGGCATCGAGCGAAAAGTCCTGGATGGCCTTGACGCCGCCAAAGCTTTTGTAGATGTTTTTGACCTCGAGCAGTGCCATTTACCGCGCCTCCTTTGACTTTTTGTCCAGCGCACGTTTGATGTTGGCCGGGATGGCCCGCAGGTTGCGGGGGGTAAGTTCCCACTCGCCCAGAAGGCCGGAGGGGCGGAAGTTGATGATCAGCAGCACCAGCACCGCGTAGATCACATAGCGGTAGTTCTGCAGCCCGCGCAGCACCTGGGGCAGCGCGCTGAGGATAAAGGCGCCGATGGTGGAGCCGGTAAGGCTGTTGACCCCGCCAAAGAAGACCATGATGACCCAATCGGCGCTGCGCTTCCAGCCAAAGCCGGTGGGATCCACATAGGACATGTAGAAGGCATACAGGCAGCCCGAATAGCTGGTCAGCGCCACGCTGAGCAAAAAGGCGATCATCTTGATGCGGGTCACGTCGATGCCCATGGCCCGGGCGGCCAGTTCATCCCCTCGCAGCGCGATGCACTGCCGGCCGTACTTGCTGGTTTTGAAAAAGGCCACCAGGGCAAGGGCCAGAACAGCCGAGACCGCCGCGATGCCAAGGCCCACCGTGCGGGGGATGCCGGTGAGGCCGGAGGCGCCGCCGGTCAGCTTGGTCATGCGGTTGAGCAAAGCGGCGATCGCCTCGCCAAAGCCCAGGGTCACCAGCGAGATATAGTCCCGCCGCAGCCGCACCACCGGGTAGCCGATAAGGTAGCCCACCAGCACGGCCAGCAGCACCGCCAGCAGCACCGCCAGCGGGATGGGCAGGTGCAGCCGGATCACCAAAAGCCCCGAGGCATAGGCGCCAATGGCCATAAAGGCCGCCTGCCCCAGCGAGAACATGCCGGTAAGGCCGGTGAGCACATACACCCCCGCCACGGCAACCAGCGTGATAAACACCTGCGTAAGTACGTTTGAAACAAGTGCCATAAGTTGCGTTCTCCCTCCTTACGCTTTTTCCTGCACATTGCTGCCGGCAATGCCCTGCGGACGCAGCAGCAAAAACACCAGCATAATGGCAAAGGTGGCAATGGTGGAATAGCCCGAGCCCAGCAGGCTGAGCAGCAGGGTTTCGACCACGCCCAGCAAAAACGCGCCGATGATGGCGCCGGTAAGGCTGCCCAGGCCGCCGATGACCGAGGCGATAAAGCCCTTTACGACCAGGCTGCCCAGGGTGGGATACAGCGTATATTTGATGCCAAGGAAGACCCCCGCAAAGCCGGCCAGGATGCCCGAGATCACAAAGGTCAGCTGGATGATGCGGGTGGAGTCGATGCCCATGAGCTGCGCGGTGTCACGGTCAAACGAAACGGCGCGCAGCGCACGGCCGAGGCGGGTTTTCTGAATGACGTAGGCCAGGATCAGCAGCGCCGCGATGCTGATCAAAAACATGATCGCGTCGCTGGTGGAGATCACGATGCCAAGGTTGATGGTGGGGTTTTGGAAAAACGAGGGGAAGTTAAAGAAGTTGGACCCCACCCGGATGGTCACAAGCCCCTCGTACAGGGTGCCCAGCGTAATCGAGGACACAAAAAAGTAGGTGGCCGAGGAATGGTTTTTAAGGATGCGGCGAAAGCCAACAAACTCGCCGAACAGGGCGATGCCCGCGCCGGCCAGGCCGGCCACGAGCAGGGTGGGCACAAGGCCCCAGCCCTTGCTGGATACCAAAAAGTAGGCCATAAACGCGGCGGCGGTCATGGTGGCGCCGTGCGAAAAGTTGGAAAACTTGAGCACATTAAAGATCAAGGCAAAGCCGGTGGCGATCAGGGCATAGATAGAGCCTGTCGCAAGGCCGTTGATCAGGATCTGCAGCGACATGGCGTGCCTCCTCCAAACAGGTTTTTTGAAAAAACAGGGAAAATGGCCCCCGTCGCAGGGGTTCCCGCAGCGGGGGCCACAGTCCTTTCTAAAGGGGCGGGGCCGGAAAGCGCGCCGGAAGGGCGCGGCCGGCTCTGCCAAAGAGGGCGCGGCTCATCCAAGGATCAGCCCGCGTACTCCTCCAGCATGACCGGGGTCTGGTTGTCGTAGGTGTACATGAACATGCCCATGCCATCCGGCATATGGGTCTTGGGGTCGATGGTCAGGCTGCCGGTCAGGCCCTTGAAGTCCTTGACGCCCTCAATGGCGCTCAGCAGGGCGGCGGGGTCCTCCAGGCCAGCCTTCTCGATGCAGCTCTTGGCGATCATCACCACGTCATAGCCCAGGAAATACTTGTTCACGGCGCTGACCTTGTCCTCAACGGCGGCAGCCATCTCGGCGGTGGTGGGGTCGTCGGTGTTGATGTTGTTGATGTAGTAAACGTTGGAGCAGTCGCCGCCGTAGGTGGTGTTGAAGGAGGGGGCGGCGTCCAGGCCGCAGACGATCTTGCCCTCGTAGCCAAGCTCGGTGGCGGCGGTCACGATCGCAACCAGCTGCTGGGTGTAGTTGGGGCAGTAGATGGCGTCCACCTTGGCCGCAACAATGGGCTGCAGCAGGGTCTTGTAATCGGTGTCGGCCGCGCCGTAGGCAACGATCAGCTTGTCGTCCACCGTGATGTTGTTCTTGGCCAGCTCATCGGTAAAGGGCTGCAGCAGGGACACCGAGTAGGCGTTCTCCTGGTTGTAGATGATGCCAAAGGTCTTCAGGCCGTTCTTTACCGCAAAGGCCGCCATGATCTGGCCCTGGGTGGTGGCGCTGGGCTGGAAGCAGAACATGTTCTTGTAGGGGGTGCCGTCCTCTTTCAGCTGGCAGGTGGGGTCAAGGGCAAAGCCCATCACCGGCACATCGTAGCTTTCGCTGGTCTCCTTGATGGCGTTGGCGATGTTGGCAACCGGGGGCCCAACGATCAGCGAGACATTGTCCACCGTAACGGCGGTGATGTAGGCGTTGACAGCCTCGGTCACGTCGCCCTTGGTGTCGTAGGTCTTCATCACGACCTTGCGGCCGTTGATGCCGCCGGCGGCGTTGATGTCGTCCACGGCGGCCTGGGCGCCCGCCTCAACCGACATGCCCAGCGCGCTGGTGGCGCCGGTGATGTCCTGCAGGCAGCCGATCAGGATGTCCTCGCCGCCCTCGGCGGGAGCGGCCGGGGTGGAGGCCGCCGGGGTGGAGGCCGCCGGGGTGGACGCGGCCGGAGCCGAACTGCCGGAACCGCCGCAGGCGGCCAGACAGAAGACCATGACCGCGGCAAGAGCCAGAGCCAGAAGTTTCTTCATAACGTTTTCTCCTTCTTTTATGATTTTGTATTGCGGCAGGCACCTGTGGGAATGCCGCAAGAGAAAGGGTGCGGTCCGCCTTGTGCAAACGATTGCAAAAAGCGGAAAATAAAAAATCGACAAATTGAACAGTTTTTTCTGTTTTTTGTCGCTTTCTAACCCGAAATATACACCTTTTGGGGGGGCGTGTCAATCAATTATTTGATTTTTTCCGTTTTGCACAAAGATGCTCTGCAAACCTTTGCATAATGACGAAACAAGAATGAAACCGGCGCGCGCGGCGGGGGCAGCGGGGGCGGCGCGCATGGCCGGGCCGGCACACGCCGCGCGCGCCGGCCCGCCGGCTCAGAGAGTTTCCAGAAACGGACGCGGCAAGCGGCGGCTGCTGCTCAGGGCCCGCCGCCCGCCGGCTCAGAGCACTTCCAGTCCAAACAGCCCGGCCAGTTCCCGCAGCTTTGGGGCAATATCCTCGAAGGCAAATACCTGGTGGCAGCCCAGCGCGGTGCCAAGATAGTGCTGCATATCCTCAAACCGGACGTGCAGCTGGGTGCGGCAGGCCGGCTCATACGGCCCGCGGATGGTCCGGCCGGTGTGGAGGGTCATCTGGGATGCCTCGTTTGAGATGCGGCAGGCCGTTACCGGGATATCCAGCGGCAGTTCCACCTGCAGGCTTACCCCGATGCCGCTCTCGTGGTGGCTGCGCAGGATGCAGGGCCGCGGGCTGCCGGTGCACCGGATGGGCGCGGTGCAGTGCGAAAAATTCACCGTGCCGTCCGGCTGCAGGCCGGGGTTGGCCATCCACAGCTTGGTTTTGGCAAACTGCTTCATCAGCAGCATGGTCACCGCGCTGTCCATATCCCCTTCGCAGGCCGCAAAGCGCGGGGTGCAGTCGTTGAGATAGCTTACCCCAAGGCAGGCAGTGGTGCCCTCGCTGAGCAGGTCAAAGCAGGCCAGCGCCGCCCCCTGCGCCCCGTACCGCTCCAGCAGGCTCACCAGGGCCCAGGCCATCCGGGCGGCGTCCCAAAGCTGGCCGTCGGTGGGCTCGGCGCAGCCGGTGCTGTTTTGGCAGAACCACTCGTAATAGGGCCTGGCCTGCTGGCGCTGAGCCTGCCGGTAAAGCCCGGCCAGTTCGGCCTGCTCCGCGCAGCGGATGGAAAGGCCAAACCGCCGCTCGTACACGGCCAGGCTGGAGGCGTTGCTGATGACCCATGGCTCGGTTTTGCCGATCATCAGCAGGGTGGCGCCCCTTACCGCGTAATAGGCCTGCCAAAGCGCCAGCGTGCCGGCAAGGCCGGCGGCGTCCAGGGCCAGCCGCGCGCCGGGCATCCTGCGGCGCAGCACGGCCCAGCTGTCCATCAGGGTGGGGGCGGCGTTGCAGCGCAGCATCTCGCCGCACAGCTCATCGGGCGCGTTGCCCCGGATGTACGCGCCGTACAGCGCGGCCTGCGCGTACCGCCCGGCCGCCGCAAGCACCTCCCGCTGCACCGCCCCGCTCATGGGCACCGCGATCAGGCAGTCCCCCTTTGGCAGGGCGGCGGGGTCGGCCGTGTCCCGCACAAGGGCGCACTCCACCCCTTGGGGCATCCCGCCCGCCAGCTGGCCGTAGGCGCGCCGGAGGGCCGCTTCGTCCGTCCAATAGCGGCTGGAGGCAAAAAAGAGGGCAACGGTTTTCATGGCAGGATTCCTTTCTGTGCGGCGCGCGGCCGCCTTTTTTCTTTTATTGTAACGTTTGCAGGGCTTACATGCAATTTGTTTTTGCAATATCGTTATCCCAACAAAGCCCGCCGCCGGGCCGATATGCAGATTTGCCGCCCCATACCTTGCCCCGGATCCCCAAAAAATGGTATGATACTTTTGAAAAATGCCGAAAAAGCGGCAAAATGGGAGGGTTTACAGATGGAGCAGCGCAGCCGGCTTTTGCGGCCCGCGCCGGCCATTCCGGCGCGTTTGGCCCGGTGGGGCCGGGCAGCGCTTGGGCTGCTGTATCCCAAGCGCTGCCCCTTTTGCGACGAGGTGCTGGGGCAGCTTGCGGCCTGCCCCGCCTGCGAGGCGGCCGAGCGGGCGCTGCGGCGCAGCGTACCACGGCTGGCCGGGGACGAGCATCTGCTGGCCGGGCTTGCGGGCGGCGCGGCCGCCTACCGCTACGAAGGCGCGGTGCGGCAGGCGATCCTGCGGATGAAATCCGGCGCGCGGGCCTGCTACGCCCCGCAGCTGGGGGCCGCCATGGCCGAGCAGCTTTTTGGCTGCCGCCGCACAGGCGGGGAATGGCCGGCCGCAGCCGGCACACGGCCGCCGGCCGCGCTGGAGTACGACTGCGTGGTCCCGGTACCGCCCAGCGGCAGGCGGCCCTATAACCCGCCCGGGCTGCTGGCAAAGGAGCTTGCCGCGGCGCTGGGCCTGCCGCTGGCGGCCGACGCGCTGTATAAAAAGCGCCAAACGGCCCGGCAGGAATCCCTTGACCGGGCGGGCAGGCTCTGCAACCTGGCCGGCGCGTTTGCGGTGCGGCCCGGCCGGCTTGCCGAAAACAGCCGGGTTTTGCTGGTGGACGATGTTGTGACCACCGGCGCGACCCTGACGGCCTGCACGGCGGCCCTGCGCAGGGCAGGCGCGGCCGAGGTGTTTGCCGTTTGCCTGGCGGCCACCCCGCCGCCGGCCCCGGCCCCCTGAGCGGCCGGGCCTTTATGGGCAAAGAAAAGTGTGAGCATCAATGCTGCCCACACCCAAAACCGTTTGCGGATCCTTTGCGCCCCTTAATAAGGGCCTGCGCGCCGTTGGGCCAGCTGCCGCGGCACGCCGAACTTTAAACAGGGGCCGGGTGTGATCCTCCATCCGGCTTTGTTCTATCGGTGCATCAGCACCCCCGCCAGGACCTGGCGGATGGTTGGCGGCTGCGGGCATTTGCCGCCCACAAGCTCCTCCAGCATGGGGCGGCTCCTGCGCCAGCACAGCAGGATCGCGCGCCGCAGGTTTGATTCCACCGCCGCAGGCGTTACCCCAAACTGTTCCGCTGCAGCCGGATAGACGCACTTGGACAAGCAGATGAGTGCTTGCGGATCCTGCAGCACGATGTCCAGCGCTGCACAAGTGTGTCAAAAGCATGCGCTGCACGGCGAAAGGCCAAGCCGGTATAAAAGGTGTTCCGAGGTTCTGTTCATGATGACAGCATCCTTCCTGTAGATTTTTTGGGGAAGTCCCTCCAAAATAATCGCACAGAGATGCCTGCTGCCGCAAGGGTATCCTCCTTTATTTTTCACTCCTTTGTCATGATCGGTTCTTCCATACCGGCGGGAGTACTGCTTTTTTAACGGTTCCACCTCTTTCTTGTGGTTACCCTTTGGCAGGCGCGGGCCGGTTTGCCTATGTGTACCGCCTGCAAAAATAAACCAGGCATGCTATCGAGATAAAAAACATGACCCCCTCTGCAAGCGGTACGGCCATCCACACGCCTGCCGCCCCCCAGAACCGCGGCAGCAGGAGGATCCCGCCGGCCAGCAGCCCGAAGGTCCGCAAAAAGGAAAGGGCCGCGGATACCTTGCCATTGGACAGGGCCGTAAACAGGGCGGAGGTAAAAATGTTCAGGCCGCAAAATAAAAAGCTGAAGGAAAAAACGGCAAAGCCCTCGGCCGCGATTTGGCAGACCTCAAGAGCGCCGCCAGCAAACAACCGCGCAATATAAGGGCCGCCAAACAGCGAAAGCAGGAACATGGATACCGACGAGGCCGCAATAAACCCGATGCTGATCCTGAATACGGTTTTTTGCTGGACGTGATCCCCGCTGCCAAAGCTGAACCCAATGACTGGGGCCACGCCGATGGAATAACCAACATAGAGGGCGCTGAGCAAAAATTGGGTGTAGATCAGGATGGTGATGGCCGCAACGCCGTTTTCGCCCAGCAGTTCCATCATGGCCTTGTTGAACAAAAACGTTGTAACCGCCGCCGCCAGCTGGCTTACCATTTCGGACGATCCATTCAAGCAGCTTTGCCGGATGACCGCCCATTTGAACCTTGGCCGTGTAAAACACAGCGCCCCTTTGCCCCGTGCAAAGTACGCAAGCCCCGCCGCTGCCGGGATCAGGCAGCCAAAGCCTGTTCCCAGGGCGGCGCCCGCGACCCCCAAGCCACAGAGCACGATAAACACATAGTCCAAAATGATATTTGCCGCGCCGCCCAGAATGGACAGGGCAAAGCCAAGGCCGGGTTTTCCGGCTGCTGCAAACAGGTTTGAAAACAGCGTTTGCAGAACATTTGCCGGCATGAACCAAAGCAGGGTGAGGAGGTAGCCCCTGCAATAGGGAAAGAGCCGGCGGCTGGCGCCAAGAGCGCCGATGAGCTGGTCGGCCCAGATCATCCCGGTGATGAGGATGAAAAAACCGATTGCCAGCCCGGTGAGGATGAGCAGTGTAAAATCCTCTTTTGACTCCTGGCTTTTCCCCTCCCCCATCCTGCGGGAAACGACCGCGTTTCCGCCCGCCGCAAGCATGGTTCCCAGCCCCACCGTTACATTGGTGACCGGGCATACGATATTGATGGCGGAAAGCGCGTCGGTATTGACAAACCGCGCTGCAAAAATGGTATCCACAAGGGTGTATAAGCCCATAAACACCATCATTGCCATGCTGGGAAGCGCGAAGCGCAAAAGCGAACCCGCGCCCCATTTTTGGGAGAGGATATTATCGTCCATTGCTGCCTTTTTCCTTTTGGGGCGGCAGGATGAGCCGCTGGGTGGGATAGCCAAATTCCGTGAGGAACTCCGCGCCGGCAAAGCCCAGCCGCTGATATGCCTCCCGCTGGCCCGGATCGGCCTTATCCCCCTCGCGGAAGGTGGTGATGCTGATCTCGCGGCCCGCGAACACATTGCGCGCCATAAAATCCAAAAAGGCCCTTGCCGCGCCATAACGGCGGTATTGGGGATGTACCGCCAAAAAGTCGATGCTGCCGGCCTGGCAGGAAAATGCGGCGGCCCCCATGATGGTTGGGCCGTCCCGCATGATCAGGGCCTGGCCCTGCCGGACGTATTGCTTTGCCTGCCTGAGATAAGCGCTTTTATCAAGGCGGGGGAAGCCGTCAACAACAAGGGGGATAAACCGCATTAAGTCGGGAAGGTCCTCCCGCGCGGCATAAAAAACCTTTTGCGCGGCCATATTGGGGGCGGTCGGGTTTTTGTTTAGCGCAAACGCCAACTGCAAAGGGTAAAACGCCCCGTTTTGCCTGTATTCCAGCGGGGTTTGCTTATACATGGATCTGAATACGGCGGTAAACGCCTGCTGGCTTTGATAGCCGGCGGCCAGCGCGATCTCGATGATCGGCTGTTGGGAAAAGGCCAGCAGTTTTGCCGCCTCGGTGAGCCGCCGGCGCTGGATATAGTCGTGGAGGGTGATGCCGACCGTATCCGCAAACATCCGGTGCAGGTGGTATTTGGAATAGCCAACCCCCTCCGCGACCGCGCCAAGGTCCAGTTTTTGATCGAGGTGCGCCTCGATGTAGGAAATGACCGCCGCCGTGCTCTCGGCCTTATGCCCGCCCATGGCCTTTGCCCCCTTTCGGCTTTAGCAGAGGGGGGCCGAACCCGGCCCGGGTTCAACTCCCCTCTGCTTTATTATAGCAGGATGCTGAAAGCCGCTTTTTATGATTCTTGCGGTTTTTGCCCGCATTATTTCCCCGCGCTCTTGGGCAGGGCCGGAACATTTTTTTGCGGCCAAGCCGATAAAACGCCAAAACACCCGATGCACTGCCATTTTTTGGCCCTGCATCGGGTGTTTTGATGATGTGGAGGTTCCGGGCGGATTTGAACCGCCGCATAAAGGTTTTGCAGACCTCTGCCTTACCACTTGGCTACGGAACCGTATGAAAAAACCGGCTTTTTTGCGCAAGGCCGGCTTTTTCTTTGGAGCGGCTTACGAGGCTCGAACTCGCTACCTCCACCTTGGCAAGGTGGCGCTCTACCAGATGAGCTAAAGCCGCATTGGTGCCTCCGATCGGAATCGAACCAATGACACGGGGATTTTCAGTCCCCTGCTCTACCAACTGAGCTACAGAGGCATAAAATGGCGACCCGGATGAGGCTCGAACTCACGACCTCTAGCGTGACAGGCTAGCGTTCTAACCAACTGAACTACCGGGCCAGGAAAGATGGTGGGAGTTACAGGACTCGAACCTGTGACCCTCTGCTTGTAAGGCAGATGCTCTCCCAGCTGAGCTAAACTCCCAAAAGTGGAGCGGCTTACGAGGCTCGAACTCGCTACCTCCACCTTGGCAAGGTGGCGCTCTACCAGATGAGCTAAAGCCGCAGATTTGAGAGTTTTGCCTATCCCGCACTCTCGGGCGACAGTGATTATTTTACCGTATCCATGGTTTTTTGTCAAGATGCTTTTGGCATAAAATTCAAATAATCGCCGCCGCTTTTGGTGCATTTGATGCATAGCGCCGCCGGGGCACGGCAGGCCCGGGGGATGCGCCGCGCGCGCAAAAGGAAGCCGCGGGGAAAAGCTGCGGGAGGCGGCAACGCCCATCCCCGGCTGCCGCCTGTTATTTCAGCTGGGCCAGCAGCTTTTGCAGCGGCACCCGGTAGACCTTATCGCAGAACTGGCAGGTGACCTCGGCCTCCTCCTGCTGGGCCGCCATCGCCTCCAGCTCGGCCCGGCCAAGGCTGGCGAGCGCCCGCTCGACCCGGGCCAGGCTGCAATCGCACCGGTAGCCCACCGTGCGGCTGTCCAGCAGCTCGGGGTCAAACCCGGCCATGGCCAGCTGCATGATCCCCTCGGGGGTCTTGCCCTGGCCCAGCAGGGCGGTGACGCTGGGCATGGCCGCGATGTTGCGCTCGATCTGGCTGATCTCGGCCTCGGACGCGCCGGGCAGCAGCTGGATGAGGTACCCGCCCGCGCAGGCGATGCTGAGGTCCGGGTTGACCAGCACCCCCAGCGCGCAGACGGTGGGCACCTGCTCGCTGATGGCGTAGTAGGCGGTGATGTCCTCGGCCACCTCGCCGGAGGCCAGCGGGATCTGGCCCACATACGGTTCCTTCATCCCCATATCCCGCACAACGCTCAAGGTTCCCTCGCGGCCCACCGCGCCGCCCACGTCCAGCTTGCCGTCCGGCCGCAGGGGCAGCTCGACCACCGGGTTCTGCACATAGCCCCGGGCCCAGCCGTCGCCGTTTGCCACCGCCAGCACCGTGCCGGCCGGGCCGCCGCCGGAAAGCCGCAGGGTGACCGACGCCTCCTCGGTTTTGAGCATCATGCCCATCATCGAGGCGGCGGTGAGCAGCCGGCCCAGCGCCGCGCTGGTGACCGCGCTGGTCTTGTGGATGCGCTCGGCCTCGCGCACCATGGCCGTGGAGTCCAGAGCGCAAAAAACCACCCCGCCGTTGTGGGAGAGGGCGCGGATCAGGTTGTGTTCCATGCGTTTTTCACCGTCCTGTTTGGGTGTACTGCTTGATGGCCGTGAGGATCATCCGCTGGCTGTTTTGCCGCAGGGGGCCAAAGTCCTCCCCATCCCGCACGCTCTCCAGCGCAAAGCCGGCCCCGGTAAGCGCCTCGCGCACCTGCCCGAGGGTGTAGCTGTACTCGGGGAAGCGCTCGGCCCAGCGCTCGCCGGTTTCGGTGTCCAGGATGTCCAGCGAGATGTCCACCCGGCCGGCGGCGGGATCATACTGGTTTTGCCAATGGCAGACGGCGTCCGGCGCTTCGAGGGTAAAACTGCGGCCGCCCAGCACCTCCCGGTGCTTATAAGGGGTGTTGAGGTCAAAGATAAAAACCCCGCCCTGTTCCATAAAAAAGCCCGCCCGCTCCACCGCCTTGCAAAAGCGGTGGGCCGGGCCGATGTGGTTGAAGGTATCAAAGGTGGATACCGCCGCCCGGATGGTGCCGTAGAGGTCCAGCTGCAAAATGTCCTGATGCAGCAGCAAAAGCCCCCCGGCAATGCCCAGCTCGTCCGCCTTTTCGCGCAGGACGGCCAGCATCTCCTCGGACTGGTCCACCCCGATCATATCATAGCCGGCCTGGGCCAGCATGAGGGTGAGGTCGCCGGTGCCGCAGCCAAGGTCGGCCAGGATGCCCTTTTGCACCCCGTGGCTTTGGAGCTGGCCCAGCACATACCGGTAGAGGGCGTCGTAATCCGCCTCGCCGTTGAACTCGTCGTAAAACCAGGCAAATCCGTTATAGGCCATCCGCCGCCTCCCCCGCCCGCGGGGCGCCGCCCTGCGATGTTAAAAACGCCTGCACCGCCAGGGCCAGCGCGTTTTGCAGTTCCGGGATGCCCTGCCCGGTTTCGGCGCTGGTAAGCAGCACCTGCCGGCAGCCATACGGCGCGCAGAGGGCCCGGAACTGCTCCTCGGCCGCGGCCTGCTGGCTTTTTTTGAGCTTGTCTGCCTTGGTGAGGGCCGCGATGAACCCCACGCCGTGGTAGCGCAGGTATTCCAGCATCTGCCGGTCGTCCGCGCTGGGGGCGTGGCGGCAGTCGAGCAGCTGCACCAGCATGGCCCGGGGGCGCGGCTGGGCAAAATAGCGGTTGATCAAGGCGTCCCAGCGGCGGCGCTCGCCCGCGGCGATCTTGGCATAGCCGTAGCCCGGCAGGTCCACAAAGTGGGCCGTGTCCACCTTATAAAAGTTGATGGTGGCGGTTTTGCCGGGGGTGGAACTGACCCTGGCAAGGCTTTTGCGGCTGCAAAGCTTGTTGATAAGGCTGGATTTGCCCACGTTGGAGCGCCCCGCAAACACCACCTCGGGGCAAAGGCCGGCCGGCAGCTGGCTGGCAAGGCCATAGGAGGCGGCAAATTCCGCTTTGTTAAAGTTGAGCTGATCCATGATCAAACGGCCCGGCTTACTGGGGCAGCTGCGCCGCGGGCTTTTCGGCCGGGGCGGGCACCGGCGGGCGCTTGGCGGCGCGGCGGCTTTCGCCGCCCGCGGCCTTGGCGGTGGGGGCAGCGGGCAGCAGGGCGTTTTTGAGCACCTGCTCGAGGTTATCCACCGGCACAAAGTGCAGCGCCTGCTTGACCTCCTCCTCCACCTCCTGCAGGTCGCTGGTGTTGCCCCGCGGGATGAGCACCGTCTTCATGCCCTCCCGGTAGGCGGCCATGCTCTTTTCGCGCAGGCCGCCAATGGGCAGCACGTTGCCGTGCAGGGTGATCTCGCCGGTCATGGCGAGGTCGGCCCGCACCGGCCGGCCGGAGAGGCAGGAGACCAGCGCGGTGGTGAGGGTCACGCCGGCCGAGGGGCCGTCCTTGGGGATGGCGCCCTCCGGGGCGTGGATGTGCAGGTCGATGTTTTTGAGGGCGGCGGGGTCGATGCCGTACCTGGCCCCATTGACCCGGGTGTAGGTAACGGCCAGCTTGGCGCTCTCCTTCATCACGTCGCCCAGCGAGCCGGTAAGCTCGATCTTGCCCGCGCCGTCCTTAAGCACCTGCACCTCGATGGGCAGCATCTCGCCGCCCACGCTGGTCCAGGCAAGGCCGTTGGCAATGCCCACCGCGTTGGTGCGGTTGATGAAGTCCGGCTTGACCCGGCGCGGGCCAAGGATGCCCTCGAGCGAGGCGGCGGTGACCGTGACCTTTTCGCACTCGCCGGCCGCGATGCGCCGGGCGCACTTGCGCAGCACCTCGGTGATGGTGCGCTCCAAAGTGCGCACGCCGGCCTCACGGGTGTAGCCGTCGATGATGCCGTAGATAGCCGCCGAGTGGATGCTGACCTTGCCCTCCAGCCCGGTGTTTTTAAGCTGCTTTGGCACCAGGTGCCGCTTGGCGATGTTGAACTTCTCCACCCGGGTATAGCTGGACAGCTCGATCACGTCCATGCGGTCGAGCAGCGGGGCCGGGATGGTGCTGCGGTCGTTGGCGGTGGTGATAAAGAGCACCTGGCTGAGGTCGAAGGGGATGTCGAGGTAATGGTCCTTAAAGGCCTTGTTCTGCTCGGGGTCCAGCGCCTCCAGCAAAGCGGCGGCGGGGTCGCCCCGGAAATCGTTGGCCAGCTTGTCGATCTCGTCCAGCAGGATCAGCGGGTTTGCGCTTTTGGCCGTGATCATGGCGCTGATGATCTTGCCGGGCAGCGCGCCGATGTAGGTGCGCCGGTGGCCGCGGATCTCGGCCTCGTCCCGCACGCCGCCCAGGCTCATGCGGGCATACTCCCGCCCAAGGCAGGCGGCGATGGAGCGGGCCACCGAGGTTTTGCCCACCCCCGGGGGGCCCACCAGGCAGATGATCTGGCCCTTGACCTCGGGGCTTAATTTGCGCACGGCCAGGATCTCGAGGATGCGGTCCTTGACCTTTTTGAGACCGTAGTGCTCCCTGTCCAGGATGGACTGGGCCCGGTTGATGTTGAGGTGGTCCACCGTATATTTGCCCCAGGGCAGATCGAGGCAGGTATCCAGATAGGTGCGGATGACCGCCGCCTCCTGGCTGCTGCCCTGCATGCGGTAGAGCCGGTCGGCCTCCTTGAGCAGCTTTTCGCTGGCCTCCTCGGGCAGGGCCAGCTCCTGGATGCGCCGGCGGTACTCCTCGGCCTCAAAGCGGGTGTCCTCGCCCTCGTCGAGCTCGCTGGCAATGGCCCGCATCTGCTCGCGCAGGTAGTAATCCCGCTGGTTTTTGTCCATCTGGTCGTTGACCTTGTCGTGGATCTCGCGCTCGATCGAGAGGACCTGGTACTCCCGGCGCAGCAGCTCCAGCAGCTTTTCCAGCCGGCCGAGCAGGGTGCTTTCTTCCAGCACGGACTGTTTGTCCTGGTACTTGAGCAGGATGTTGGCCGGGATATATTCGCTGAGGAAGATGGGGCTGGAGTTGCTGATGATGTTGTACACCACGTCCTTGGAAAGGCGGGGGTTGAGGGAGAGGTACTCCTCAAAGGCGTCCTTGATGCTGCGCACCAGCGCCTCCACCTGCACCGACTCGGCGGCCTTCAGCCCCCGCACCGGCGCGGGCTTGATGGCCGCCTGCAAAAAACTGCCGGTGTCGTCTAAATTGAGCAGCCGGGCGCGGTATTTGCCCTCCACCAGTACCTTGACAAGGTCCTCGGAGACACGCAGCACCTGCTTGACCTCGGCCACCACGCCATATTCGTAGAGGTCGGGGACCTCGGGATCCTCGGTGTCCATCTCCTTTTGGGCCACCAAAAAGATCGAGTTGGTGTTGGTCATGGCCCACTCGATGGCGGCGATGGATTTTTCACGTCCTACCTCAAAATGGACGACATTGTTGGGAAACACGACCAGCCCGCGCAGCGCGATGGTGGGCACCCGCAGCACGTTGCGGTCGATCTTGACGGTAACACGGTTCGGCATCCTGCAAAACCTCCTTGAACGGCCCTGGCAGCGGATGCGCCGGGGCCGGGATGATGTTGACCGGTAGATATGCACTTTGGCAAATGCACTTTGAATGTTTATTATACACAAAAGTAAAGAATGAATCAACCTTTGCGGCGCTGGGAATTTTGGCAAAAAGAGAGCGGGGGCGGCGGACGGTATCTGCCCGGCCGCGCAGGGCGCGGCGCGGGTTTTGCCGGGGTGCAGCAAAAGGGGGAAGGGCCGGCGGGCCGCAGCAAAAGGCGGCGGACACGGGGCCGCTTTGCGCCCGCATCCGCCGCAGCTTGCTGTTTGTTTGGGCCCCGGGCAAAAAACCGGGGAGGCCTGAAAGGTCAGGATACCGGCAGCAGGTTTTTGTACCGCTTGCGCACCGCCCCGTACTCGAGGGCAGGCTTGCCGCCGGCGGCCGCCTTTTCGTCCACAACGACCCGGATGATGGTGGGGTCGGCCGGGATCTCGTACATCACCGGCATCAGGATGCTTTCCAGGATGCTGCGCAGCCCGCGGGCGCCGCTCTTGCGCTCGATGGTGCGGCGGGCGATGGCGCGCAGGGCTTCGTCGGTAAATTCCAGCGCAACGTTGTCCATCTGCAAAAGGGCCTGGTACTGCTTGATGAGGCTGTTTTTGGGCTCCTTCATCACCCGGATCAGCGCGTCCTCGTCCAGCGCGTCCAGCACCGTGACCACCGGCAGGCGGCCGATCAGCTCGGGGATCAGCCCAAACTTGACCAGGTCCTCCGGCTCGACCCGGCGCAGAAGGTCCTGCTTGGCCTTGGCGCTCTCGTCTTTGAGCTGGCTGCCAAAGCCGAGGGCCGAGACGTCGGTGCGGCGCTGGATGTACTTGTCCAGCCCATCAAAGGCGCCGCCGCAGATAAAGAGGATGTTTTTGGTGTTGATCTGGATAAACTCCTGCTGGGGATGCTTGCGCCCACCCTGGGGGGGCACATTGCTCACCGTGCCCTCCAATATCTTGAGCAGCGCCTGCTGCACCCCCTCGCCGCCCACGTCCCGGGTGATGGAGGGGTTTTCGCTCTTGCGGGTGATCTTGTCGATCTCGTCGATGTAGATGATGCCGATCTCGGCCTTTTGGATGTCGAAATCCGCGGCCTGGATCAGCTTGAGCAGGATGTTTTCCACATCCTCGCCCACATAGCCGGCCTCAGTGAGGGTGGTGGCGTCCGCAATGGCAAAGGGCACGCCCAGCATCCGCGCAAGGGTCTGGGCCAGAAGGGTTTTGCCCACGCCGGAGGGGCCCAGCAGCAGCACGTTGCTTTTTTGCAGCTCCACATCCTCGCCCTTGCCGCTGAGCACCCGCTTATAGTGGTTGTATACCGACACCGCCAGCACGGTTTTGGCGTCGTCCTGCCCGATGACGTACTGGTCCAGCCCCGCCTTGATCTCGGCGGGGGTGAGCACGTTGATCATGGGCGGGACCGGCTCGGCCGGGCCGCGGCCCCGCCGGCGCTGGGGCTGGGGGGCCGCATCCGCCTTGGCGTTTTCGTCCAGCAGAGAGTAGCAGAACTCGATGCACTCGTTGCAGATGTTGGCCCCGGGGCCCACGATCATGCGATCCACCTGCTCCTGGTTTTTACCGCAGAAGCTGCAGACCGTGTTTTTTTCTTTATGGTCTTTGCCGGAATTCTGATTTGCCATAATGCACCTTTATTTCCATAAAATGTCCGCCGGCGCGCCCGGCCGGGCAGCAGCCGCGGGTCTCAGCGGTGCTCGATCACCGCGTCCACCAGGCCGTATTCCGCCGCCTGGGCCGCGGACATAAAGTTGTCCCGCTCGGTATCGGCCGCGATGGTGGCAAGGGGCTGGCCGGTGTACTCGCTGAGCAGCCGGTTGAGGGTATCGCGGGTGCGCACCAGATGGTCGGCGTGGATCTTGACGTCGGTGGTCTGGCCCTGCAGCCCGCTGATGAGGGGCTGGTGGATCATGATCTCGGCATTGGGCAAAGCCAGCCGCTTGCCCTTGGCGCCGCTGGCCAGCAAAAAGGCCCCCATCGAGGCCGCAAGCCCCATGCAGATGGTGGAGACGTCGCACTTGACATACCGCATGGTGTCGTGGATGGCCATGCCGGCCGAGATGGAACCGCCCGGGCTGTTGATATACAGGCTGATGTCCTTTTCGGGATCCTGGCCTTCGAGATAGAGCAGCTGCGCCACCACCACGCTGGCAACGGCGTCGTTGACCTCGCCGCTGAGCATGATGATGCGGTCGTTTAAAAGGCGGGAAAAGATATCATACGAGCGCTCGCCGCGGGCGGTTTGCTCCACAACATAAGGGATCACACTACTCATTCAAGGGGTCCTCCTGTTGATCTTGATCGGCGGGGTGCGGCCGGGGCGGGCAGGGCAGCGCATGGACGCCCCGCCCTAAAAGAACCGATACGGCAGGGTTTGCCGTATCGGTTTTGCATACAGCTTTGCGGGAAAACACCGGGGCGGTTTACGCCCGCGGCAAACGCTTACTCGGCCTTTGGGGGCTGCTCCTCAGCCGGCTTGGTGGTAACTTCGGCCTTTTCCTTGAGCAGGTCCACCGCCTTGTTGACGGCCAGGTCCTGCTTGACGTCCTCGATGTTTACAAGGCCCTTGACCTTGTCAAGCTCCAGCTTGTTGGCATCGGCAATGCGCTGCAGCTCGGCCTCGGCGTCCTCGTCGGTGACCTCGATCTTCTCCTGGGTGGCAAGGGCCTCGAGGGCCAGCCGAATCTTGACCTGCTTTTCGGCCTGCTCCTTAAAGCCCTCGCGGAAGGCCTTCATATCCTGGCCCACGTATTGCAGGTAAACCTCTAACTTGAGGCCCTGCTGGGCAAGGCGGTACTCAAAGTCCCGCACGAGGTCGTCCATCCGGTTTTCGTACATGACCTCGGGGATCTCGCCCTCCATCGAGGCCACCAGCTGGTCCACCAGGCCGTTTTCCAGCTCGATCTCGTCGTTTTTGTCGGCCTGCTCCTGCTTTTCCTTGCGGATGCCGGCGCGCAGCTCCTCGAGGGTGTCGTGCTCGCTCACGTCCTTGGCAAACTCGTCGTCCAGGGCGGGCAGCTCCTTGAGCCGCACCTCGTGCAGCTTGATCTTAAAGACCGCCGCCTTGCCCTTGAGCTCCTCGGCCTGGTAATCCTCCGGGAAGGTGACGTTTACCTCAAACTCCTCGCCGGCGGCGTGGCCCACCACCTGCTCCTCAAAGCCGGGGATAAAGCTGCCGCTGCCCAGCACCAGGTTGTAGTGCTCGCCCTTGCCGCCCTCAAAGGCGGTGCCGTCCACAAAGCCCTCAAAGTCGATCTCGGCGGTGTCGCCGTTTTCGGCCTTGCCCTCGCGGGTGATCATGCGGGCGTTGCGCTCCTGCAGGCGGGCCAGTTCGGCCTCGACCTCCTCGTCCTTTACAGTATGGACGGTCTTTTCGGCCTTTAAGCCAATGTAATCCTTGACCGTGACCGACGGCTTGACCGCCACGGTGACCTTGAGCAGCACCCCCTCGGCCAGGGACGCCGAGACAACGTCCACCTCCGGCCGGCCCACCGGCTCGACGCCCGCGGCCTTGACGGCCTCTTCGTATGCCTGGGGGAACAGGTCATTGATGGCGTCGTAATGGAAAACGTCCGCCCCATACATTTTTTCGATGGTATGGCGGGGCGCCTTGCCCTTGCGGAAGCCCGGGATGGTGTATTTTTTGCCCTCGCGGCGGAACGCCTTGTCCACCGCGGCGGCAAAGGTCTCGGCGTCCACCGAGAACTGAAGCTCCTGCATGCTTTTTTCAAGCTTTTCGCTTTTTACCAATTCCATGTTGTTCCTCCAGAATCATATTTCAGCAGCCCGCGCCAGACGGCGCGCCGGGAAGGCCCATTACCCCTCCCCCGCCCCGCCGCAAAAAAGGCGGCCAGGGCACAAAAAAAGAATGCATTAAAAATGCTGCGGGGTTTATTATAGCATGGTTTGGGCCGGAATGCCATAGGATTCGCAAATTTCTTGCGCGGTTCCAGGGTTTTTTGCGCCCCCGGTCATGCCTCCAGCGCCATCTGGGCGGCGCGCAGGGTGTTTTGCATGAGCATGGCGCGGGTCATAAGCCCCACGCCGCCCGGCACCGGGGTGATAAAGCCGGCCTTTTGGGCGGCGGGCGCAAAGTCCACATCGCCGCAAAGTTTGCCATTCTGCCCGCGGTTGATGCCCACATCAATGACCACCGCCCCCGGGCGGACCATATCGCCGGTGATAAAGCCGGGCCGGCCCACCGCGGCCACCAAAATCTCGGCCTCGGCGCAGAGGCCGGCCAGCCCCTGGGTTTTGGAATGGCAGACCGTGACCGTGGCGTCGTTTGCCAGCAGCAGCGCGGCCATGGGCTTGCCCACAATATTGCTGCGGCCCACCACCACCGCCCGGCGGCCGGCCGGCGAAAGGCCGGTGCTCTTGAGCATGGCAAGGCAGCCCGCCGGGGTGCAGGGCACAAGGCAGGGCTGGCCGGTGAGCAGCCGGCCCATGTTGGCGGGGGTAAAGCCGTCCACATCCTTGTGGGGCGGGATGGCGGCAATGACCTGCTGGGGGTCGATCTGGGCGGGCAGGGGCAGCTGCACCAGGATGCCGTGCACCTCGTCGTCCGCCGCAAGCCGGGCCAGATGGCCGAGCAGCTGCTGCTGGGTGGTATCCGCCGGCAGGCGCAGCATCCGGCTTTGGATGCCGCACTCGGCGCAGTCCCGCTCCTTGCCGGCCACATACACCGCGCTGGCTGGGTCGTCCCCCACCAGCAGCACGGCCAGGCAGGGGCGCACCCCCGCGGCCGCAAGCTGCTGCACCCCGGCGCGCACCTGGGCCTTTATGTCTGCGGCAAGGGCCTTGCCGTCAATGATCTGTGCTGCCATCCTCGTCCTCCCCTTCGGCCGGTTCCTCGCCGGTGTGCAGCTCGGCGATCTGCTGCTCCTCGGCCACCCGCTGCCCGATCTTGCCGAGGTCAAAGGCCTCGTCGTTGAACTGCCTGGTTTTTTGCACAAACTCCTTGTGGGAGGCCGAGGCGGGCAGCGAGGCGTACCATCCGGTCACCCCCGAGCCGCCCTGGGCGGCATACTGCTTTTGATAGGCTTTTTGGCGGGCCGCATCCACCGCGAGCGGCACCGTGAGGGGGGTATCCTTATACTTGCGGCGCAAAAGCAGCACCGCCGCCCCGGCCGCGCAGACGCTGAGCGCCGCGATGACCTGGCTGACCCGCAGCCCGCCAAAGGGCAGCATCAGCGCGTCGGTGCGCAGGCCCTCGATCCACACCCGGCCAAGGCCGTACCACACCACATACAAAAGGGCGATTTCGCCGTTAAAGCGCCGTTTTTTGAGATAGCGCCAGAGCAGCAAAAGGCCGATAAGGCACCAGATGCTCTCGTACAAAAAGGTGGGATGCACCGGCAGGCTGGGGTCCACCTGTATGCCCTGGGCCGCGAGGGTGGGCTGCCAGGCCGCCAGATAGCTTTGGGTGGCCTGGCTGTACATGCCCCAGGGCAGGGTGGTGTTGCTGCCAAAGGCCTCCTGGTTGACAAAGTTGCCCCAGCGGCCCACCGCCTGCCCCACCAAAAAGCCGAGGGAGACAATATCGAAGGTGGCGATGACCGGGATCTTGCGCCATTTGCAGGCAAGCCCGCCAAACACCGCCGCCCCGATGACCGAGCCGTAGATGGCGATGCCGCCGTCCCGCAGGTTGATCATGTCCCAAAGGCTCTCGTACTCAAAGGGGGCAAAGGCCACATAAAAGGCCCGGGCGCAGGCGATGGCGCAGAAGGTGCCGATAAGCACCACGTCCACCAGGCGGTCGGTATCGATGCCGAAATCCGGCGCGTAGTGGAAGGCAAAGGCCACCCCCAGCATCAGCCCGGCGGCCAGGATGATGCCATACCAGTAGATGGGCAGGCCAAAGAGGGTAAAGGCCACCCGGCTGACCGTGCATTCCAGCCCAAGGCCGGGGAACTGAACAAGATTTGTCATTGCGGCATCTCCTTTAGCGGGCGGATGAGCACGGCGGCGCTGCGCTCCTCCCGGAGCATGGTCTGCAGCGCGGCGTCCACATCCTGTTTTTGGATGCCGGCCAGGGTTTTGAGCTCATCGGCCAGGGTGTGCCCGTGCAGATGGCTGGAAGCCATGCCGCCGGCAGTGGCCTCGATGTTTTCAAGGTCGCAGAGCATCTCGCCGTACAGCTGGTTTTTGCACAGGGTAAACAGCTCTTCGTCCACCCCCTTGGCCCGCAGCCGGGCGATCTCGTCCAGCAGCATCCGGCGCACCTTTTTGGGCTCGCTGCTCTCGCCGGTAAACAGCACGCAGCGGCAGCCGTCCAGGATCAGGGTCTCGGCCCCAAACTCGGGGTTGACCAGCCCCTGGTCGTAGAGGGTGCGGTAGAGCGGGGTCATCTCGCCGCAGACCAGCTCGGTGAGGATGTCGCAGATCAGCTCGCCCGCAAGGTCGCCGGGGGCAAGCGGCGTTTCCTTAAAGCCGACCCCGATGCAGGGCTTGGCCACCGGCATCTGCAGCTCCTTGTAGGCGGCCGCCACCCCCTCCGGCTCGGCCGGCCAGACCGGCACCGCGGCGTGGGGCGTTTGGGGCTGCATCAGGCCGGCCCGCTCGCAGGCGGCCAGCACCTGCTGCATGCTGGCGCCGCCGGCCACCGCCAGCACCATGTTGGCCGGCTGGTAGTAGGCGGCGCAGCAGTCGTAGAGCATCTGGGGGGTAATTTGGGCGATACTTTCCACCGTGCCGGCAATGTCCTGCCGCACCGGGTGGCTGTGGTAAAGGCAGCCGCACAGCTCCACCAGCATCCGCCATTCGGGGCTGTCCTCGTACATCTTGATCTCCTGGCCGATGATGCCCTGCTCCTTGGCGATGGTGGCCTCGGTAAAATAGGGCCGGCCCACCATCGAGAGCAGCACGTCCAGGCTCTCGTCTACCTTTTCGGTGGCGGTAAAAATGTAGCAGGTCTTGTCAAAGCTGGTAAAGGCGTTGGCGTTGGCGCCGGTTTTGGCGTACTGGGCAAAGGCGTCGCCGTCCTCGCTTTCAAACATCTTGTGCTCGAGGAAATGGGCCACCCCGGCGGGCAGCTGCACCAGCCGGCCGTCGAGGGTAAAGGCCTGGTTGACCGAACCGAACCGGGTGGCGTACACCGCGTGCACCCCGCTGTAACCGGGCATGGGGCGCACCAGCACGGTCAAGCCGCTGGGCAGCACCTCCTGCTGGTATGCCGCGGCCGCCTGGGCCGCCTTGAGCGGATCATGCATGGCTTTTGCCCCCTTCCCCTTTGGCGGTTACAAGATAGCTGACCGAGTGGCTGAAGGAGCGCAGCGCCCCGCGCACCTGCTCCTCGGTGACCTTGGCCAGCGCCTCGATGGCCTCGGCCGGGCTCTGCACCGCGCCGCCTCGCAGCAGTTCGATAAGGTACCAGTTTTCCAGCCCGCCGATGCTGTCCTCCACCGAGGCCAGCCCGGACACAAGGCCGCGGCGGCAGTCCTCCAGTTCCTGGGGGGTGATCGGCCCGCTGCAGAGCTGCTCCAGCTCGTGCAGGATGGCCGCCTCGGCCTTTTGGGCGTCGGCCGGTTCCACCCCGCTGTTGACGGTCATACAGCCGGTGGCGCCCGAAAAGCCCGAGCCGCAGTAGTAGCAAAGGCCCTGCTTTTCGCGCACGTTCAAAAACAGCCGGCTGGTCACCGAGCCGCCAAACAGGCTCATGGCCAGGCGGTAAACGGCCACCTCGGCGGGGTCGGCGGGCTTTGCGGCGGTAAACAGCATGCAAAGCTTTGCCTGCACCAGCTCCATCTGCTCGGTATAGCGGGCAAGGGGCTGGCGGGGCATGGCGCTTTGGGGCAGCAGCGGGGCCGGGCTGCGCCGAACCTCTTGGAGCGCCGCAGCAAGCCGCCGCGCGGCCGGCGCGGGGTCCATGCCGGTTACAAACACGTCGATGGAGGCGGTGCGCAGCAGCTCGTAGTAGGTATCGGTAAGCTGGGCGGGGGTGACCGAGGCCACCTCCTCAAGATAGCCCTCTCGCTGGATGCCGGCGGGGGCGTCGCCAAAAAATTTGCGCGCGGCCTGCCGCGCGCAGTACAGGCGCTTGTCGTTGATCTCGGCCTCGAGCCGGCGGGCCAGGGCGGTTTTTTCGATCTCGACCGCCTCGGGGTCAAAGGCGCCGTTTACAAAATAGGGGTCAAACGCCGCGCCAAAGGCCAGCTCGGCATACTCCTCGCTGAGGGCTTCGCCGGCCAGGGCAAACTCGTCCTTAAGGCCGGTGACCCGCACCATCAAAAGGTGGTTTGCGCCGTTCGAGCCCACCTCGGACGAGAGGGAGGCCCCATACAGCTTTGCCAGCCGGCGGGAGAGCTCGGTCATATCCGGGCAGCCGGCATACCCCCGCTCGAGCAGCAGCGGCAGCAGGGCGCGGGCGGTGGCCTGCTGCCGGCTGGCCGGGTACTGGAACTGGATGGTGATGCGGCAGCGGTTGAACTTTTGGGCCGGCAGCGAGATGAGCCGCACGCCGGGCAGGATTTGTTTGATCTGCACGTTTGACAACCTTTCTTTTAAGACGGTTTGGAGGCGCGGCCTTTTGCAGAGCCTGCGAAAGGCCGCCCGGAGGCTTTTGCCCACCCCCGCGTTCAGCTTTGGCCCGCGCCGGCCAGGTATTCCTCGAGGCACAGCCCGCTCTGTTTGATGGCGGCGGCGTTTTCCGGCCCGACATAGCGGTAGTGCCAGGGCTCGTAGATGATGCCGGTAATGGCCTGCTTGTCCAGCGGGTAGCG
This sequence comes from uncultured Oscillospiraceae bacterium, assembly GCA_910579545.1. Taxonomy (GTDB): domain Bacteria; phylum Bacillota; class Clostridia; order Oscillospirales; family Ruminococcaceae; genus UBA7177. Next base: position 5,326 of record CAJTVI010000012.1, on the reverse strand, counting down.
GAGGATAAAGCCGTATTCCTGGGCGTGCTGGCTGAGCCAGAGGAAGGCGTCGGTCTCTTCGAACTCCTCGTCCAGGTTCTGGTGGTCAGGGGTGACGATGTCGGCCGCAAGGCCGGAGTTGTGCTCGGAATAGCCGGGCACCGCTACCACGGTTTTGGCCTTATCGTAGGCGTCCTCCTCAGAATAGCCCTGCCCTTTCCATTTTTCCAGCTCCTGGTTGAACAGGCCGGTCTGGTATTCCACCGAGCGGTAGCCGCTGCACAGCAGCAGCTGCACCCCGGCCGCGGCCGCGGCATCCTGCATGCGGATGTAGGCCTCGGCGGCCTCGGCCTGCAGCTGCTTGCCGTTGGAGGATTCGGCGGTTTTGGTCTCGACCTCGTAGCCGTCCGGCAAAGGGACGTTGTTGTTGACCAGGATCATCCGCCAGTCGTCCGGGTCGGCCGCGGGCAGCGCCCCGGCCGGGGCGCTGGAGGCGGGGGCGGAGGCCCCGGCGTTGGAAGCGGCGCTCTGGGGCAGGCTTTGGGCCGCGCTTTGGGAAGCGCCGCCGGACGATCCGGCCAGTTTTTGCTTGATAAAGCCCACCGCCTTTACAATGCCAAAGATGAGCAGCGCCAAAACGGCCAGGCAGACAAGGGCAAAGATGATGCGGTTGCGCAGGATCTGCCGCTTGCGGCGTTTGCGGGCCTCGGCCCTGCGGCGGCGGGCCTCGGCCTCCTGCCGGCTGCCGGGCCGCCCCGGCCCGCCGGGATACCCGCCCGGGTAGTTGATGCGGTTTGCCATCTGCGCTGCCTCCCCCGCCGCCGGCGGGGCGGCCGGGGACACTCCCCCGCTGCCGCGCCATTTTTGCCGGCGCCCTGATTTTTTGCCGCCGGCCAAAGGGTCCTAAGGGCCAGGCGGCATGCAAAGCCCATTATACGCCGGTTTTGGGGCGCTGTAAACCGGCGCGGGGCGGCGCGGGGCGTAAATATGGTGTAAAATATTTGTAAACAGCGGCGCGGGGATGCCCCCAAGGGGAATTTTGACCGGCGCAGATGGCCCTTAAAAACAAACAAAGGGCCGTGGCGGCCGGGTCCGCCAGGCCCTGTTATGATGGGATGCGCGAGCGCCCGGTTACTGGATGAACTCGTCGTGGATGGCGGCCATGGCGCGGTCGGCCTCGTCCAGCTTGATGATGACGCTGATCTTGATCTCGCTGGTGGAGATCATGCGGATGTTGATGTTGTTCTCGTACAAAGCCTCGAACATCCGGCTTGCCACCCCCGAGTGGCTCTGCATGCCGGCCCCCACCACCGAGACCTTGGCAACATCCTTATCCACATGGATCTCGCCGCCGCCAAAGCGGGCCTGGTTTTCCTTAAGGACGGCCACGGCGGTGTCGGCGTCGTTTTTGGGCACGGTAAAGCTCAGGTCCTTGTTGCCGCCCCGGCCGGTGCTTTGCAGGATGATATCCACATTGATCTTTTTGCGGGCCAGCGCCCCAAACACCTTAAAGGACATGCCGGGCACATCCGGCACCTCCATGATCGAGATCACCGCCACGTTGGTGTCCTTTGCCACGCCCTTGATCAGCATGCCTTCCATCTCGCTCGTTACCTCCTTTACGATCGTGCCCGGCATCGGGTTGAGGCTGGAGAGCACCTCCAGCTCGACCCCGTATTTTTTTGCAAGCTCCACGCTGCGGTTGTTGAGCACCTGCGCGCCCAGGGTGGCCAGCTCGAGCATCTCGTCAAAGGTGATCTCGGGCAGCTTGCGCGCCTTTTTGATAAAGCGCGGGTCGGCCGTGTATACCCCTTCCACATCGGTATAGATCTGGCAGCGGTCGGCGTGCAGGGCGGCCGCGATGGCAACCGCGCTGGTATCCGACCCGCCGCGGCCCAGGGTGGTGATGTCCTCCATGCGGTTGAGCCCCTGGAAGCCGGCCACCACCACCACCCGGTTGCGGGCAAGCTCGCTCTCGATCCGCTCGGAGTCGATCCGCTTGATGCGGGCGTTGGTGTAGGTGCGGTCGGTCTGGAAGCCCGCCTGCCAGCCGGTAAGGCTGATGGCCGGCACCCCTAAGGTATCCAGCGCCATGGCCAACAGTGAGATCGAGATCTGCTCGCCGGTGGCCAGCAGCATATCCATCTCCCGTTTGGAGGGGTCGTGTGTGATCTCGGCGGCCTTGGCGATCAAATCGTCGGTGGTATCCCCCTGGGCGGACACCACCACCACCACGTCGTTGCCCGCGTTGCGGGTGTCCGCCACGATGCGCGCAACGTTGAAGATGCGGTCCCGGTCGGCCACCGAGGTACCGCCAAATTTTTGCACGATCAAGCCCATATGTCCTGCTCCTCCTTACACCGGTATGCCGCGCCCTGTTACGCGGTTTTGACCACCGCGCCGGTATTGTCGGCCAGCAGCCGCCGCAGCGAAAAGGCCAGCAGCCGCTCCTCGGCGGCCATGGCCTCCTCGGCCTTGGCAAAAAAGTCCTCGTTTTCGCGGTGCACCACCGCCATGATGGTTGGCCCCGCGCCCGACAGGTAGACCGCGTAGGCCCCCAGCTCTGCCGCCAGTTCAAACAGCTCCTCGCCGCCCGGCACCAGCGGCAGCCGGTACTGCTGGTGCAGCGCGTCCTTGGTGGCGATGCGCAGCAGCTCGTACTCGCCGTCGCAGAAGGCCGCGGTAGCCAGCGCCGCCCGGGAGAGGTTGTACACCGCGTCCTTGTGGGCCACCTGCCCGGGCAGGGCCGCGCGGGCCTTTTCGGTGAGCAGCTTGAAGTTGGGGATAAAGGCCGCAAAGGCAAGGTCGGCGCTGATGTTTTTTTTGACGCTGTAAACCTGCCCCTCGTCGTAGGCGCTGGCCACAAAGCCCCCCAGCATGGCGGGGGCCACATTGTCCGGGTGGCCCTCGATGGCAGTGGCCAGGGTGAGCATCTGCCGCGGGGTGAGCGGGCCGCCCAGCATGGCGTTGGCCCCTAAGATGCCCGCCACGATGCAGGCCGAGCTGGAGCCCAAGCCCCGCGCCATGGGGATGGCGTTGGTCTGGGTGATGCGCAGCCCGGGCAGGGGCTTATCCACCTGGTCGAACACGGTTTTGACCGCCCGGTAAACCAGGTTGGAGGGGCCCTTGGGGATGAGCGAGCCGTCGGCCGAGAGGATCTCGAGCCGGTCGCTTTTTTCAAAGCGCACCGTGTTGTACAAGGACACCGCAAGGCCCAGCGAGTCGAACCCCGCGCCCACGTTGGCGCTGGTGGCCGGGACCGTTACCTTTACCATGTTTTGCCGCTCCCCCCTTTAAGGCTGCATCTGCCGCAAAACCAGCGCCACCCGCCCGCCCTGCGCCTCGACGCTTTGCTGCGCGGCATAAAGCTGGCCGGCCGTGAGGCTTTGGGCAAGGTAGGCCGCGCCCTGCCCCTGCACATCCAGCGCCTGCCCCGGCCCATACACGGCGGGCAGGGCCTCGGGCGCGAGCCCGCAGACACGCACATAATATGCCGCGGGGGCCGGGTCGGTGAGGGGGCCGGGGGCCGGGTCGGCCGGCTGCCAGAACAAGGTGTCGTGCACCTGGGCGCCCCGCTTGAGCGCCTCGATGACATCCGCCGCCACCGCGCTGGCGGTGGGCAGGCGGCCCGCGCCCTTGCCGTAAAACAGCACCTCGCCCAGCATATCGCCGGTAACGAGCACACCGTTAAAGACGTCGTCCACCCCATAAAGGCGGCTGGAGGCGGGCACCAGCATCGGCTCCACCCCGGCCGAGATATTTTGATGCTCGTCCTGCCGGGCCCAGGCGATGAGTTTTACGGCGCAGCCGAGGGCTTTGGCGGCCGCGATATCCTGCGCCGCAACGCCGCGGATGCCCCGGGTGGGGATGTTTTGGGGGTGCACCTGCCGGCCAAAGGCAAGGCTTGCCAGGATGGCGGTCTTGCGGCAGGCGTCGATGCCGTCTATATCGTCTGAGGGGTCGCGGGTTTCGGCATAGCCCAGCTGCTGGGCAAGGGCCAGCGCCGCGTCAAACTCCATCCTGCCATCGGCCATCTGGGTAAGGATAAAGTTGGTGGTGCCGTTGACGATGCCCTGCACCCCGGTGATCACATTGGCCGCCAGGCACTGGTGCATGGGGGTGATGACCGGCGTGCCGCCCCCCACGCTGGCCTCGAACAAAAAGGCCGCGCCGTTTTGTTTGGCAAGGGTCAGCAGCTCGGCCCCATGGGCGGCCACCATCTCCTTGTTGCTGGTAGCCACGCTGCGCCCGCTCCCCAGCGCCGCCTTGACATACGAGTAGGCAAACCGGGTGCCGCCGATGGTTTCGACCACCGCCTTAATCTCGGGGTCGTTTAGGATGATATCAATGTTGTTGACAAAGAGCGCCGCGTCGGGATGGGCAGAAAAATCCCGGATATCCAGGATATACTTGACCTCGATGGGTTCCCCGGCCCGCCGGCGGATGGCCTGCGCGTTGCGCCGCAGCACCTCCAGCACCCCGCTGCCCACGGTGCCAAACCCCAAAATTGCAATTTTTGCCATTGCCGGTTCCCCCTTTGTTTTGGTCGGGCCGCGCTTTGCGGGCCGCGCGCTTTACGGCGGGACGCCCTGCGGGCCCCCGCCCGCCGCGCCCGCGCCTATACCCCGCGGCGGATCTCAACCACCGTGTGCTGGCGGGAAAGCTGGGCCAGCATCTCCTCCACGCTCATCTGCATGGTGCCGGTGCGGATGGACACCGCCACCTGCGCCGCGCCGTTTTCGGGCGTGGCCTGGTTGATGGTAACAATGCTGGCCCCCGCCGCCGAAATGCCCGCCAGGAGGGCCTGCAAAGCGCCGGTCTCGTCCAGCAGGGTGGCCAGCACCGTGATGATCTCGCGGCTGTTTTCGGCGTCAAAGATGCAGTCCTTGTATTTATAAAAGGCGCTGCGGCTCAGGTCCACCTGCCGCGCCGCCACCGAGATGTTGCGCGCCGCGCCGCTGGCCAGCAGCTCCTTGGCCTTGAGTACCTTTAAAAAAACGTCCGGCAGCACCGCCGCGTCCACCAGCAGAAAGCGTCGTTCCATACGAGAATGTTCACCTCTCATGCACAGTTATGTATGCAACGGGAATACTATATCATTTTCGGCCCCCAAAAGGCAAGGGGCTGGCAGGCCCGGGCAAAAATTTTGTCAAACCACCAAAATCATTGCACAAATCCGGCCTTTGTTTTGGCAAAGGCTGGCAGCGGGCCGGGCTGTTTTGCGCCCCGGCTGTGCCCCCAGGGCGGACAAAGGGCGGCCATCCCCCCGCGGCGGGCGGCGGGCTGTGTGCGCCGGCGGCAGACGGCGGATGCAGAAAAAGCGGCGCCGCGGCCTTGCAAAAGGGCA
>CAJTVI010000011.1:40879-51408 GCA_910579545.1 uncultured Oscillospiraceae bacterium | reverse complement strand
TGGGCCGAGCGGGCCGAGGCGGCCCCGGCCGCCAGCAGCACCAGCAGGCCCGCGGCGGCGGCCAGCCCGCTCACAAAATGGCGCGCAGCCCGGCGGCCCGCGCCCTGCGCAGCAGGTACTGGTAGCGGCAGTGCAGCGCCTTTTTTTCGTAGATGCGCTGTTCGATCAGCTCCGGCTCGGTTTCCAGGTCAAACAGCATCTGGTTGTGGCGCATGTCGGCCAGGCACTCCCGCAGTTCGTCCCGCAGATCGGGCAGCGGCAGGCCGTATTGGGTGACCTGCTGGTCTTCTTTTCGTTTTAAGGCAAGGCCCATGGCGGTTGGCTCCTTTGGCAAAGTCTTTTGGTACCAGACTATGCAAAAGGATTGGCAATGATTCCCAGATTTATGCGCGGGGTGTTTGGTTTGTTCTATCCCGGGGCACGGCGGGGTTCTGCGCATGCCGCTGTGCGTTTGTCTCAAACGCGGCAAGGCCCGGCGCGCGCCGCGCAATACGCCTTCAAAATACTTACCCCGTTGCCGGCTCAGTTATATGCGTCCCTTTGTCTGAGGCAAATTCTCCGTCCCCGTGTCTCGTCCCCCCCTCCCCCATGTCCTCTCGTGTCCGCTCTCTACCTATCGTCTCGTAGCTTTCCAAGATAATCCGGAAAATACGAATTCGCGGTATCAATGTCACCCATAACAAATGTTAATCGCGCTCCATCTGGCATGATTTCCGGGATTCGAGAATAATCGACCTTTACAGAATAGGTATTATCATCTGCTGATTCAAAGAATCCCATAAAATAGTATTCCTGATTTCCCTCATTAACGAGTGGATAAAAAAAGAGATTTCCAGAAGAGTCATAATCCATATTGAAAAACAGGTAATCATTATCATTGATCCTAATCTGCCCAACTGATGAAGTACCCGCATTTTCATATGCGTAATATGCATCATCACAAACGAAAAACATTTCATATGTCTGTTCTGTCCATATCTGCCCATCTTCAAACTTTCCCTCAAGGCTTTTATTGGATGACCCACTGCACCCAACCAAGAAAACAAGGATTGAGAGAATCGATAAGTTCGAAATAACTCTATTCATGTTTAATCATTTCTTTCATTGAGACAGGTGAGACAGAGGGACGGTTGAGACAGAGGGACGGTGAGACAGGAGACAGAGGGACGGTTCTTTTGTCTGAGACAAAGGGACAGACACCCCTCTTAATGCTTTAAGAGGCAGCGCTCGATCTGAGCCTTTGTCAGACCGGTCAGGCGGGCCATCTGCCGGATCGAGCACCGCTTTTGCTGCAGCTCGTGTCCGTTCCTGGACGTCCTTGGCATACAGCAACCCTTCCGTTACTACTAACATAGCGCCGGAAGGGCTGCTTGTCAAGATGTGCGTCCCTTTGTCTCAGACAAAAGAACCGTCCCCTTGTCTCGCTGGGCTGGAAACACTGGTGACGCTGGCCATTTCTCAATCAGCCAGCCGCACATGATTCGAAAACTCATAGTACGCACTTCCCGGAACAGGTGCCATTCTATAGGACAATTCCAAATACTACATCCGCCAATGTGGAAATCCGGACGACTCGGGCAAGAGCGGTCATAATAAACGGTTGTAATAAATACACCATAGCGGCGGATGAGCAGTTTGCCTTTTTTCTGGAACCCTTCCGCCATCAGACGCTGGCAAATATATTCAAATATCCTGTCCCAGTCCAGAGCGGTACAATATGGTTCCATGAAGAATGCCTCCTTTATTATCACACCAGAAGCATAGTCATAACTACTGCTAACCCTAACCCTACCCACGATGCCGTTGTTGCCGCAGCTGACATTTGACATGGAGCATAAAAGACACAGGGAACGGTTCTTTGCGTCGTTCGCTGCATCTTGCCGCCTTACGGCAAGCGCAGGGCCGGGCGCACCAGCGCCCGGCCCCAAACCCGCCTTGCTTATGCCAGCGAAAACTCCACCCGGCCCAGGGCCACGTCCACGCCGGCCACCGTGACGCGCACCGCGTCGCCCAGCGCCCAGCTGCGGCCGGTGAGCGGGTCGGACAGGCGCACCCCCTCGGTAAAGAGCGGCCGGCCGGTGCACAGCCCCTCGGCCGGGATCATGCCCTCCACCGTGTTTTCCAGTTCCACAAAAATGCCGTGGGCGGTGACCCCGCACACCACCCCGTCGGCCTGCTGGCCCAGCCGGCCGCGCATGTACTCGGCCTTGTAGCGGTCGGCCGCGGCCCGCTCCAGCCGCATGGCGGCCTGCTCCCGGGCGCTGGCCTGCCTGGCCGCCTCGCCCGCAAAGCCGCCGCAGCGGCGGGCGATGTCGGCGGCCGGCGTGCCGGCCGCGTACTCGGACAGGATGCGGTGCACCGCAAGGTCGGCATAGCGGCGGATGGGGCTGGTAAAGTGGGCGTAGTCGGCCAGGGCCAGCCCAAAATGGCCCAGAGGCACCGCGTCGTACCGGGCCTTGGACATGCTGCGCAGCACCCCCGTGTGCACCACCTGCTCGGCCGGGGTGCCGCGCGAGCGGGCCAGCACCGCGCCCAGTTCCTGCACGGTGGGGGCGGCGTTTGCAAAATGGTAGGGCACCCCGCAGGCGGCCAGCAGGGCGGTGAGCTTTTCGCGCCGCTCGGGGTCGGGGGCCTCGTGCACCCGGTAGACAAAGGGCAGCCGGGCGGCGCGGGCGGTTTGGGCCGCGCACTCGTTGGCCAGCAGCATGAACTCCTCGATCATGCCGGCGCTCTTGCCCGGCAGGCTGCGCTTGACCCCCACGCAGCGGCCCTCCGAATCGATCTCCAACTTTGCCTCGCTGGTTTCCAGCTCCAGCGCCCCGCGCGCCGCCCGCAGCGCGGCCCGCTTTGCGTAAAGCTGCTGCATGGCCGCAAACTGGGGCATTACCTTTTCGTACTTGGCGGCCAGGGCCGTATACTCCGGCCGGGCGGTATCGCCGGCCAGCAAAAGGTCGATCTCGGCATAGACCCCCTTGACCCGGCTGTGGATGACCGTTTTGACGAACCGGTGCTCGAGCAGCCGGCCTCCGGCGTCCAGCCGCATCAGGCAGGAAAAGGCCAGCCGGGTTTTTTGCGGGTTAAGGCTGCAGATGCCGTTGGAAAGCTGGCGCGGCAGCATAGGCACCACGCTGTCGCCATAATACACCGAACTGCCGCGGCGCATGGCCTCGGCGTCCAGTTCGCTGCCCGGGCGCACATAATAGCTTACGTCCGCGATGTGCACCCCCAACTCGTAGCCGCCGTCCGGCAGGCTGTGCAGGCTCACCGCGTCGTCGATATCCCGGGTGGAATCGGAATCGATCGTAAAGATGGGCAGGCCCCGCAGATCGAGCCTGCCGGCCAGCTCGGCCTCGGACGGCTCGGCCTCCTCAAAAACGCGGGCCTCGGCCCGGACCTTTTCGGGGAACTGCTTGGACATGCCCGCCGCGTACAACAGCGCCTTGACGCAGGGCTTGGCCTCGTCCGCCCGGCCGAAGCGCATGGCCACCCCCACCCGGTGCTCCTCGTGGCAGGCGCCCCGCTCCAAAATGACCACCGCGGCCTTTTCGCCCTCCTGGGCGCCGCCGTCGGCGCTTTTTTTGATGATGAGCCGCAGCCCCGGGCAGGCGTCCGGCTCGAGGGCCAGGCGGCCCTCCTCCTTGCAGACGGTGCCCACAAAGCCGTTGCAGGGCACGGTGACCGCCGCCACCTCCCCCTCCTGGGAGCCCTCCACCCGGGGATGCTCAAACAGGCGCACCAGCACCTCGTCGCCCGGCATGGCCCCCTGCAGCCCCCGGCCCGGGATAAAGATATCCCCCTCGCCGTCCTGCCGGGCGGCAAAGCCAAAGGTGCGGCTGAGCTTGACCATGGTGCAGGGCAGCAGGGGTTCCTGCCCATTGCCCCGGGCAAAATACAATTCGCCCTGCTGGCGGATCTTGCGCCCCTCCACCAGCTCGTCCAAAGCGCGCTGCACCTTTTTGTCGCTGCCAAGCCGCTCCTTGAGCTCCTTGGCGCGGCGGGGCTTTTTTTCCAGTTCCTTGAGGATTTTGGATCGGATCGACATAAAAACCTTCCTCCGCTCTGCCCTGCCCCTCCTCTCCGCCGGACGAGGGGCCTTACCCTGCGGGCGCGCGGCCCTGGCCGCCGCGCCCCTTTTCAAAAGAAAAAGCCCGCTCGCGCGGGCTTTTGATCTGCTTTTACCCCAGCCTTGCGCTCAAAACGCTTACCAGGATGGTGACCGCAACAAACGCAACGCCGGCAATTTTGGTCCATTGGGCCATCCGTGCATCAATGCCGCGGCTGCGGCCGGCCTCCATCTGGCCGCCCTCGCCCATGATCGCGCCCGAGAGGCCCCGCCCCTTGGACTCCTGCGCCATGGTGAGCACAATGATGCACAGCGCGGCCACGATCAGCACAACGCCGCAGATGATCTCGAAAACACTCATGTGTATACGCTCCTTACCATGTTTATGATACAAAAAACATCATAGCATACCCGCCGCGCAAATGCAACAGCATTTTGCAAAAAGGGCGCGCTGCATCCGGCTGCCAGCGGGCAGCGCCCGGTCACAGGGTAAGCTGGGTCTGCTCGGCGGTGTCCTCCGGCCGCAGGATGGCCCCGGCCGCCGGCAGGGTGCGCACCCGGTAGCGGTGGGGGTTTGCCAGCTCGAGGCCGGCGGCGGGCAGGACGCTTTCGATGCGCTGGTTTTTTTTGAGGGTGATCACCGAGACACCGGCGGTGTCCCGGGTGGCCTTGGCCGGGATCTGGGCGCTGCCCACCAGCAGCAGCCGCCCGGCGTTGGTGCGCAGGGCCAGCTCGGTCTCCTCTGTCAGCGGCAGCAGCGCCGCCAGTTCGGCCTTGCCGCTGAAGGCCCCCAGCAGCTTTTTGCGGTTCTGCTTGGTGGCGTAGCTGGCCAGCGGTACCTTGGCGCACTTGCCGTTTTGGTAGAAAAAGAGCAGGTGCCCGGCGTAATCGGCCGTGACCACCATGGCGATGGCCGCCTCCTCCGGCTCCATGCCCAGGGCCACCGGCACATACTCGCCCATATTGCTTGCCTTGGTGTCGGCAAAATCGGCGGCGCGGCACTTATATACCTGCTGTTTGTTGGTAAAAAACAGCAGCCAATCGTCGTTTTTTGCCTCCACGCGCTGGGTGATCTCGTCCCCCTCCTTGAGCTTGTGCTCGCCGCTCATGCGCAGGGACGCCGGGGTGATCTTTTTGAAATACCCCTCCCGGGTAAAAAAGAGGGTCACCGGGTAGTCCGGCAGGGCGGGCTCGGTCTCCTCGCCCGGCTCGGCGGGCAGCTCGTACAGGATCTCGCTGCGGCGGGGCTGGCCGTATTTTTTCGCCACGGCGGCCAGCTCGTCCATGATCACCCGGCGCAGCCCGGCCTCGGAGGCGAGCAGCTTTTCCAGCCGGGCGATCTCGTTTTCCAGCGCCTCGGTCTCCTGGGTGCGGCGCAGGATATACTCCCGGTTCAGGTGCCGCAGCCGGATCTCGGCCACAAACTCGGCCTGGGGCTGGTCGATGCCAAAGCCGATCATCAGGTTGGGGATGACCTCGGCGTCCTCCTCGGTCTCGCGCACGATGCGGATGGCCTTGTCGATATCCAACAGGATGGCCTTGAGCCCCAGCAGCAGGTGCAGCCGTTTGCGCTTGCCCTCCAGCTCGTGGAAGGTGCGCCGGCGCACGCACTCGGTGCGGAAGGCCGCCCACTCGGTGAGGATCTCCCGCACCCCCATCACCCGGGGCTGGCCGCCCACTAAGATGTTGAAGTTGCAGGCAAAGCTGTCCTCCAATGGGGTGGTGCGGAAGAGCTTTTGCATGACCTTTTCGGGGTCCTGCCCGCGCTTGAGGTCGATGGCAAGCTTTAAGCCGTTGAGGTCGGTCTCGTCCCGCATGGCGCTGATCTCCCGGATGCGCCCGGCCTTGACCAGCTCGGCGATCTTGTCCATCACCGCCTCGATGGTGGTGGTGGGCGGCAGCTGGGTGATCTCCAGCATGTTTTCGGGCTGCTGGTACTGCCAGCGGGCCCGCACCCGCACACTGCCCCGGCCGGTCTCGTAGATCTTTTGCAGCTCGTCCCGGTCGTACAGGATCTGGCCGCCGCCCACAAAATCCGGGGCGGGCAGGGTGGTAAAGAGGTCGTGCTTTGGGTCCTTCATCAGGGCGATGGCGGCGGCGCAGAGCTCCGAGAGGTTGAAGGAACAGATGTTGCAGGCCATGCCCACCGCGATGCCCAGGGTGTTGTTGGCCAGGATGGTGGGAAAGGTGACCGGCAGCAGGGTGGGCTCGGTGGTGGTGCCGTCGTAGTTGGGCACAAAATCCACCGTGTTCTGGTCGATATCCCGGAACAGCTCCTCACAGATGGGCTCTAACTTTGCTTCGGTGTAGCGGCTGGCGGCGTAGGCCATGTCCCGGCTGTACGCCTTGCCAAAGTTGCCCTTGGAATCCACAAAGGGGGCCAGCAGGCTCTCGTTGCCCCGGCCCATGCGCACCATGGTGTCGTAGATGGCGGCGTCGCCGTGGGGGTTGAGGTGCATGGTGCTGCCCACGATGTTGGCGCTTTTGGTGCGCGCCCCCTTGAGCAGCCCCATGGTGTACATGGTGTACAGCAGCTTGCGGTGGGCGGGCTTGAAGCCGTCGATCTCGGGCAAAGCGCGGGAGACGATGACGCTCATGGCGTAGGGCATAAAGTTCGACTCGATGATCCGGGTGATGGGGGTCTCGACCAGGACCCCGGCCGCGGGGATCTCGACCCCCTCGCCCAGCTGCGGGCGGGCGGGCTTTGTTTTTTTGGGCTGTTTTTTTGCCAAGGGTGTTCACCTCGTTTTTTGTTGCGGCGGGGGTACCGGGCAGGGCCGGCGTCCCGCCCTTTCCCGGGCAATGGGACGCGGGGCGGCGCGGGCGGCCCCGCCGGGGGGCGCGGGCGGCGCGGCCTGCTCAGGAGAGGTCCAGGTCGTCCAGGTACTCGGCCCCATGCAGGGCGATGTGCTCCTTGCGGCCGGCGAGGTTGTCGCCCAGCAGCAGATCGAACATGGCGGCGGTGGCGGCGGCGTCCTCGGGCTTGACCAGGATCAGCCGGCGGCTGTCCGGGCTCATGGTGGTGAGCCACATCATCTCGGGGTCGTTTTCGCCCAGGCCCTTGCTGCGCTGGATGGACGGCTTTTCTTTGCCGCCGATCCGGCCTAAGATGTCTGCCTTTTCCTGCTCGGTGTAGGCAAAATAGGTCTTGGATTTGGTGCCGATCTCGTAGAGCGGGCTCTCGGCAATATAGACGTATTCCTTTTCGATCAGGGTGGGCACCAGCCGGTAGAGCATGGTGAGCACAAGGGTGCGGATCTGGTAGCCGTCCACATCCGCGTCGGTGCAGATGATGATCTTGGAAAACCGCAGGCTGTTAAGGTCGAAGGTGGCAAGGTCCTTTTTGCTCTTGCCCCCCAGCTCGACCCCGCAGCCCAGCACCCGGATAAGGTCGGTGATGATGTCCGACTTAAAGATGCGGTCGTAATCGGCCTTGAGGCAGTTTAAGATCTTGCCCCGGATGGGCATGATGGCCTGGAACTCGGAGTCCCGGCTGGTTTTGACCGCGCCCATGGCCGAGTCGCCCTCCACGATATAGAGCTCGCGGCGGGAGACGTCCCGGGTGCGGCAGTCCACAAACTTCTGCACCCGGTTGGCGATATCCAGCTGGCTGGCCATGGTTTTTTTGATGGACTGACGGGTTTTTTCGGCGTGCTCGCGGCTTTGCTTGTTGATGAGCACCTGCTGGCAGAGCCGCTGGGCCTCCTCCGGCTTTTCAAGGAAGTACACCTCTAAGTTGTGGCGCAGGAACTCGGTGAGGGCCTGGGCCACAAACTTGTTGGTGATGGCCTTTTTGGTCTGGTTTTCGTAGCTGGTGCGGGTGGAAAAGCTGCTGGAAACATATACGAGGCAGTCCTGCACGTCGGCAAAGGTGATCTTGCTCTCGCCCTTTTTGTAGAGGCCCCTGGCCTTGAGGTAGGCGTCGATCTGGCCCACAAAGGCGGTGCGCACCGCCCGGTCCGGGCTGCCGCCGTGCTCGAGGAAGCTGGAGTTGTGGTAGTATTCCAGCAGCTGGGTCTTGTTGGAAAAGCAGAAGGCCGCGCTCATGCGCACCCGGTATTCGGGCTGGTCCGCCCGGTCGCGGCCGGCGGCGGCGGACTCCCAGTACTGCACCGGGGTCAGGGCGTCGGGGCCGGCCAGCTCCTCCACATAGTCCTGGATGCCGTGCTCGTAGTAAAACTCGGTGGTTTGGGGCTCCGGGCCGCCCTCATCCCGGAACACGAGGGTAAGCCCGGCGTTGACCACCGCCTGCCGCTTCATCACATCGAGGTAGTATTCGCTGGGCACGTTGACGTCGGTAAACACCTCGGCGTCCGGCTTCCAGCGGATAACGCTGCCGGTGCGCTTTTTGGCCAGCGGCTGCTGCTGTAAGCCCCCCACGTTTTCGCCCTTGGCAAAGTCCAGGTGGTAGTGAACGCCGTCCCGGTAGACGTCGGCGGTCATCCACTCGCTGGCGTACTGGGTGGCGCAGAGCCCCAGGCCGTTGAGACCGAGGGAATACTCGTAGTTGTCCTCGCCGGCGGTGTATTTGCCGCCCGCGTACATCTCGCAGAAAAGCAGCTCCCAGTTGTAGCGCTGCTCGTTTTTGTTGTAGTCCACCGGCATGCCGCGGCCAAAGTCCTCCACCTGGATGCTGCCGTCCGCAAAGCGGGTGAGGATGATCCGGCTGCCGTAGCCCTCGCGGGCCTCGTCGATGGAATTGGAGAGGATCTCAAAGATGGAATGGGCGCAGCCCTCCACCCCGTCCGACCCAAAAATGACCGCCGGGCGCTTGCGCACCCGGTCGGCCCCCTTGAGGCTGGTGATGCTCTCGTTGTCGTAGGCCTGGCCGGCCTGTTTTTTTGCCATGCTGTCTGCCTCCGTTGTGCCGCAAGGTTGATGGGAAAGGGGCCCCCGGCCCCGCGCCCGGCCTTTCCGGCTGGGCGGGGCAAGCCTTTTTATTAAACACGCTCCCCGGCAAAATGTCAAGTTTTTGGTTTGGCGGGAGTGTCCAAACCGGGGAGCGATATCCGCCGGCCGGGTGCGTGGGAGCAGCCTCTCAAGGCAACAGGACCCCTTCCCCGAAAGCCTTTCGAGGCTCTCCCCCGCCCCCGGCCTTAGCACCCTAAAACTCCTTGAAATAGACACTCCCGGTTTGGCGCGCAAAGCCCCCGGGGGAAAAGCCCCGGGGGCGGCATGGGCCCATAGGCAGGGTCACAGTACAAACTGGTAGATCAAAAAGCCGATGGCCACCACCAGCGCGCAGAGCCCCGCCGTGATGGGCGGCGCCCAGCGGATGATCTTTTCGGCTGTCTCGTCTGCCTCGCTGAATTCATCCTCCGCGCGGTCCAGCTCAAACTGGGAGGTGGACTGGCCCGCCCGGCCCCGGTAGGGCCGCACCTCCTCGTCCTCCTGCCCGTCCTCCCACTCCCCGCGGCCGGCCGGCTGGGCGGCGCGGCTGCGGTAGCTCTGGGCAAATTTTTCCTGCTCGGTAAGCTTTGGCATCATCCGGGTGGGCTCCTCCGGCCGCATGCCGCTTACCACCCGGGTGGGCTCGTCCGGCTCGGCGGGCGGGTTCTGGCCCTGCTGCAGCAGGGTGGAGAGGGAGTTTTGCAGAAGGATGCGGTCGCACCCGCACTCGCTGCAATAGACGCTGTCCTCCTCCTTGGGATGGAAGGCCCCGCAGGCGCAGTACCAGCCGTCCTCCACCACCTGGGGCACCACCGACAGCCCCTCCTTGCCCACCCGCTGGCAGAGCGAGGCCGCCAGCGGCGCGGGCAGGGCCTTGGGCGCGGGCAGCCGCACCCGCTTGTAGCCGCCCAGCTGCACAGCGCTGCCGTCGGTAAGGAAGGCCTGCTCCAGGTCCACCTCCACGCTGCCCACCGCGCTGTCGCTTACATACACCGCGTCGTCCGCCCCAAACAGGTCGCCCTGAGCGGCGGCGATGCCCTCGTAATAGTATTCGTCCTCGCACAGCAGGGTACCGGCCGGGCTTTTGCATTTAAAGCGCACCACCAGCCCCGAAACAGGCTGGGGGGCCACGTTTTTAAAGGTGAGGCAGACCGCCACCTCGCCGGTGACATCCCCTTTGAGCAGCTCCACCCGCACAAACTGGATGGGGCTGCCCTTGGTGTAGTAGTTGGCCCGGCTTTGGGCCAGCAGCTCAAAGTTCTGTTCCATCGGTTCCCTCTTGGTTGGCGCTGCCCGGCGCATCGGCGGGCGGCGGGGTTGTGGCGGCCGGCTCGGCCTTTTCGGGCGCGGCGGCTTGCGCCGGCGCGGCCTCCGGGGCCTTTTCGGGCGCGGCGGCCGGCTCAGCCCCGGCGGGCTTTTCGGGCGAAGCGGCCGGGGCGTCCTGCGGCGCGGACGGGTTTGCGCCGTCCTGCGGCGGGTTCCCGCCCTCGGCCGGGGCCTTGCTGGGGGTCCCATCCGCCGGCGCAGCCTCCGGGGCGTTTTCCGGCGCGGCGTCCTTCCCGCCATCGGCGGGCTT
>CAJTVI010000011.1:0-40854 GCA_910579545.1 uncultured Oscillospiraceae bacterium | reverse complement strand
GGGGGACTGAAGGGCGGCAGCTCGCCCCCTTCCATGATCACCTTGAACTCCTCGCCCGAGAGCTTCTCCCGCTCGAGCAGGGCGGCGGCCACCTTATGCAGCTCCTCCATATGCTCGCTGAGGGTGCGGCGGGCGGTCTCGTAGGCTTCGTCCACAATGTCCCGGATCTCGCTGTCGATCTCGGCCGCGATGGTCTCGGAATAGCCCTTGCCCTGGCCGAAATCCCGGCCCAGGAAGGTTTGCTGCGGGTCCGAGCCGTAGACCACCGGGCCCATCCGCTCGGAAAAGCCGTACCGGGTCACCATCGAGCGGGCGGTCTCGGTGGCCCGCTCTAAGTCGTTGGAGGCGCCGGTGGAGATATCGTCCAACACCAGCTGCTCGGCCACCCGGCCGCCCAGCAGGCTCACGATCCGCTCCTGCAGGGCAGTGCGGGTGACATAGCTGGCATCCTTGTCCGGCAGGTACATGGTGTAGCCGCCGGCCGCGCCGCGGGGGATGATGCTGATCTGGTGCACCGGGTCGTTGGTGGGGCAGAACCAGCTGGTGATGGCGTGGCCCGCCTCGTGGTAGGCGGTGAGGCGTTTTTCCTTTTCGGTGACCACCCGGCTCTTCTTTTCGGGGCCGGCCACCACCTTGATCGAGGCCTCCTCGATCTCCTTTTCGGTGATCGCCTTTTTGCCCCGCCGGGCGGCCAGCAGCGCCGCCTCGTTGACCAGGTTTTCGAGGTCCGCGCCGGCAAAGCCGACGGTGGACTGGGCGATGGTTTTGAGGTTGACGTCCGGCGCGAGGGGCTTGTGCCGGGTGTGCACCCGGAGGATCTCCTCCCGGCCCTTGACGTCCGGCAGGCCCACATACACCTGCCGGTCAAACCGGCCGGGGCGCAGCAGGGCGCGGTCCAGGATATCGGCCCGGTTGGTGGCCGCGATCACGATGACCCCCTCGTTGGCGCCAAAGCCGTCCATCTCCACCAGCAGCTGGTTGAGGGTCTGTTCCCGCTCGTCGTGCCCGCCGCCGAGGCCCGCGCCGCGCTGGCGGCCCACCGCGTCGATCTCGTCGATAAAGATGATGCAGGGCATGCTTTTTTTGGCCTTGTCAAAGAGGTCGCGCACCCGGGAGGCGCCCACGCCCACATACATCTCCACAAAGTCTGAGCCGGAGATGGAGTAAAAGGGCACCCCGGCCTCGCCGGCGCAGGCCCGGGCCAGCAGGGTTTTGCCGGTGCCCGGAGGGCCCACCAGCAGAACGCCGTGGGGGATGCGCGCGCCCAGCGAATTGAACCGCCCGGGGTTTTTGAGGAACTCGACGATCTCCTCCAGTTCCTCTTTTTCCTCGTTGGCCCCGGCCACGTCGGCAAAGGTGGCCTTGCGCTTGGACTCCTGCTGGTCCTTGACCTTGGCGCGGCCCACGTTCATCACGCCGCCGCCCTGGCCGCCCCGGTACATATTGAAGAAGACGAACACCATGCCCCCGATGAGCATGAGGTAGAGCATGATCTCAAACCAGGGGATGCTCGCCTTGGGCGGGGTCATGTCGTATTCCATGGGGGCGTCCGGGTTGGCCGCGTTGTAGGAGGCCTCGTATTCGTCCAGATGCTCGATGAAAAACACGGTGTAGGGCAGCTTGTAGCTTACCTTGACCTTGCCGCCGTTTTTGGGGCCGTCCTGCTCGGCGGCGCCGGCGCTCAGCGCGGCGTTGAGCAGCCCGCCCGGCCGGCCCTGCCCGGCCGCGGCCTGGGAATCCGGCAGGGGGATGGGGCCCTCTTTCAGGCTGAGTTCAATGACCCCGGTGTTGAGGTCGAGGTCAAAATGGGTGACCTGGTTGTTCTGGAAATAGTGCACCACCTGGGAGTAGCCCATGGTTTCGGGCGCGGACGAAAGGGTGGTAAAAAGGGTGACCGCCATCATGATAAGCGCCAGCAGCACCGCAATGTAAATGCCGTTGAAATGAGGTTTTCTCTGCAAAAGATCAACTCCTGTTTGCCCCAGCGGAACCCCGCGCGGGGCGGCTTGGGAAGGGTTTTTAGGGGGCGGCCCGCCGCGGGCGGGGGCCCTCGGCCGGGCTTTAAAAGCGGGCCCTCGGCCGGGCTTTAAGCGCGGCCCCCGGGCCGCCGGGATTTAAACACAGCCGTCGGGCTGGCCGGGATTTAAGAGCGGCCCCCGGGATTTAATCGCAGCCCGCCGGGCTGGCCGGGATTTAAACACAGCCGCCGGGCCGGTGTTATTTGGTGTAGACCGCCGGCTTGAGGATGCCCACATAGGGCAGGTTGCGGTATCGCTCGTCGTAATCCAGGCCGTAGCCCACCACAAATTCGTCCGGCACCACATAGCCCACATAGTCCGGCTGGACGTCTGCCTTGCGGCGGGAGGGCTTATCCAGCAAAGCCGCGATGCGGATGCTGGCGGGCCCGCGGTCCCGCAGAAGCTCGGTGAGGTAGGCAAGGGTCATGCCGGAATCGAGGATGTCCTCCACGATCAGGATGTCCCGGCCGGCGAGGTCGATGTCCAGGTCCTTGTTGATCTTGACCACCCCGCTGGTCTTGACCCCCGAGCCGTAGGAGGAAACGGCCATAAAGTCGATGCCGCAGGGCACCGTGATATGGCGCATCAGGTCGGCCATAAACACCACCGAGCCCTTGAGCACCGAGACCATCAGCAGGTTTTTGCCCTCGTAGTCCCGGCTGATCCGCGCGCCCAGCTCGGCGCATTTCTGCCGCAGCTGTTCCTCGCTGAACAGCACCTGCAAAATATCCTCGTTCATTCCCATAGTGGCACTTCCTTTTCCCCCAAAAGCGGGGTGATGATCAAAACGTCCCGGGTATCCGGCCCTGGGGCCAGCCCCTCGGCAAAGCCCTGGCCCCAAAACCAGAGCACCCTGCCCCCCTGCGCCAGCAGCGGCCGCAGCGCGCGGGCGGCGGGCGAAAGGCCCAGCTCCTGGCAGAGCTTTTTCAGCGGCTTTGTAACGCCGCGGCGCGGCGGGCGGAAGGTATCGCCCGGCAGCCGGGTGCGCAAAAGCACATTACCCTGTATTTTACCATAATCCGCGCAAGAGTTTAAGTCTTTTTTATGAATTGGGCAAAGTTTTATAAAGTTTTCACCCCTCGGCACCCTCTCCACCCGCGCGCTGAAGGCGTAGCCGCCGGGCAGCCGGTAAACGCCGGGCGCAAAGGGAATGGGCGGGGCGGGCTCGGGCGGGGGCGGCAGCGGCGTTTGCCGGGGGCGGTTTTGGCCCTGCGCATCCCATACGGGGGCGGGCAGGCCCGCCTGCGGGCAGGCCCCACTGGGAACAGCCGCGCCGTTTGGCCCCGCGGGGGCGTCCCCGGCCAAAGGGGCGGCCCCCCGCGGCCCGGCCGCGCCCTGCGCGCCGGAAAAGCCGCCCCCCGAGGCATTGCGCGCGGCGCAGAGCCGCAGCCTGCCCTGCCCGGCCGTAAGCGCAAGGCCGCCGCTCAGCTGCAAAGCGCCCCGGCCGCGGGCCACCAGCTGCTTGGCAAGCTCCAGCTTGCGGGCGTCGGGCGCGCAGGCCGGGCCAAGGGCCGATTCCAGCAGAGCCCGCAGCGCGGCCTCCAGCACCGGCTCCTCGCCGCCCAGCGCCCTTTGCAGCACGGCCAGCGACCAGCCCCCCGGCGTTTGGGCCGCCTGTAACAGGGTTTCCCCCTTGGCGGCAAAATACCCGTCCAGCTGCTGCATCCGCTCGCAAAAAGCCGCCAGATGCCGGGGCGCCCCCGCGTTTGCCGAAACCAGCGCCGGCAGCACCGCCCGCAGCCGGTTGCGGGCGTAGGCGGGGCTTGCGTTGGTCTCGTCCTGCACAAAGGGGACGCCCAGCGCCGCGCAGTAGCCCTCGGTCTCGGCGCGGCTTACCGCCAGCAGCGGGCGCACAAAGGCCCCGCTGACCGGCCGGATGCCCCCCGCCCCCCGCAGGCCCGCCCCCCGCGCCAGCCGGAACAGGAGGGTCTCGGCCTGGTCGTTCAGGGTATGGGCGGTGGCGATCCATACCCGGGGGCCGGGCTCTGGGCTGGTTTGGGGCGCGGGCTGCCCCGCGGCGGATCCCGCTTGGCCTTGGGGCGCGGGCTGCCCCGCGGCGGCCGCCGGCCCCCCTGCCCCGCCGGGCTTTGGGCTGATTTGGGGCGCTTTTTTTGCACCGGGCAGCAGCCGCGCAAAAAAGCCGTACCGCAGCCTGCGCGCCCAGTCCTCGCTGGGGTGCTGCGGCACCGGGATGCCCTCCTCCAGCGCCGAAAAGGCGTGCAGCGCCACCCCGTGCCGCGCGCAGAAGCCGGCCACAAAGGCGGCGTCGGCTTGGGAGCGCTCGCCCCGGATGCCGTGGTCCACATGCACCGCCTCGACCCGGATGCCGAGGGCGGCGGCGCTGCGCAGCAAAAATACAAGCAGGGCCATGGAGTCGGCCCCGCCCGAGACCGCCGCAATGACCCTGTCCTGGGGCGCAAACAGCCCCTGCCGGGCGCAATAGCCCAGCACCGTTTGTTCAAACCTTTGCGCCGCGCCGCCCAGCGCGGCGGCCGGCAGGCCCTGCCCCGCCATGCCTTAGCCCCCGCCGTGGTTATAGTCCACGTT
Source organism: uncultured Oscillospiraceae bacterium (assembly GCA_910579545.1). GTDB lineage: Bacteria > Bacillota > Clostridia > Oscillospirales > Ruminococcaceae > UBA7177. The sequence continues at coordinate 36,289 of CAJTVI010000011.1, read as the reverse complement.
CATAAAGCGAGTGTGCGCGCCGTCCCAGCCAAGGTCCACCTTGCCGGTTTCGCCGTGGCGGTTTTTGGCCACGATGCACTCGGCGCTGTTGGCGTCCGCCATCTCCTCCCCGCCGCCGATGGAATCGTAGTAGGCCTCCCGGTAGAGGAAGAGCACGATGTCGGCGTCCTGCTCGATCGAGCCGGAGTCCCGCAGGTCGGACAGCTGGGGCCGGTGGTCGGCCCGGCCCTTTTCCACCGCGCGGGAGAGCTGGCTGAGGGCCATCACCGGGATGTTGAGCTCCTTGGCCATGATCTTGAGGCTGCGGGTGATCTCGCTGATCTCCTGCACCCGGTTTTCGGTGCGGCGGCTGCTGGTCATAAGCTGGAGGTAGTCGATGATGATCAGCCCGATGTTGGGGCGGGCCGGGTCCTGGTTGATCCGGCGCACCTTGGCCTTGATCTCGGGGATGGTGATGCCGGAGGTGTCGTCCATATAAATGGGGGCGTTGTGCAGCTGGTCGGTGGCCTGGGCAAGGTCGTCCCAATCGGCGGCCGAGAGCTCGCCGGTGCGGAAGGCGTGGCTCTCGATGCCGGCCTCGCTGGAGAGGATGCGCCCGGCCAGCTGGTCCTTGGTCATCTCCAGGCTGAAGATGGCCACCGGCACCTGCTGGCGCTTGGCCACGTTGGTGGCAATATTGAGGGCAAAGCTGGTTTTGCCCATGCCGGGGCGGGCGGCCAGGATGATCAGGTCCGACCGGCCCAGCCCCCCGGTGAGGATGGTGTCCAGATAGGTAAAGCCGGTGGGGATGCCGCGGTACTTGTCCTTATCCGGCCCGCTGATCTGCTGCAGGCCGATCACCGTCTCAATGAGCACGGTGGACAGCTTTGTAAGGGCCGACTGGTCCCGCCCCGAGCGGATCTCGTAGATCTTCTGCTCGGCGCTCTCCAGCAGCAGCTTTGCGTCCGGCTCCTCGCTGCTCTGCTCCAAAATCGAGCGGGCGGCCTCCATCAGCTGGCGCACCAAGTATTTTTGCTCGATGATGCGGGCATAGGCCGGCACGTTGCTCAGGCTGGGCACCGTCTCGGCCAGCACGGCCAGATACACCTTGGCCGCGTCGGTGCTCTCAAATACCCCGTGGGAAACCACCGCGTCCAGCAGGGTAACGGGGTCCACCGCCTGGTCGGCGGTAAAGATGCGCACGATCTCGGCAAAGATCTCGCCGTTCTGGCGCGCGTAAAACATCTCCGGCCGCAAGGTCTCGATAAGGTCGGGGATGACCTCATTTTTGAGGATCGCCGCGCCCAGCACCGACTGCTCGGCCTGCATGTGATAGGGCAGGCTGATCCCCATGGCCTCGAGGCTCAAGCCCCCGCTCCGGCGTTCCTCCGGCATGCTCTGTCCCCTCCCCTTTTTTGGCGTTCCCGGTAATTTTTACGCGCGGCGCGCAAAACCGGCGCGGCCCGCTGCGCACTGCGCGCAAACGGCGGCCTGCGGCGGCGCGGGCCGCCTTGCCGGCCCGCTCTGCGCCGCGCAAAAAGGCTTACGCCTCTTCCTCCACCTTGACCTTAAAGTTGGCCGCTACCCCCGGGTGCAGCTTGACCACGGCGGAAAAGCTGCCAAAATCCTTGATCTCCCGCTCCAATTCCACCTTGCGCTTATCCAGCGGGCAGCCGATCAGGCGGGACAGGCCGTCGGCCACGTCCTTGGCGGTGATCTTGCCAAACAGCCGGCCCGAGGCCCCGCCCTTGGCCCTGAGGGTCACGGTTTTTCCCTCCACCTTGGCGGCCAGCGCCTGGGCGGCGGCCAGCGCCTCGGCGGCGTGGTGCTCCTTGGCGGCGTTTTTGGTCTTGACCATGTTTACCGCGGCGGCGTCCGCGGCGGCGGCCAGCCCCCGCGGGAACAAAAAGTTGCGGGCGTAGCCGTCCGACACCTCGTGGATCTCGTCCTTTTTGCCGATGGACTTGACGTCCTGTTTCAGCAGTACCTTCATTGGGTATCCTCCCCCCTCGATTCTTCTATGGATGGGTTCTATTGTATCCCTTGCGGGCGGCGCGGTCAAGTCAGTCGGCGGGCTTCTTTTTGGCGTCCTGCTCGGCGTAAAAGGCGTCGATGGCCTCCATCAGCAGCTGCCGGGCCTGGGCGGGGGTGGTATCCTTAAGCTGGGCGCCGGCCATGGTCAGGTGGCCGCCGCCGCCAAGCTTTTCCAAAATCACCTGCACGTTTACCGCCCCCATGCTGCGGGCCGAGATGTTGACCCCGCCGCCCTTCTGCACCGCCACAAAGCTGGCGTTTACCCCGGTGATGGTCAAAAGGTCGTTGGCCGCCTGGGGCACCGCCACCGCAAGGCCGGGGGCAAGCTCGCCCCCCACCGAAACAGCGCAGTTTTTGTAGATCTCGGCCCGCTCCACCAGGTCGGATTTGGCGGTGTACTCCTCCATGCTGGAGGAAAACAGCTTTTTTACCTCCGAGGTCTCGGCCCCCATCCGGCGCAGGTAGGCCGCCGCCTCAAAGGTGCGCACCCCGGTGTGCAGCGCAAAATTGCGGGTGTCCAGCATGATGCCGGCCAGCAGCGCCTGGGCCTCTAAGGGGGTGGGGCCCTGGTCCTTGCGGCCGTCCCCCACATACTGCAAAAGCTCGCTGACCAGTTCGCAGGCTGAGGAGGCATACGGCTCGTGGTAAAGCACCACCGTGTTTTCAATGTGGCCCACCGCCTTGCGGTGGTGGTCGATCACCGCCACATGGCGGCATTTTTGGTATACCTCAAAGCTTTCCAAAAGGCCCTTGAGGTAGGTGTCCACCACGATCAGCAGGGTGTTTTTGGTAATGCCCTCGAGGGCGGTTTCGGGGGAGATAAAGTCCTCGCCAAGGCCGGCCTTGTCAAACCCGGCCAGCAGCGGGCCGGCCAGGGTGGCCTCCCGCCGCAGCACAATGGCGGCCGGCACATCGCACTGCTTGCAGATGCGCAGCACCCCCACCGCCGCGCCGGCGCTGTCCAGGTCGCTCATGCGGTGGCCCATCACCAGCACACTGTCGCTCTGGCGGATCATATCGGCCAGGGCGTTGGCCACCATCCGGCTCTTGACCTTGCTGCGCTTTTCGACACTGCGGGAGACGCCCCCGTAAAACTCAAAGCCGTCCGGCATCTTTACCGCCGCCTGGTCGCCGCCCCGGCCCAGCGCCATATCCAGCGCCTGGCGGGCCATCTCCTGGCACTCGGCCAGGGTCGCGCCGCCCCGGCCCACCCCGATCGAAAGGGTGAGGTTGAGGTTTTCGTCCAGCGCGCGCACCTTGTCCAGCAGATCAAAGCGGGCGGCGGCCATCTCCCGCATATGCCGCTCCTCCACCACCGCGATGTAGCGGGAGTTTGCCACCCGGCGCAAAAAGCCGGTGGTGCGGCCGATGGCGGTTTCCAGGGTTCGGTTGATCCCCTCCAGCACCCGCGCCCGCTCGGAATCCCGCAGGCCGCCAAATACCTCGTCGTATCCGTCGATCTCAAAGATCATGTAGGCCGGGCGGCTGGCGGCGTACTCGGCCGCCTGCTCCTTGAGGGCGGTATCGTCTACCAAAAAGACGACGCTCAGCTCCTCCCGGCCGGCCACCGTGCTGGCGTAGGCGGTATACCGGCGGCCGTCCTGCTCCAGGCACTGGCCGGCCGGCTGTGCGCAGGCCCGCAGGTCCAGCCCCGGCAGCACACGGTTCACCGGCAGCAGCAGGGAATCCTGCCCGCCCAGCAGCGCGGCGCGCAGCGGGGGGTTGTACCACAAAAGGGTCTTGCCCGAGAGCAGCATCACCGGCACCGGCAGCTTTGCCAGGGTGTACTGCACCTCGCTGCCCTCAAACACCCCGCCCGAGAGCCAGCGGGCGATCCGCGCGCGCAAGGCGGCCCCGCCGGCCCAGAGCCCGGCGATGATGAGCAGCAGCAGGATGCCCACCGGCAGCAGCAGCACCGGGCGCTCGGTGGCAATGACCAGGGTGAGCGCAGCCGAAAGGATCAGCAGCCCGGCCACCAGTACCTCCAGGCAAAGACGCGGTTTTTTTGGCATACGAGAGCCCCCTTCCATCTGCATCCCTTTATAAAATAAAGGGCGCGCACGCTGCAAGGCCAATTCCCGCGGCGCACCGGCAGCACCCGTGCGCTGTGGGAGCCCGCTTCAAAACAGCACAGCCGGGCAGCAGCTTTGCCCGGCCATGCAAGCGCGAAATTCAGCCTTGATGCGTGATTTTTTATCCGGCCCATCGGCACCGGCCCGCCAACAGCTTTGGGCGCGGCGGCCTTTGACCGGGCCGGCCGCGGGGCGCGGCAGGGCCCCGCGGCCTTTAGCGGAAGGGGGCCGGACCGGGACCGGTTCGGCTCCCCTCTGCTTTAGATCTCCATCAAAATCGGCAGGATCATGGGGCTGCGCTTGGTTTTGCGGTAGATATAGGACGACAGCGCCTCCCGCACCCGGGTCTTTACGCTGCCAAGGTCCCGCTGGCGGTCGAACCGGCATTTTTCAAAGGTCTCGGCCACCAGCCGCCGGGCCTCGTCCAGCAGCTCCTCGCTCTCCCGCACATACACAAAGCCGCGGCTTACCAGTTCGGGGCCGGCCAGCACCTCGCCGTTGACCCCATCGATGGTGGCCACCACGATCACCAGCCCATCCTCCGAGAGGTGGCGGCGGTCCCGCAGCACCACGTTGCCCACGTCGCCCACGCCCAGGCCGTCCACCATCACGGCGCCGGCCGGCACCGGCTCGCCCACCCGCAGCCCGCTGCGGGAGAGGATGACCGTTTCTCCGATCTCGGAAATGTGGATGTTCTTTTCCGGGATGCCCAAGGAAGCGGCGGTCTGGGCGTGCTTTTTAAGCTGCTTGTACTCGCCGTGCACCGGCAGAAAATACTGCGGCGCGGCCAGGGTGAGCATCAGCTTCTGCTCCTCCTGGCAGGCGTGGCCCGAGACGTGCACGTCGTACATCGACTCGTAGATCACCTCGGCCCCCAGCAAAAGCAGCCCGTTCACCACCTTGGTGACCATCTTTTCGTTGCCCGGGATGGGCCGGGCCGAGATGATGATAAAATCCCCCGGGCCCACATGCACCTGCCGGTGGCTGCCGGAGGCCATGCGGGACAGGGCGCTCATCGCCTCGCCCTGGCTGCCGGTGGTGATGAGCACGATCTTTTCGGGCGGGTAGCGGTTGATCTGCTCGATGTCGATCAGCACCCCGTCCGGCGCGTGGATGTAGCCCAGCTCCTGGGCCATCTGGGTGTTGTTGACCATGCTGCGCCCGCTCACCGCCACCTTGCGGCCGTTGGCCACTGCCAGGTCGATGATCTGCTGCACCCGGTAGAGGTTGGAGGCAAAGGTGGCAATGATGATGCGCTGCTTGTCGGCCCGGTGGAACAGGTCGCTCACGGTCTGGGCCACCTTGTGCTCGGTGGCGGTAAAGCCGGGGCGCTCGGCGTTGGTGGAATCGCTCAGCAGCGCCAGCACCCCCTTTTTGCCGTACCCGGCAATGGCGGCAAGGTCGGTGGGGCCGTCCGAGAGGGGGGTGTAGTCGATCTTAAAATCGCCGGTCTGCAAAAGCACCCCCGCCGGGCACTCGATGGCAAAGGCCACCGCGTCCGGGATCGAGTGGTTCACATGGATCGGCTCGATGGTAAAGCAGCCCAGCCGGAACTTCTGCCCCGGGCGGATCTCCACCAACTTGACCTGCCCCAGCAGGCCGTGCTCCTCTAACTTGTTCTTGATCAGCCCGATGGTAAGCCGGGTGGCATACACCGGAAAATTGGCCTGCCGCAAAAGGTAGGGCAGGCTGCCGATATGGTCCTCGTGGCCGTGGGTGATCACGATGCCACGCACCTTTTCGCGGTTCTGCAAAAGCCAGGTAAAGTCCGGGATCACAAGGTCCACCCCAAACATGTCGCTGTCCGGGAAGACGACCCCGCAGTCCACCATGATCATATCGCCCTGGCACTCGTAGACGGTGGCGTTTTTGCCCACCTCGCCAAGGCCGCCCAGCGGCACGATCTGCACCGGGATGTCCGGCTCGGCCAGGGCGCGGCGGCCCTTTGCGCTTTTGAGCTGTGCGGCGCTGCCCGCCTGGCCGCGGCCGCGCTTGGGCGCGGGGGCCTGGGCCGCGCGCAGCGGCCCCCCGCCGGCCTGCCCGCCCGCCAAAAGCCGGGCCTTGGGCGGGCGCAGCCGCTGCTGCGGTGTTTTTGAATCGGTCCGGACGGGTTTTCGTTCTACCATACGCTCTCCTCCAAAATCTGCGCGGGGCGGGGCCTTTGCCGCCCGACCCGCCGCGCGTTACACGCAGAACCAGACCTCCCGCCTTTTGCGTGAGAGGCCTCTCTGCCTTTTTTGTGTATGTATGTTCTCTTTCGCGGCCCCGTAGTTGCGAAACGCCGCTTTTGTTCCGAGTCAGGCGGGCACGATGCGTCCATCTGTTCGATGCGACCCAGGCCCTTTGCAAACAGGAGCACTCCCCCGCGCCGCAGCCGCGGCCGGGGAAGACGCAAAACGTACATAACAATTAAGGTTATTATATCGCCGCGGCAAGGGCTTGTCAAATACAGCCCTTCGCCCCCCTTTGCGCCGGTTCGCCCGTTTGGGGGCGGCCGCGCCCGGTTTTGCGGTATTTTGCGCGGTTTTGCGCCAAAAGCGGCCCAAAAAAGGCCCCGCGCCCGCGGCCCGGCCGCCCGTTTGGCCCCCCCGGCTGGACAGCGCCGGCCAAAAGCGGTACAATCGGGGTACGATCCCGGCCAGAGAGAGGGGGCGGCGCGGCATGCGCGGATGGCTGAAGCAGGCGGCCAAGGTCGCGGGGCACTGTGTGACCGGCGCGGCCATTGGGGGGATGGCCTGGTTCGTGGTGTGGGCCTGGCGCAGCGGGCTGCTCACCGACCAAACCGCCATGGCCGCCTTTGTGGAGGGCTTTGGCGCGGCCGCGCCGCTGTTGTTTATGCTGGTGCAGGTGGCGCAGATCCTGCTGGCCTTTGTGCCGGGCGGCGCGGCCTGCACGGTGGGAGTGCTGCTGTTTGGGCCCTGGCTGGGTTTTTTGTACAACTACCTGGGCACCCTTGCGGGCAGCCTGCTCAACTTTTGCCTGGCCCGCCGGTTTGGCATGCGGTTTGTGCGGGCCTTTGGCGGCGAAGAGCTGCTGGCAAAGCACCTGCGCCGGCTGGAGGAAAAGGACCGGTTTGCCAAATGGTTTTTTTGGGCGATCCTGCTGCCCTTTTTCCCGGACGATTTCCTCTGCATGCTGGCCGGGCTGACCAGCATGAGCCTGCGGCGGTTCTGCGTGATCCTTTTGCTGGGCAAGCCGGCCAGCATCGCTTTGTACAGCATCGGCCTTGCCCAGCTTTTGCAGCTGGCGGTGCAGCGGCTGCCGTTTTGACCCCGGCGCAAAGGCTCAGGTGCGGTAAAGCATCACAGGAAAACCTTGTTGAATTGACAGCCGCCCCGCTATGCCGAATTAAGAAATATGTCTTTTGAAAGCTGGTTCCTATTATGCTATACTTTTTCAAAACAGCCTGATAAATTGGGGATTTGGGAGAATAACGATGAATAACGAATACGATAATGACAAATTCTTTGCGGAATATGCGAAAATGTCCCGTAGCAAGGATGGATTAAGCTCCGCTGGCGAATGGCACCAGCTAAAGCCCCTATTTCCTCCTCTTGAAGGAAAAAATGTTCTCGATCTGGGGTGTGGCTATGGATGGCATTGCAAATATGCGGCGGAGCAGGGGGCGGTACAGGTGTTGGGACTTGATTTGAGCCGCAAAATGATTGAAGAGGCAAAAAGCCGTAATGCAGGAGAACAAATTGAATATCGTGTTTGTGGAATAGACGAATACGAGTATCCTAAAAATGCGTGGGATTGTGTTGTCTCCAATCTGGCATTGCACTATATAGAAAATATAGAACTCATATTTCAAAAAGTTCATAGGACTTTGAAACCAAATGGGATATTCCTCTTTAATATTGAACACCCTGTTTTTACCGCTGGGGTTGGACAGGATTGGCTTTATAACGATGAGGGAACACCAAAATGCTGGCCGATTGATCATTATTTCATTTCAGGGGAACGGCATACTCACTTTTTGGGATGCGATGTAGTGAAACAGCATCATACGCTTACACAAATACTGATGGGTTTGTTGAATAATGGCTTTGAACTTAAAGCTGTGGAAGAAGCAACACCACCGCAAGAAATGATGGACATTCCGGGATTCAAAGACGAACTGCGCCGTCCGATGATGCTGCTGGTGAAAGCAGCAGCGAGAGAAGTTGCCATGAACAAAGAGTTCTAACTTCCAGTTTATTGGTGCTTCCTGTAACGTGAGAGCAAGTATCGACCCGTGGCCCAAATTTCGCTCCGCTCATTTGTTCCCCTGGTCTGATCCTTGTTGGGGCTACCGCCCCAAACCCGCCTTTGACCGGCGCGGAGCGCCGAAAAATCGCCCCTGCCTGGAATGATCCTCCGGGCAGAGGTGATTCTTTATCCGCAATGCACGAATGGGCAGGGCATTGAAGCATCTTTGCAGGCTGCGTTTGGCGGCCTGCCCGGACAAGGAAAAGTTTAAAAAATTTTGGCATAAAATCGGCACCCGGCCCGCCGTTCCGTTCAGATCCCAACCGGGGCCTTAAGCGGCGCGGGCGGCACGCCGGAACGGCAAACCCGCGGGCAAGCCCCAAAAAAGCGCAAAAAACTTGCCCGCGGCCCTTGCTTTTTTGGGGGGCATCGGGTATAATGGCAAGGTACCCAATAAGGTACGGCCTGTTTATGGGCGGTTAGCTCAGCTGGTAGAGCACCTGCTTGACGTGCAGGGGGTCAGGGATTCGAGTTCCTTACCGCCCACCACCAAAAAACCGCGCTGGATGGTCATAAATGACCGTTTAGCGCGGTTTTTCTTTACCTGTGACTACATGTGAACGCACCAGAAAGCATATAAAATGGCACAGAAAAGGCACAGTAAAAGCACAGTAAAAAAGCCTTGTATTCTGCGGGTTTGCGGGGTGTTTTGCAGAGGGCAAAAGGCACAGTTTTGCCCCTTCCTCACCCCAGGCCCCGCCGGGTGCGGCGTGGTTGACAAAATTAGACCTTAAGGGTATACTAAAAATGGTCGGGGGGGGAGGCCAGCCCAGAGGTATGCCCCTGGACCCCGTTAGAGCCGCTGGTGCCGGCTCTTTCATTTTTTATGTCTGAAAACCGCGGAAATGGTTTTGCAAGCATAGCGTGTGGATGACCACACGCCCCGGGCGCGGCCCGGCAGAGCCTCAGCGCAGAGGAAAGCCCCGGCGGGTGCAGCTGCCCGCCGGGGTCTTGCTTTGCCCTGCGCGTGTGCGCGGCTGTGTGGGCCTGTGCGGGGCCTTTGCGGTGCGGGCGGGTGTTTTCTCGCCGGCAGGCAAATAGCCCGCTGTACCCCCGGTATTCGGCCCGGCGGGTCCGGTCTGGCCGTCATGGCGTGGGTCGCCTTTTCCAACTGCGGGGCTTTTTTTCAAGAAGGGGGGTGTTCCCCCAGCTGTGCAAGGATGCTGTCCAGCTTGCCGGTGTCGATACTGCCGGACACCCGCAGCCGATCCTCAAACAGGCCCAGGTGCCGCCCCAGCAGCTCCAGCGCCCGCAGCTTGGCCGCGTACTTCAAAGGGCTGTCCGGCGCGTCCGAGGCCTCCCGCTCCGCGATCTCCCGCAGCCGCTCCAGCACAAAGTCCTGGGTGATGCAAAGCCGCTGGCTGCGGGCCTGCATGGCCTTTTGGATAGCCGCAGAAACGTTATGTTTCGTTATCAGCTGCCGGCCTATGTTCGCGTCCTTATACCCCGCCAGCCTTGCCGCGGCGGAAGCGTTCAGATCCACAAGATATTCCTGCACAAACTGCGCCTGCTTCGCTGTCAGCTTCACGGTCGATCCTCCCCTTTCATTTTCCCGGCGGGCAGCTCCAGCCCGCACACCGCCCGGCGGTGCAGCCGATGAATCCAACGCTGGTCAAAGTTCATGGCGTCAGTGATTGCCTGGAAGGTCTGGCCCAGGATATAGCGCCGGTACAGGACTTCGTGCTGCTTGGCGTCCGGTATGTGCTGGAGCACCGCGGCGATCTCGGCGCGCAGTTGCTCGCCCTGTTCAAGCTGCGCCGTCAGCTCGGCCTCGGCGGCCTGGATGCGTTCCACCGCTCGGGGCAGCTTGTCCGTCCGCGGGCCCGGCGCCCCGGGGCTGCCGCCCAGCACAGCGGACACCCGCACGGCTGCGGCCCGGCGCTCGGCCAGCGTTTCCTCCAACAGCCGCTGCCGCTGGGCTGCGCCCTGATACCGCCGCAGCCATTCGACCCGGCGGGCGTATTCCTCGTTTGAGATGGTTTGATCTTTGGCCATTGTGCCGCCCTCCCTTTTCGTGGTATACTGTCCTTGCTTAGGGGGCCGTCCGGGAGGGCGGCTTTTCTTTTTGCCTGGGGTGTGGGGATGCCCCCCACGAGGACAAAATGGGCGTCATTTTGTCGTGCTTGCTTGTACTGTGCGCAGGCCCATAGCGGCGCGAGGTCATAAGGTGCCGAGCGTTACCCAGCCCTCCGAATCTTTGCGCGGGTCAAATGCCAGGGCACCAGAGATAGCATCTGCAAATTGCTCTTGGGCACTGGGTGTATAGAATCCTGAAACGCCCCCACCGTCATGCACGGTCGGATAGGCCGGGGGCACGTCGGGCAAGAAGCTCTGCACCACCCGCGCAAGTGCGGCTGCATCCGCGGCCGTCTCGGCCTCGGCGGCTGCGGTAACGCTCCCATTCATCCATTCGGCAAATTGCTCGCCTGCGCTCTGGGGCCTGCTTGCTTTCTGCTTCCGCCTCATGGCAAGCAGGGTTTGCGCCTGCGCAAGAGTTTCCGCGGCAGATTCTGCAGTCAGCAGTTCAAGGGGTATCCCGGTTTCCTCGTTGATTTTCAGTTTCACGTCAAGCAGGGTCATGGCTCATCCCTCCCATAAAAAACCCTTGTGTGTAAATCGGCGCTGGACAGCCTGGGGTCGCCTCGAGGCGGGAGGGGGGACCCTCCCCTGCCTACCAGCTCCCTAAGAAGCATTGACCATTTGCGCGTTTTTTGCGCCTTTCCCCCGGTACCCATCCCCTCTTGTGCCTCTCTGGTGTGGCCAGTCTCTCATGAACCACACCAGAGAGGAGCAGGGGCTACTTAAGCGACGTCTGACAGCGTGCTGTCAATTTGCATGTTGAGCATAGCAATGAACCCTTCGCCGGCGTGTCCACCCTCCGCACTTGTTGCGGTAAGAGTTCTGTTAACAACAGAAATCAGGGCTTCCATATCCTTGATCTTTTCATCAAGCGGGGAAGCATAGCCCATTACCCCTTTCTCGGCTGCTACCGAGGCAATGGCCCGGTATGCCTGGTCATTGTCTCCGTACTTATCCAGCAAAAGCTCGACCTCTTTGTGGGTAAGGTCGGTGCGAAGTGAAAGCAGCTTGATGGTATTTATCGCTTCCTCACTGGGCGGGTCAACCATCTTGTCGCGCAGCTGCTGCAGCTGCTCCTGCAAGATCTTCTCGGCCTGCGCTTGATACTCCCAGCAGCGCCTTTCAAATTCCGCGCGGGCCTCATTTCCATAAAAGCAGCCGTGCGCCGGGATCATCCCGCTATGGTATTTCATAAACTCAGTTCGGGATTTTTCGCTGGTGGTCTTGAAATCGTCCGCCCACTTTGCAATAAGGTCTTTCAGCCTTGCGCGTGCTTCTCTTTGTGTCATTTGTTTTGTACCTCTTTTCTTTTGTGTATGGTGATGCTTCGGACGTCTTTTTGCCTGGCAGCACCTCCTTTCCTGGTATTATCGCCGTGGCTATCTCTTGGGGGTGTAGGGTGTGCCGGCGTGGCCGTAGCAGTCCCGCGGGCGACAGGGCCGCAGCCGGCCGGTGTCGATGGGGTAGTGGCAGGCCTGGCCGTTATAGCCCAGCGGCCGCCAGTACTTGCAGCCCCTGCAGTGCACAACGTCCGCGTCCGTCCATGTCCCAGGGGGCGAGGGCGGGGACGGCTGCTTCCCGGGCGGCCTGGCCCGGCGGGACGCCTCCGCCGCGCGTTCTGCCCGCTCCCGCAGCAGCTGCCGCTTTCGTGCCTGCCGCCGGGTTTCCGTGCCCACGATCAGGGCGCAGACGGCGCAATACTTCAAGGCTCTTGCGGGCCGCGGCGCGCCGCAGCGGATGCATGCGCGGGCGGGCGGTATGCCTGGCATGGGCTGTCCCTCCTTTTTGGGCATTTTGCCGGTATGGCCGCCCCGCTGCGGGCCCGATCAGGGCCGCCGGCGGCCGCCGGGCTGTACAGACTGCACAAAGCGGGCTGGTGTGGGCCTGCCCCAGTACAGGCCCACAAGGCCAGCGCGCCGCCGGGCCAGCGCAGAGACGGCCGGCCCGGCGGGTGGGGTTATGTCTGTTTGATGAATCCCTCTGCGCCCCTCCAGTAGTCCAGGGCTTTCTTTATGTACTCCTCCTCGAGGCCGAAATAATCGGCAAGTTGCCAGGTCTCTGTATAACCGCCCTGCAAAGCTGTTTGGATTTCCTCCGCAGGAATATACCGCCGCACCGATGCAACAAACGCTTGGTATTCTACTTGCTGCCGAATCGCATAGGGGCATTGCAGCGGATAAAACGCGCCGCTGATAAAATGGCCAGCCTCATGCGCCAGTACGGTGCAGCGGGTTTGCTCTGTCCTGCATCTGCTGGGGTCAAGTGCAATAAAGTTATCCTCAAGGGAGATGGCGACATTATTTTTTAAGGGAACCTCTGCTACATCTACCTCGAGGGCGTCCAAATCCTCATAGACGCGGCAGGCTACTTGCGACATCATGCCTTCCCGCCCCCTTTCCCTGCAAGCTCACCCTGCAGCATGGCGCACAGCCGCCAGCCGTTGAGAAAGCCCTGCAGTTCGGCGGCGTCCAACTGGCGGTTGTCGGCGTTGTCAACCTCGGTTCGCTGCGCCAGGGTCAGGCCGAATGTATCCAGGACGTCAGCAAATGCCTGCTGCGCCTGCTTGCCTTCCTCGGTGCGTTCGTACAGTTCGCACAGGTTCAAGCCCTCTTTGCAGAGTCCATCTTCCGCAGAACATACCCACCACAGGCGGGTCAAAAAGTCTTTGCTCATCTCTTGCCAAACCTCCAATTTTCATTTATACTTGGAGGTGAAACAGGGCCTTGTCAAACCTCTGTTCCACCTTGCGCCGCCGGGAATGTTGCTGCATCCCCGGCGGCTTTTCCTTTGCCTGGGCGTCAGCCGGCCACCAGCTCGCGGGCAAGCGCGGTACGGGTGATAAACCGGGTCCTGCCCTGCCCCACAAAGGGGAAAAGGCGGGTCACCGTCCGCACGTCCCGGCCGCAGTAGTCGGCCACCTCCTGCGGGGTCAGGCATTCCCTGTCGGGGTACCGCTCAAGGATGCTTTCCAGCTGGTCGCGGTATCCTTTGCGCTCTCTGGGCATTATGGTGCCTCCTTTCCGTCGCTGTGGGCTTGCGGCCCCCGGCGGGCCATGCGGGGATACTGCCGGTCAAATGCGGCCTGCTGGGTGCCGCTGATCTCCTCGGCCCACATGGCAATATCCCCTGCCTTGTCTGCCAGCTCCACAAGGGCGCATTGCCCGCCGGCAAGATTGGGGCACCACCACGCGCAGCGGCTTTCCTTGCAGTTGGTGCTCTCCTGAAACCAGGCGGACAGCAGCGGGCAGATTTTGGGTTGTTCTTGTTCCATCTTCAAAATCTCCTTTTTACTTGGTCAAAAAATAACGTTGTGTCGTCAGAGTTACGCCTGGTTACGCCTGAATACAAAAACCCCCATAGGGATTGTATTTTTTGAAATATACCGAAACAATACGCCAGACGTAACAGGGCGTAACATTTGCCTTTTTCAGGCTCCCGAACTGTGTGGCCTTTCCAGCTTTGACCAGTGGTCTATCCCAAGGCCGCGCCACATTTTCCTATTGTTTGGTGTGACCTTTTCAAACCCGGCGGCTTCCATTGCTGCGGCAAAATCGCTTTCCCGGCGAACAAACTCGCCGCCCTCCTGCGCCCACAGCTTGTATTCCAAGTAGAGCGCCCGCGCGCCCTCCCGGGCGTTGGGGTTTTGTATGCATCGCTCCTGGATGAAGTTATGCAGCCAGTCCTCGCGCTGCCGGTATTCCTCGGTGGTTTGGGCCACCACCTCGGGGATATCCAGCTTCATGCCGTTGCGCACAAACCGGGCGGCGCCCTCAATGCCCCACGACAGGATCGCGCCGCCGCATTCCCGTTCCAGCACCTCGCCGTAGTTTTGCACGCTCTGCGCCGGGGTGATCGTGGCGTTGAATGGTACCACGATCAGCCGCCGCCAGGTGCCGCGGTCGGTCGAGCCCACGCGGGGCAGATGGTTGGTGAACAGAACGATCGTGTGGGTTTGCTTCACGGTTTCGGGCGGCCTGTATTTTTCCTCGATCACCATCCGGTCGGTGCTGGCGATCTGCTTTAGGGTCGCAACAGAAAGCCGCTGGTGTTCCTCCAGTTCGCCGGTGACCACCAGGCGCTTGCCCCGCAGGGTGGCCAGAGACGCGCCCCGGTTCGTCCGGTCGGTGGTCAGGGTTTTAATGTCGATTGAGCCGGAATAATCGCCCAGCGCCCCGGCGATGGGGTTAAAGGTGGTCGATTTCCCATTGCTGCCGCCGCCGCAAGCAATGACAATTCCCTCTTGGTAAACCTCCCCAATAAAGGCCATACCGGTAACCATCTGCAAAAAGTCCTGCAAATCCCGGTCGCCACAGGTGACCGTATCCAGGAATGCCATCCACTCGGCAAGGCCCTTGTTGCCAGGCTGTGCCGCGGTGATCCTGCTGCAATACGCCTCGCGGTCGTGCGGGCGCAGTTGGCCGGTGGTCAGGTTCACGATGCCGGCGGGGGTGTTCAGGTCAAAGGGGTTTGCGTCCAGCCTGTCCGCTTTGACCACCAGGGCAGGCTTAGACAGTTCCAGCATATTCTTGATGCGCAGTGCGTTGCGGCTGGTCTTTGCATGGGCAAGCCAGGCTTTGGCCTCGGCTGCTGCCGCCTTTGCGTTGGTAAGCATCTCGGCGGCCTCATCCCCGCTCACCTCGGCGGCCTGCGCCTGGGCCTCCGCAAGCTGTGCCAGCGCGGCGCGGTTCTCTTGCTGGGCTGCCCGCAGCATCTTGCGGGACAGGCTCAACGCATAGGCCATCGCCTTGTGGTCGTCCCGCTCCCACTTCTTGCCTGTCCACCACAGCCAGCCCAGCGCATCCGCAAAAATCAGGCGGCCCCGGTAGATACGGCTGAACACGGCCGCATTGCCGGCGTCCGAAAAGTCGGGCGGCTTAACTGGAGGGTCGTTGGCTGCCGGCGTCTGGGCGCTGCCCTCGGCCGGCGTCCAGTCCGGGGCGCTGCCGGCAAGCTGCTCCAGCAGCCTTGCAGCCTCTGCCGCGCCCTTTGCCTCGATCAGATCGGAGGCGTCCCCATGCTCGGGGATCTCCGGCCAGATCGTGGACAGGTCAAGCAGCTTGACCCGCCGGGCCACGCCGTACAGCGCCGCACAGACCCCGGCGGCGTACTCCCTGCCCGGCTGGTCGTTGTCCTGGATCACTGCCACGTCACGGCCCCGCAGCCGCTCCGAGTACTCCGGCCGCCACTTGCCCGGCCCCGCACCATCCGGCCCGCTGGCGGCCGTAAAGCCCAGCTTGCCGAGGTTGTCCACGTCCTTTTCACCCTCCACCACAAAGACCCCGCCGGGCTTGTCCGCGGGCATATAGAGCAGCGGGGGCAGGCCGTCCCGGTTCCAGAGCCACCCGCCCTTGCCGTCCGGCCGCCGCCAGCAAAAACTCTTGTTCTCATACCGCAGCTTTTGGGCCAACAGCTGCCCGGCGGCGTCCGTATAGGCGTATGTAGCCACCACGGCCCCGCGCTGGCCCCTTGCGGGCCTTTTGCCGCCCGCCGGGGAAGTTGCCGCCGGGGGATTCCCGGCCGCTTCCGGCCCCCGCTGGGCCGGGCTGAACGCCTGTCCCGTCGAAACGACGGGGAACAGGTCGCGCATGGTCAGGCCCAGCGCCCCGGCCACCTCCCCGGCGGTGCAGCCGGCATGGCATTTAAGCAGTATCCGTCCATCCCGACCAACACGCACCGACAGGCTTTGGTGCCTGTCCTCGTGGGCCGGGCAGCAGGCCGACCATTGGCCGTTTCCGCCATGCACGCCCTCCAGCCGGGAAAGGAATTCCTGAACGGTCAAGTGTCTGCCTCCCTCCTTGCTGTGGGCAGCATCACAGCCCGGATCGCGTCATAGGTCATGCCGCAGTCCAGCAGGGTGCAGGCCTGCGCCTCCCGGCGGGTCACCTCGGCCAGCTGCTCAGCATCCAGCAGAGGCAGCACCTCCGCGCCCTTTTCCAGACCTGCCGCCCTGCGCAGCTGCGCGGCCGTCCGGCCGATGGCCGCCTTGTAAATCAGGTTGGTGTAGGTGGCAAAGGCGTGGCCCTGCATCCGCTCGTTTTCGCCGCTGTCCCGGATCGCGTCGGTCAGCTTGCGCCGCACCGGGGCCTTGACCGCCCGCTGGATGTCCCGCCGGGCAAGCTCCTGCCGCATGGCGAAAAAGCTCTTGACCAGCCGTTTTTTGAACGCCCGCACCGGCGGGGTGTTCTGCAGATAGGTGATGAACAGGGTTGCTTGCTGCTCGTTCAGATGGTAGATTTTCCGCACGCTTGCACCTGTCCGGTGGGGGCACGCTTCCATTTCAAATTGCAGCGTGCCGAACAGCTCGAGGTCTTCCCTGTGCCGCCGGATTAGCTCGTTTACCGACTTGTGCGGCAACTGCGCGTACTCCGCCACCAGGTCGGCGGTGGTGTACGGCTCCAGCCTCGAACCAAGCGGCTTGATAAGTACCAGGTCATTCATGCCGGGCCTCCTTTCTGTCGTTGCATTTTTGGGACGGCCTGGGCAAAAAAATAGGCGCTGGATTTTCAATCTCCAAAAAAGCACAAAGCCTTGAGACCTCGCCAAGTGTAAACTCCCTTTTTCCTGCGAGTTTACGACAGAGCGAGTTTTCCGACATGCCGATTGCGCTTGCGGTGCTTTTTTGGCTTTCTCCCCGCTCTACAATTCTTGCCCGGAGCAAGTTTGCGTTCACATATCCACCTCCTTCGTTGCATTTATGGGACGCTCGTTTATGATACACCCTTCCGGGCGACCTGTCAACCCATATTTGCAACGATACGAAAATAATTGTTGCAAATATGGGCCAAATGGGTTATACTACCGTTAAACAGGAGGTGGGTATTGTGTCAGAACGAGATTTTCAAGAGCTTATGCTGAGAATTAAATCCCGCCGCGAGGAACTGGGCTTAAGCTATCAAGATTTAGCCAACCTAACCGGGATAAGCAAATCCACTCTGCAACGATATGAAACAGGCGACATAAAAAACTTCCCTGTGGGAAAATTGCCGGATTTGGCCCACGCCCTCCGAACTACCGAATATGAATTGACTGGTTGGAGTTATCCCGAGCAAGTGCAGGCAAAAACCGCCCCCATCTCTGCGGAGCCCGACCCGCTGGCCGGCGCTCTGTTCGCGGCCTATGGCGAGGTAAAAGAGGAGTTCGACGAGGACGACATAGCAGACATCCAGGCATTTATGCGCATGGTGGCCGAGCGCAAGCGCAAGCGGGCCGAGAAAGCCCAGGGCGGGACAGAGGAATGACCCGCCGGGCGGCGGCGTTTTACCGCCCCCTGTGCAAAGTTCATAACGAATCGTTACCCCCTCGGCCCTGCCGCCCCTCTCCCCGATCCAGCCCCGGCGGGCAGCAGCCAGACACCTGCAGGCCCACAGTGCAGCATGCAAAAAAGTTGCCCTGCGCGCTCATGCCCTTCATCAAGGCAGGCGTGGGGAAGTTTTAGCCTCGCGCGCGTGCGCGCGCGTATATGCAAAAACGATATACACTTTTTAACCTAACGCCACTAACGCCACCCAGCGCCACCAACGCCACCCGTTTTTGTGTGGCGTTGGGTGGCAAAGGTGGCGTAGGTGGCGCAAGGTGGCAGAGGTGGCGTTAGGTGGCGTTGGTGGCGATAACCCCCCAAAAGGTGGCGTAGGTGGCGCAAAGTGCATCCCTATTTGTACGAGCGTTTGCGCCACCTCTGCGCCACCTCCCCCCTGTGGGCATGGACAAATCGCTCATAGTCGGTTCCTGCCTGGTCTCCGGCCGCAGCTGTCGCACCGTGCGACAACTCCGCGGCGCAGCCGGGGGTGTCGGTTGAACCGACACCGTTGTCCAACCGTTGGACAATGGAAAGTACACAAAAAAGAGGCTGCTTTTTGTACAATTTCCATTGTCCAAAATTTGGACAGGCTCAGGACCCGCCGGGCAGCTCGTCCATCAGTTGGACAAGCTCAGGCCCCGCCGGGCAGCAGCCTGCCGGGAGGATGTCGCAATCTGCGACGCCCTCAACCCCTTGCCACAGTTGCGACATTTTGTCGCAACCGCCCTGCCGGCCGCCTCGCTCCAGATCAGGCCCGGCGGCTGCACTGCCATTTCAGCGGATCAGCAGCAGCCCCCTCCGGCTGTACATCCAGGCACCCGGCGGCATCCAGGCAAAAAAGAACCGCCAAAGGCCACAAGGCCCCCGGCGGGTGATGCTCTCAAATGCGCTTATATGCTCTGATATGCTGTCACAGGTTGACTTTTTGGCCCCAGGCGGGTATACTGTAATCAAACGAGGGCGCTGCCGGTAGACGGTCAGCCCCCTATGTTAGTTGCAGAAGTAACCGCAGCTGTTGGGAGCAGGGCGGTTACTTCTTTTTGTATACCTGAATGAACAGGCTGCAAATGCCGATGATAACCAAACAAAGCTGTAAAACTTCGGATGTACTCATTGGGCAGCCCCCCTTTCAAAAGATCAGGGGGCAAGAAGCTGCCCCCTGTATGGGGGCCAACCGCCTACCGTTACTGGCAGCGCCAAGCACAATATACCATAAACCGACACCATGCGCAAGGAAAACCGCCCCCGGCGGCAACCGGGAGCGGCTTTGATAGAACAGGCACACGCAAAGGTGTACGATCTGCCCCAACAGCCAGATTATACACCTTCCGGTGTGGGCCTGTCAAAGTGCAGCACAAGGGAGGGCCTGCAATGGCAAAGAAAAGGATGTACCGCCGGCCGGATGGCCTGTTTGAAAAAAAGCTGACCATCGGCGGCAAGCGGGTGGTGTTCCGGGCCGGCAGCGAGCGGGAGGTCATGCAAAAGATCGCGGCCTACCAAGAGCGGGCCGAGCGCGGCCCCACCTTCGAGGAGGTGGCCGGCGAGTGGTGGGCATACAAGCAGCCCCGGCTTTCCCCCAACACGGTACCAGGGTATCGCCTGGCAATGGAGCGGGCCATTGATCGCTTCGGGGACAAGCCCGCAAAGGAGATCACCCCCAGCATGGTAAAAGCGTATCTGGACGCCTTGGCGCACCGGGGATACGCACGGCGCACGGTGTCGCAGCATTTAATCGTGCTGCGGGAGATCTGCGCCTGGGCCTGCGAGAACTACGATGCCGCCAGCAACCCCGCCGCCCTGGTCAAGCTGCCGGACGGCCTGCGCAAGGGCAAGCGCACCATGCCCACACAAGCGCAGATCGACGCCATAAAGGCCTCTGTGGGCAGCAAGGACGGGCTGTTTCTCTACTTCCTCATGTACACCGGCCTGCGGCTTGGCGAGGCCCTGGCGCTGCGCTGGGAGGACATAGACGCCGCCGGCAGCATGATCCATGTGCAGCGGTCGCTCTACTTTGCCGGGCAGAACCAGGGCCAGCTCAAGCAGCCCAAAACCGAGGCCGGCACCCGCAGCGTGCTTTACATGGAGCGGCTAAAGGCTGTGCTGGAGCCACACCGGGGCGCCGCCGGGGCGTATGTGTTCGGCGGTGATCGGCCCATGACCAAGCGGGGCTATTACTGCCTGCTGGATCGCTGCCGCAAGGCCGGCATTGATGTTACGCCCCATCAGCTGCGCCACGCCTTTGCCACCTTGTGCTTTGAGGCCGGCATCCCGGAAAAAACCGCGCAGGGGATGCTTGGCCATGCGCAGCTTTCAACAACGATGGATATTTACGCCGAGCTGCGGCAAAAAAAGCTGTTTGAGGCCGCCGCCGCGCTGAACGCCGCCGACCTGTAAACGCCGCCCAAATGGCACAGTAAAAGCACAGTAACCGTACTTTTTGGCGTTTCTACGTCAAAAGAATGTGTTTCGAGTTCCTTACCGCCCACCACAAAAAGCACCAGGAGACGTTGTTTTCCTGGTGCTTTTTGTTTTGAAAATGGGCATTCCCTTGCTGGTTGTTGACATTTTTTGCTGCCTTGGGTATACTATAAACAACGAGGGCGCTGCCGGCAGACGGTTGGCCCCCGTCAGATGGTTACAGAAGTAACCGCCGAGCTGGGGAGCTGTGGGCGGTTACTTCTTTTTGTATGCCTGGATAAACAGGCTGCAAATGCCGATGAGGACAAGGCAAAGCTGTAATACTTCGGATGTGCTCACAGGGCAGCCCCCCTTTCAAAAGATCAGGGGGCAAGAAGCTGCCCCCTGTGTGGGGGCCAACCGCCTACCGTTACTGGCAGCGCCATTGCCAATATACCATAAATCGACAATCAGCACAAGGCGCGAGGAAAGTGCAAACCCTCCCCCGCGGTTCCGCTGCCCTGCCGCTGTTCGCCGCCCCCGCCGCAATTTTGGCATTTATGCCAAAAGGCCCGATTTTATTTCGTGATTCTTGACAAACGCGCGCCGGTGCTTTAGGATAGGAACTGTGTTGTGTAAAAATCTTATCCCGCGCTTAAAAAGCGCCGGGAAAGCAAGGTTTTGAATGGGAAGAGGGAGCAAAAAGGTATGGAACGCAAGGATTTACGAAACATTGCCATCATCGCGCACGTTGACCACGGCAAGACCACCCTGGTGGACCAGATGCTCAAGCAGAGCGGCGCCTTCCGGGAGGGCCAGCAGGTGGCCGAGCGGGTAATGGACTCGGGCGACATCGAGCGGGAGCGGGGCATCACCATCCTGGCCAAAAACTGCAGCTGCACCTACGACGGGGTCAAGATCAATATTGTGGACACCCCGGGCCACGCGGATTTTGGCGGCGAGGTGGAGCGGGTGCTCAAGATGGTCAATGGGGTGCTGCTGCTGGTGGACGCGGCCGAGGGCTGCATGCCCCAGACCCGGTTCGTGCTGCAAAAGGCCTTGCAGCAAAACCTGTCGCTGGTGATCGCAGTGAACAAGATCGACCGGCCGGACGCCCGGGTCAAGGAGGTCATCGACGAGATCCTGCTGCTGCTGATGGACCTTGGCGCCACCGACGAGCAGCTGGACAGCCCGATGGTTTTCTGCTCGGGCCGGGCCGGCACCGCCAGCTACAGCCCGGATGTGCCGGGCACCGACCTGGAACCGCTTTTTAAGACCATTTTGCAGTATGTCAAGTGCCCCGAGGGGGACCCCGAGGCCCCCTTCCAGATGCTCTGCTCCAGCGTGGACTACAACGACTTTGTGGGCCGCATCGGGGTGGGCCGCATCCAGAACGGCCGGGCCAGGGTGGGCCAGGAGGTGCAGGTGTGCGACTGGCACGACCCCAGCGTTTCCATCAAGGGCCGGCTGACCAAGCTGTACGACTTTAAGGCCAACGGCCGGGAGCCGGTGGAGAGCGTGGAGGCCGGCGACATCGTGGCCTTCAGCGGCATTGCGGACGTGACCATCGGCAACACCCTGTGCGACCCCGCCGCGGTGGAGCCGCTGCCCTTCCTCAAGATCAACGACCCCACCGTCGAGATGACCTTCAGCGTCAACGACAGCCCCTTTGCCGGCCGGGAGGGCAAGTATGTGACCAGCCGGCAGATCCGGGAGCGGCTGCAGAAGGAGCTGCTCAAGGACGTGGCCCTCAAGGTGGAGGATTCAGCCACCACCGATTCCTTCCGGGTGATGGGCCGGGGCGAGATGCACCTTTCGATCCTGATCGAGACCATGCGCCGGGAAGGGTACGAGCTGCAGGTGAGCCCCCCCAAGGTGCTGACCCACGAGGAGAACGGCAAAAAGATGGAGCCGATGGAGCGGGTGGTCATCGACGTACCGCAGGAGTACCAGGGCGCGGTGATGACCGAGCTGGGCAGCCGCAAGGCCCTTTTGCAGGACATGCAGCTGATGGGCAGCCGCACCCGGCTGGAGTTCCGGATGCCGAGCCGCGGCCTGTTTGGCTACCGCAGCATGTTTTTGACCGACACCCACGGCGAGGGCATCCTCAACACCATCTTTGACGGCTATGAGGAGTGGCAGGGCGAGCTGCCCGGCCGCAGCAGCGGCAGCCTTGTGAGCCACGAGGCGGGCGACGCGGTGACCTACGGCCTGTTCAACGCCCAGGGGCGCGGCACCCTGCTGATCGAGCCGGGCGAAAAGGTGTACGAGGGCATGGTGGTGGGCTACACCCCCACCGGCGAGGACATTACGGTAAACGTGTGCAAAACCAAGCACCTGACCAACACCCGCGCCTCGGGCAGCGACGACGCGCTGCGGCTGGTGCCGGTGAGCCATCTGAGCCTGGAAGCAAGCCTGGAGTTTTTGGCCCCGGACGAGCTGCTGGAGGTGACCCCCAAGTCCCTGCGCATCCGCAAGCAGATTTTGAGCCACGATTTGCGGATGAAGCAGCTCAAGGGCAAAAAGAATTAAGGCCGCCCGCAGCACGGGGGGCTGTTTGCGGGTCGGGCGGCAGCCGCCCGGCCTGCAAATATTATAAGGACGGAGGATTTTATGAAGCGCAGTATGCTGCTCACCCTTGCCGCGACCTTTTTTAAGATCGGGCTGGTCACCTTTGGCGGCGGCTATGCCATGATCGCCATTATCGAGGACATCTGCGTGGAAAAAAAGGGCTGGATCACCCACGACGAGATGATGAACCTTACGGTGGTGGCCGAGTCCACCCCGGGGCCGATCGCGATCAACTGCGCCACCTTTGTGGGCTGCCGAATGGCCGGGGTGCCCGGGGCGCTGGCCGCCACGGCGGGGGTGGTGCTGCCCTCGTTTATCATCATTCTGGCCATCTCGCAGTTTTTGGAGCATTTCCTTGAGATCCGGGTGATCGCAAACGCCTTCCGGGGCATCCAGGTAGCGGTGGGGCTGCTGGTGCTTACCGCCGCGGTCAACATCATCCGCCGGATGGAAAAGCGGCCCCTGGCCCTGGGCATCCTAGCCTGCGCCTTTGGGTTGATGCTGGCAAGCGACCTGCTGGGCCTTGGCATCTCCTCCATCAGCCTTTTGCTGACCGCCGCGGCCGTGGGCCTTGCGCTGCCCGCCCTGCAGCGGGCGCGCGGCGGGAAAGGCGGCGACAGATCATGATCCTTTGGGAACTTTTGGCCGGCTTTTTGCAGGTGGGCCTCTTCTCGTTTGGGGGGGCGTATGGCGCGATCCCGCTCATCCGGGACGTGGTGCTGAGCCGCGGCTGGCTGGACGACGCGGCGTTAAGCTACATGATCGCGGTCAGCGAGAGCACCCCCGGGCCGATCATGGTCAACATGGCCACCTACATCGGCAGCAGCCAGGCGGGCTTTTGGGGGGCCGCGGTGGCCACCATGGCGGTGGTGACCCCCGCGTTTATCATCATCATCGCGGTGTCGGCCCTGATGGCGCGCCTTTTGCAAAGCCCGCTTTTTTGCAGCGCGCTGGACGCGCTCAAGGCCTGCGTGGCCGGCATCATCCTTGCCACCGGCCTGCAGATGCTGCTGAACTGCTGCTTTGCCCCCACCGGGGCGGCGGGGTTCGCGCTTTCGCCCAACGGCGGGGAGCTGCTGATCCTGGCTGTGCTGGCCGCGGCCAAGCTGGCCGCGCAGCGGCTTTGGCACAAAAAACTCTCGCCGGTGATGCTGATCTTGCTGGCCGCCCTGCTGGGTGTGGCGGTGTACGGCGTGTAAAACCCTTCTGTTCCAAAAGAGGGGCGGCCCGATGGGCCGCCCCTCTTTTCATCCGCGTCCTGTATCTTCTGTATGTCCGGTTGGCCGGGCCTTACGGCTTAAACTCGTACTTGGGGGGCTGGGCGTCCTCCGGCGGCGTTTTGCCGGCCGGGGCGGCCGGCTTTGGCCGGGCCGCCGCCCGCTTTTTGGCCCAGCGCACCAGCACCAGCACCACCGCCGCCAGCGCCGCCAGCACCAGCAGGCTGGGCAGGGCGTACACAAGGCCCACCGCAAAATCCTGCACGCCCTCGCCAAAATCGCTCCAGCTGTTCTGGAAGGCGCTCACGATCCGGCTGCCAAATCCGCGCTTGGTGGGGGTGTATACCCGCACCTCGCTGAGCTCGATGGTCACGGTGGAGTAGTCCACCTGGTCGTCAAACAGGCGCTGCTGGGCGGTGTAGCTTTCGATCTCGTACTGCACGTCCGAAAGCCGCTGCTCGATGGCCAGCAGGTCCTCAAGGCTCTCGGCCTGGGCCGCCAGTTCCTGAAGCCGCTTTTCCTGGTTTTTGAGGCTGGCAAGCCGCGCCTCCACGTCCACATACTCCCGGGTGATGTCCTGGGTGCTCTCGTCCTTTCGCAGCAGGCTGCCGGCGTTTTCGGCCGCCGCCAAAAAGGAACTGTAATTTTTGGAAGGGATGCGCAGGGTCAGTTCCGTCCAGCGGCTGCCCTCCTCGGCGCTGCCGTTCTGGCTGGAGCTCTCCACATAGCCGCCCGCCGTGGCCGCGGCCGCCAAAAGCTCCGAGCGGGTTTTTTCGTACTCGGTGCTCTCGATCGAGAGGCGGGCGTTATAGATGATCTTGCGGCTGGGGTCGGCCAGCAGCTGCGCGGTACTGCCCGCCGCGTCGTCCGCGTTGCTCCAGCCGCCCGCCTCCTCCGGGCTTGCGGCGGGCGCGCCTGGGGCGGCATCGTAGTCGTATCCGCCGCCGTACTCGCCGGCGGCGGCCGAAAGGTTGCCGGCCCCGCCCCCGCACCCGGCCAGCAGCGCTGCCAGCAGCGCCGCGGCCAACAAAAGGGCAATGGCTCCTGTGCGTTTTTTCATGCTGTCTCCTCCTTTACGGTAATCCTGTTTTTGGGCGGGCTGCGCCGCTTCCCTCCTGCGGCGCGGCCCGCTTTTTGAAGTTTTGTGCTTTGTTTTTGGCTTTACATCCCTTAACAAGGGCCCACACGCCGCCAGACCAACTCCAGCGGCACGCTGGCTGCGTTGGCGCACCTTGGAATCCACCAAGGATTCCTGCGGCACGCCGCCTTGCCATCGCACCACTGGCCTTGCCCTGCCGGTCCTGCGGAGTTTTTGGGGCAAAGGTCCTTTTTTGTTTCTAAAAGAGTCTTAAACTTGTTCCTTTTCTATCCTTTTTGCCCCAAAAACCATGCGCGCCCTTGTCAAGCGATGTTTTTTCCTACCCTAAACACGAAACAAAGCGGGAAATTATTGCATCCGTTTGCCAAATGCGGTACAATAAAACCACTATTTTTTAGGAAGGTCAGGTGTATTATGGCAAAGAACGTAATCGTGGGCCAATCCGGCGGCGCCACCTCGGTGATCAACTCCACCCTCGCGGGGGTCTATCAAACGGCCAAGCGGCGGGGCGCCGGCATTGTGTACGGCATGCGCAACGGGGTGCAGGGCCTGCTCGAGCGCCGGGTGGTGAACATCGACTCCCAGATCTCGAGCGAGCTGGATATCGAGCTGCTCAAGCGCACTCCCTCCAGCTTTTTGGGCAGCTGCCGCTACAAGCTGCCCGAATGGCAGAAGGATAAGGCCCTGTACGAAAAGCTGTTTGCCATTTTGGACGAGCTGGAGATCGGGTACTTCTTTTATATCGGCGGCAACGACAGCATGGACACCATCAACAAGCTGACCGAGTACGGCCGCCGCGTGGGCAGCGAGATCCGGTTTATCGGGGTGCCCAAGACCATCGACAACGACCTGATGGTCACCGATCACACCCCGGGCTACGGCTCGGCCGCCAAGTACATTGGGGTGGTGATGAAGGAGCTGATCCGGGACGCCTCGGTGTACGGCACCAAGTATGTGACCGTGGTGGAGATCATGGGCCGCAACGCCGGCTGGCTGACCGCCGCCGCCGCCCTGGCCCGCGGGGAGGACTGCGAAGGGGTGGACATGATCTGCCTGCCCGAGATCCCCTTTAATGTGGAGCGGTTCATCGAAAAGGTGCGCGCCATGCAGGAGAAAAAGGCCAGCATCGTGATCGCGGTGAGCGAGGGCGTAAAGTTAGAGGACGGGCGGTATGTGTGCGAGCTGTCGGACGACGTGCACGCGGTGGACGCCTTTGGCCACAAGAGCCTGACCGGCACCGCCCGCTACCTGGCAAACCGGGTGGCACGGGAGATGGACACCAAGACCCGCTGCGTGGAGCTTTCGACCTTACAGCGCTGCGCCGGCCACATGACCAGCCGCACCGACGTGACCGAGGCCTTCCAGGTGGGCGGCGCGGCGGTAAAGGCCGCCTTTGAGGGGCACACCGGCATGATGGTGGCCCTGAAGCGCATTTCCAACGACCCCTACCAGTGCACCACCGAGCTGCACCCGGTGGAGGAGGTTGCCAACCTGGAAAAGATGATCCCGATGGAGTGGATCAACGAGGACCACACCGACATGACCGAGGAGTTTTTGGCCTACGCCCGGCCGCTGATCCAGGCCGAGCTGCCCGCGTTTTTTGTAAACGGCCTGCCCAACCACATCTGCTTAAAGTAACCGCCGCAAAATCCATGCATCCCCGGCCCGTCGCAAACGGGCGCGCCGGGGATGCTTTTTTGCGCCTGTGCGCCTCTCCCCCGCCCCCCTGCGCGGCCGGCCCGGCCTTTTTTGGATGGGGCCGCCGCGGCGGGCCTTAGGGCAAAAAGAGGGATTTCAGCTGGTAAAAGCCCCAGCTGGGCAGCCAGAGGATGCTGCGCGCCCAGAGCTCGGGCACCGGCAGGCCGCTCACCGCCGGGTAGAACCAAATAAATACCGCCAGCGCCGCCGCCAGCAGCCCGCCGGCCAGCCGCCGCGCCCTGCGCGCGCCGGTGGGGCCGGCGGTTTCGAGCTGGGCCAAAAAGGCTGTAATGGCCAGCACCGAAAAGCCCAGGCAGGGGAAGTAATGGTACAAAAAGGTGCAGCGGGTCACGAGGGTCCAGGGCAGCAGCTGGGTGAGCCAGAGCACCAGCAGCGCCCCCTGCACCCGGCCGCCCCGGCCGCACACCTGCCGCGCCCCCAGCCAGCACACCGCCGCAAGCCCGCCCCAGAACACCACCGGGCTGCCCAGCCCCGCGATGCTGGCATAGCTGCCCTGGGCGAGGTCGTGCCCCAGGTAGTACCACACCGGGCGCAGCAAAAGCGGCCAGGTGTACCAGCGGGATTCGAACGGATGGGTGGATTTAAGCTGCGAATGGTAATTGTACATGCTCTGCTGGCACTGCCACCAGTCGGCAAGGGTAAAGCCGGGGTCGCGGGCCCAGTAAACGCCGTAGCTGCCAATGTACAAGGCCAGCGGCAGCAGCACAAAGCAGGCCACCCCGCCCGCCAAAGCGGCGGCGAGTTCCCGTTTAAAGCCCGGCTGGCCCTGCCGCCAGCGGGCGTACAGCGCCCCAAAATACAGCACCGCCAGCCCCGCGCCGGCATAGATGCCGGTCCACTTGCTGGCCGCCCCCAGCCCAAAGGCCGCGCCGGCCAGCGCCATGGGCACAAGGCTTTTGAGCACCCCTTTTTGCAGCACGCTTTGGCAGTACCACACCATAAAATACGCGCCCAGCAGGATAAAAAAGGTGCCGTACACATCAATGGTGGCAATGCGGCTTTGCGAAAAGCGCAGGGTATCCAGCGCGAACAGGGCCGCCGCTGTAAAGGCCAGCCAGGGCCGCCGGAACAGCCGCCTTGCCAGCAGGTAGAGCACCGGCACCATGCCGGCGCCAAACAGCGCCCCGGCCACCCGCCAGCCAAAGCCGTTCATGCCAAACAGGGCGATGCCCAGCATGATGAACACCTTGCCCAGCGGCGGGTGGGTGGTCTCGTACACCGGCAGCCGGTACAGGTGCTCGTAGCCGGTGCGGCCGTGGTAAATTTCGTCAAAATACATGCTGTTGAGCTGGCTGATAACCTGCGGCACCAACGCCTGCTCGTCAAACAGGGCGCAGAGCCGCCCATCGGCCTGCGAGAGGGGCAAAAGCGCGCCGGACGCGTCCCGGAAGGCCAGTTCGGCCACGCTGGCGTTTTCCACCAGGATGGTGTACCGGCCGTCCGCCGAGGCCCCGGCAAGTTCCAGCCGCTTCCACTGGAAGGTGGTGCCGTAGTTCAGCTCCAGTTCGGCCAGCACCGTGCCAAAGGGATCCAGCACGGTAAGCTTGCCGCCGTAGGAGATGGCCGGGTAGGCCCAGACCTCGGCGGCCTGGCCCCCGGCGGTGACGATCTCGGCCCGGGTATCCCCCGAGGCGTCCAGCAGGGTTTCGGGGGCGGCGTGCTCGCCCAGGTACAAAAGACCGGCCGCCGCCGTAATAAGGGTAAGCCCGGCCAGGGCCAGCCGCTCCCGGGCCGTCCAGGCGGGCTGCGGCGCGCCGGGCGCGCCCGAAAGGGGCTGCGCCGGCACAAACCGGCAAAGCTGCCCGTCCAGCATCAGGTCAAAGGCGGTATAGGCCAGCAGCAAAAAGAGTACAAACTGGCAAAGCCCGGTAAACCGCAGCATCAGAGCCGAGGCCGCGCTGTTTAAAAACTCGTCCTCGGTGCCGGCCGCGCAGTACACAAGGGCCTGGTTGAGGGTGGCGGTGACCGAAAACCCGGCCGAGAGCCCCACCAGCCGCCGGTCGCCCCAAACCGCGGCGGCCGCCAGCAAAAGGGCGATGGCGGGCAGCAGGTACCGCTCGTGCATGCGGTGGCTGAGGGTAAAGATGCCCGCCAGGTACACCGCCGCCAGCAAAAGGGGCGAAAACCGCCCGGCCCGGCTGCTGCGCACCGCCAGGTACAAAAGGCACCCGGTAACAAACAGGATCCCCATGCAGCCCCACTGCTGCCAGGTAAAAAAGCCGAACCGCTCCTGCTGGCCGGTCCAGTTGGCCCCCAGCGCCGCGTAGAGGTTGCAGGCGTTGATCGAGGCGTAGGGGTAGCTTTGGGCGGTGCCCCAGTATTTTTGGGCCAAAAGGGCGGGCAGGCTGCCCAGCGGGCCAAAGGGCAGGGCGGCCGCCAGCGGCGGCACAAGGGCGGCCAGCGCCCCCAGCGCCCCATTTTTGAGCGCCCGCAGCCGGGCCGCCCGGCCTGCGGCGGCATCCTTTGCAGAAGCGCCGTCCGCCGCGGGCCAGAGCAGCGGCTGCAAAAAGCAGACGGCCAGCACCGGCCCCAGCAAAAGGGGCTGGGGCTTGATGGCCAGCCCCACCCCATACAAAAAGGCGGCGGGCAGGTACCGCTTTTGTTCCAGCAGCCAAAAGGCCCCCGCCATGCACAGGCACAGCACCCCGTCGATCTGCCGCCAGACCGCGCTGTTGAACAAAAAGGCGGGGCAAAAGGCGGTGAGCGCCGCCAGCCAGAGTCCAGCGCGCCGGCCCAGGTTTTTTTGCCCGATGGCGTACACTAAGGCGGCCAGTCCCAGCTCGCAGAGGATGGGCACAAGCGCCATGAGCAAAGCGGCGCTTTTTTGGGTATAGGCCAGATGGAAGATCCCCATCAGCCTCCCCACCAGCCAGAGCACCAGCATATAGCCGGGGGGGTAATCGGCAAAGTAATCCGGCGCGTAAAAGTCGCCGGGGCCCACCTGGGCCATGCGCAGCGCCCAGGAAAAAAGGCAGCCCTCGTCGTAGGGGTAGGCTTCGGTGACCAGCACCAGGGCCACACGCAGCAAAAATGCCCCGGCCAGCACGGCGGCCAGGGGCCAAAGGGGTTTGGGCAGCAGCGGGCGGCGGGCGGCGGGGCCGGCCCCGCCGCCCGTGCCGGGCAGTTTTTTGGGCTTTTCCATCGCAAACGGCTCCTTTGCGGGGCTTTGGCGGCTTACAGCCGGCTGACCTTGGGGCCCTGCGGGGTGTCCTCCACCGCCCAGCCCATGCCGGCCAGCTGGGCGCGGATGGCGTCGGCCGCGGGCCAGTCCTTGGCCTTTTTGGCGGCGGCGCGCTGCTCTACCAGCGCGGTGACCTCGGCCGGGATCTCGCTTGTTTTGCGGTTGTACAAGAGGCCCAGCACCCCGGTGATCGCGTCAAAGGCATCGCTGGCGGCGGCAAGGGCGGCCGGGCTGGCCGAGGGGGCAAGGGTGTTGATCTCCTTGACCAGCTCGAACAGGGCGGCCAGCGCGTCGGCGGTGTTGAGGTCGTCGTCCATCGCCTTGTCAAACTTGGCAAGGGCGCCGGCGGCCTTGCCGGACAAAGCCTCGTCGCTGCCGGCGGCTTTTTTGAGCATAAAATCGAGGTTTTCGCGGCAGGTGTACAGCCGCTCCAGGCTGCTCTTGCAGGCCTCGATCAGCTCGGCGGTGTAGTTGAGGGGGCTGCGGTAGTGGGCCGAGAGCATAAAATAGCGGATCGGCTCGTAGCCGTAGCGGTCGGCAATTTCGCGCACGGTAAAAAAGTTGTTGGCGCTCTTGCTCATCTTGTGGTTGTCGATGTTCAAAAAGCCGTTGTGCATCCAGTACCGGCTGAAGGTGCAGCCGTTGGCGCATTCGCTTTGGGCGATCTCGTTTTCGTGGTGGGGGAAGATCAGGTCCTGCCCGCCGCAGTGCAGGTCGATGGTTTTGCCCAGGTGCTTGCGGGCCATGGCGCTGCACTCGATGTGCCAGCCGGGCCGGCCGGGGCCATAGGGGCTGTCCCAGGCGGGCTCGCCGGGCTTGGCCGCCTTCCAAACGGCAAAGTCGGCCGGGTCCTCCTTGAGGTCGTCCTCCATCTGGCTGCGCAGCTGGCGGTTGCCGCTCTCGAGGTCGTCGAGGTTTAAATGGCTGAGCTTGCCGTACTCCTTGAATTTGCGGGCGCGGAAATACACGTCCCCGTTTTTGGCCACATAGCCGTAGCCCTTGTCTAAAATGTCCTTTACAATGTCCAGGATCTCGGCAATATGCTCGGTGGCGCGGGGGCGCACGGTGGGCTCGAGGGCACCCAGGCCGCGGCTGTCGATAAGGAACTCGGCCTCAAATTTTTCGGCCACCTCCTTCATGCTGCAGCCCTGCTCCCGGGCCTTTTGGATGAGCTTGTCGTCGATATCGGTGATGTTGGAGACAAACAGCACCTTGTTGCCCTTGTGCTCCAGATAGCGGCGCAGGGTGTCGAACACCACCACCGGCCGCGCGTTGCCGATGTGGATGTAGTTGTAAACGGTTGGCCCGCAGACATAGATGCGGTATTCGCCCGGCTTTTGGGGGATGAACTCCTCCTTTTGGCGGGTAAGGGTATTGAAGATCTGCATACAAAAGCCCCCTTTTGTGTGTTCTTGTCTTATCCGTACATTTTTGCGTTTTTATGGCGGCCTGCCGTTATTTCATCGAAGAAAAGCAGCCGCGGTTCTGCCACAGGTAGATCCCGCCGGACAAAGCCGTTACCGCCGCCACCGCCCAGCACAGGACCTGGGTGAGCATCTGTACCAGGCCGATGTCGGTGGGGCCGGCAAGGGCGGCGGCAAAGTAGTAGAGCAGGATGGTGATCATCTGCAAAACGGTTTTGGCCTTGCCCCAGATGTTGGCCGCGATGACCCTGCCGGCCGTGGCCGCCACCATGCGCACCCCGGACACCGCAAACTCCCGGAACAGGATGATCACCAGCACCACCGGGCTGCACACCCCGTCCGCCATCATGTACAAAAAGGCGGTGGTGGTGAGCATTTTATCGGCCAGGGGGTCGGCAAATTTGCCAAAATCGGTGACCATGTTGCAGCGGCGGGCGATCTGGCCGTCCAGATAATCGGTGACGCTGGCAATGGCAAACACCACCCCCGCCGCCAGCATCATGCCGGGGCGGCAGGCGGCGGTGCCGTAGCCGCCCATGGCGGCAAACACCATAAACACCGGCACCAGCAAAATGCGCAGCACCGTAAGCTTGTTTGGAAGATTCATATCAGAGCCTCCTCTTTTCTATGGGTAAATGCGGCGGTCAGGCCAGCCGGCCGGGCCGCGGGGCGGGCATTTTGGCCAGCGGCGCGGGGCCGGCCCGCGAGGCGGGCGTTTTTGGCCGGCCCGGCAAAGCGCCGGCAGCCTTGGGCCGGCCTCAGGCCAGCCGGCCGTAAAGGTCGTAGACGTCGCTCTCCTCCACCAGCACCTCGTAAAACGCGCCGGGGGTAAGGGGCGTTTCGCTCTGCACGCAGACGTTTGTGTCGATCTCGGGCGCGTCGGCGGCCGAGCGGCAGAGCCAGAGCCCGCTCTCCTCGTCGTACCCGTCGCAGAGCACCCGCAGGGTACTGCCCACCCTTTGGGCCTGCTTTTGGGCCGTGATTTCGGCCTGGATGCGCATGATGACGTCCACCCGGCGCTGCTTTTCCTCCTCGGATACATCGTCCGGCAGGCGGGCCGCCACGGTGCCCTCCTCGGGACTGAAGGCAAAACAGCCCAGCCGGTCGAACTGCTGGGCGCGCACAAATCCGCACAGTTCCTCAAACTGGGCCTCGCTCTCGCCGGGATAGCCCACCAGCAGGGTGGTGCGCAGGGCAATGCCGGGAATGCCCGCCCGCAGCCGGGCCAGCGCGGCCTCGATCGCGGCACGGCCGCCCCGGCGGTTCATGCGCCTGAGGACCTCATCCGAGCAGTGCTGGATGGGCAGGTCCAGATAGGGCACCACCTTGGGGCTGCGGGCCATGGCGGCCACAAGCTCATCCGTGATCCGCTCGGGGTAGGCGTAGAGGATGCGCACCCACTCGATCCCCTCGACCTCATCCAGCCCGGCCAGCAGCTCACACAGGCGGTTTTGGCCGGTGTCCTCGCCGTAGGCGGTGGGGTCCTGGGCCACTAAGATCAGCTCCCGCACCCCCTGCTCGGCCAGCCAGCGGGCCTCGGCCAGACAGTCCTTGAGCGGGCGGCTGCGCATCGGCCCCCGGATGAGCGGGATGGCGCAGTAATAGCAGCCGTTGGAGCAGCCCTCGGCAATCTTTAAGTAAGCATAGTGGGCCGGCGTGCTGATCACGCGCGGCCCGCCCAGCGGCAGCGCCGTTTTGGGGCCGTAGCACTCGGCGGCAGCGCCGGTGGCCTCGAGCCGCTCGAGGATGGCGGGCAGCGCCGCGTTGGAGCCAAGGCCCACCACCGCGTCCACCTCGGGGATCTCGGTGCGGATCTCGGCCCTGTACCGCTCGGCCAGGCAGCCGGTCACCACCACCTTCAGCGCCGGGTTTTGCTTCTTGAGGGCGCAGGCGGCCAAAATCTGCTCAATAGCTTCCTCCTTGGCCGGCTGGATAAAGCCGCAGGTGTTTACAATAATGCAGTCGGCCTCGGCAACCTCCGGGGTGGTGGTGTGCCCCGCGGCCAGCAGGGCGCGGCAGAGGATGTCCGCGTCCACCTGGTTTTTGGGGCAGCCCAGGCTAATCAGGGCAATTTTCATAGGATTGCTCCCTTTTTTTCTTTGCATTCCTTCACAAAGGGAAATCTGCTTCCCCTTGTCAAGCAATGTTTGCATCCCTTTCGGGGGGTGCGGGGCGCTGCCTTGCAGGGGATGTGCGGCCCCCGCGGCGCGCCCCTCATTCTTCGGCTTCGGCCAGTTCTTCCCCGTACCATTCCAGCGCCTCGCGCACCGCCGCGTAGGAAAACCCGCGCCGGGCCAGGGCGGCCAGCACCGCGTCCCGCCGGCCCTCGGCCAGCTTGCGGGCGTAGCTTTTGCGCAAAAGCGCCAGCGCGGCGGCGGCCTCGGGGCCGGGGCCGTCCGGCTGGGCGGGCTGGAACAGTTCCTCCAGCACCGCGTCGGCCATCTCGCGGCCGATGCCCTTTTGGGCCAGGTGGCGGGCGATCTCCCGGCGGGATTTGTGCCGCTCCAGCAGGTACCTGGCCCGGTGGCGGGCAAACTGCCCGTCGTTTAAAAGACCCAGGCCCGCCGCCTTGGCCACCGCCGCCGCGGCCGAGTGCTCGTCGAACCGGGCGCAGAGCTTTTGGTAGAGTTCGCCCGAGGCATAGTCCCGCAGGGAGAGGTACTGCAGCGCCTTGTCGGCGGCCTTGCGGGTCTCGCTGGCGGCGCGCAGCTCCTCCAGCTCGGCGGGGGCAAGGGCCATGCCCTCCTCGATGGAGCGGGTAAAAAAGGTCTCGCTGTCCAGGCTGAACAAAAACCCGTTCTCGCAAAACAGGGCAAAACGGCCCTGCCGGGTCTTGCGTATTTCGGTAATAATGATGCGTTCGGTCTGCAAGGCGGCTTACTCGTCCTCCACCAAAATGTCGAGGTCGGCCTCGTTGGGCCCGCCCGCCGCCGGGGCCGGCGCGGGGGTGGGGGCGGCGGCCTTGGCCGGGGCCGCCTTGGCGCCCTTTTTGCCCAGGGTGAGCCGGTCGGCGTTCTGGCGCACCTGGGCCTCGATCTCGGCCATCAGCTCCGGGTGCTCCTTGAGGAATACCTTGGCGTTGTCCCGCCCCTGGCCCAGCCGGGTCTCGCCGTAGTTGAACCAGGCGCCGCTCTTTTGCACGATGCCCAGCAGAACGCCCAGGTCCAGGATCTCGCCCACCTTGCTGATGCCCTCGCCGAACATGATGTCGAACTCGGCCTCCTTAAAGGGGGGCGCCACCTTGTTTTTGACCACCTTGGCCCGGGTGCGGTTGCCGATGAACTGGCCCGAGGCGTCCTTAAGGCCCTCGGTGCGGCGCACGTCGATGCGCACGCTGGAGTAGTATTTGAGCGCCCGGCCGCCGGCGGTGACCTCGGGGTTGCCGTACACGACGCCCACCTTTTCGCGCAGCTGGTTGATAAAGATGGCCACCGTACCGGTTTTGCCGATCACGCCGGTAAGCTTGCGCAGCGCCTGGCTCATCAGCCGGGCCTGCAGGCCCACATGCGAGTCGCCCATCTCGCCCTCGATCTCGGCCCGGGGCACCATGGCGGCCACCGAGTCGATAACAATGGCGTCGATGGCGCCCGAGCGCACCAGCGCCTCGCAGATCTCCAGCGCCTGCTCGCCGGTGTCCGGCTGGCTCACCAAAAGGTTATCGATGTCCACCCCAAGGGCGCGTGCGTACACCGGGTCCAGCGCGTGCTCCACATCAATAAAAGCGGCCTCGCCCCCGGCCTTCTGGGCCTCGGCCAGCACATGCAGCGCCAGGGTGGTTTTGCCGCTGGATTCCGGCCCATACACCTCCACCACCCGGCCGCGGGGCATGCCGCCCACCCCCAGCGCCAGGTCCAGCGAAAGGCTGCCGGTGGGGATGCAGTCCACCTGCATGGCGGTGTTGGCCCCTAACTTCATCACCGCGCCCTTGCCAAACTGCTTTTCGATCTGGGCCAGCGCGGTTTCCAGCGCGGCCTTTTTGTCGCCCGGCGCCTTTTTTTCGGGGCTGGGAAC
This sequence comes from uncultured Oscillospiraceae bacterium, assembly GCA_910579545.1. Classification (GTDB taxonomy): domain Bacteria; phylum Bacillota; class Clostridia; order Oscillospirales; family Ruminococcaceae; genus UBA7177. The sequence goes on along the minus strand of CAJTVI010000011.1, from coordinate 958 downwards.
GGTGCTTTTTTTCTTTTCTGCCATAATCCTGCCTGCTCCTTATCCATCAAGACCGATGATATATTTTTATATAGTATAACCGTCCGCGGCTATTATACCGGATTTTGCCAAAAAATACAACTATAAGTTGTAATAAGCGTCCTCGCCGCAACGCTATCCTGCGGGCGCGTGGGCGAGCACCTCGGCGGGGATGTTCGCGGCGGCGGTGGTGGTGATGCAGCGCTATCCCGCGGGCGCGCGGGCCAGCACCACCCGGGGGTTGCCGCCAAGGTCCCGCCGGGTCTCGATGGCCTGCCAGCCGTTCTGGGCCAGCAGGGCGGCCACCGCCCCGGCCTGCTGCCAGCCCACCTCCAGCACCAGCGCCCCGCCGCGGCGCAGCGCAAACCGGTAGGCCGACGCGATGTGCCGGTAAAAGCGCAGGCCGTCCGGCCCGCCGTCCAGCGCCATGGCCGGCTCGTAGCAAAGCTCGGGCTGCAGCACGCGCATCTCCTCGCCGGTGAGGTAGGGCGGGTTTGAGAGGATGAGGTCGAGGGAGGCGGGCGCAAGGGTGTTTTGGTAGGCAAAAACGTCCCCCTCCACCACCGTGACGGCCGGCCCATCCGGCGCGGCCTTTGGCGGCTGCTCCTCTGAAAATTCGGGCCCCGCCGCACCCCGCGCCGCGCCGCCCGCAAAGCCGGCCAGCGCCGCGGCCGCGTTTTGGGCCAGGTAGCAAAGGGCCCCGGGGCTTTTTTCCAGCGCGGTGACCCTGGCCCCCGGCACCAGCCGCTTGATGCCCAGCGCCAGCGCGCCGCTGCCGGCGCAGAGGTCCAGCACGGCCGGGGCCTCTGTGCCCCGCAGGCATTCGGCCGCGGCAAGGCAGACGGTTTCGGAATCCGCCCGGGGGATGAGCACCCCCGGCCCCACCGCGAGGGTAAAGTCCAAAAAGGGCCAGCGGCCCGCGAGGTACTGCAGGGGGAAC
>CAJTVI010000010.1 GCA_910579545.1 uncultured Oscillospiraceae bacterium | reverse complement strand
GGCGCGGGCAGCGGCAAAACCACCGTGCTGGTCAACCGCATTGCAAACCTCATCCGGTTTGGCGCGGCCCACGGCTCGGCCGAATTACGGCGCGCCCCCACCCCGGCCGAGCTGGACGCTCTGCGCGCCGCGGTGCAAACCGGCGCGCCGCTGCCCGGCGAGGTGGCCGGCCTTTTGCCGGTAAACCCGGTGCGCCCCTGGAACGTGCTGGCCATCACCTTTACCAACAAGGCGGCCGGGGAGCTCAAAAGCCGGCTTGCCGCCATGCTGGGCGAAACCCAGGGCGGGGACGTCAACGCATCCACCTTCCACTCGGCCTGCGTGCGCATCCTGCGCCGCAATGCCGGGGAGCTGGGCTTCCCCCAAAGCTTTACCATCTATGATACCGACGACCAGCAGCGCGCCATGAAAGAGGTCTATAAGGACCTGATGGTGGACGACAAGTTCCTGCCGGTCAAGTCGGCCCTTTCCCAGATCGGCCGGCTCAAGGACCAGCTCGTCGGCCCGGCCGAGGCCCTTGCGGCCCCCGCCGGCACCAAGGCCGAACTGCTGGCCAGGGTTTACGACGCCTACGCCCGGCGGCTCAAGGCGGCCGGCGCGATGGATTTTGACGATCTGATCTACCACACCGTCCGGCTTTTGCAAAACTGCCCCCAGGTGCTGGAGTATTACCAGGACCGGTTCCGGTATATTTTGGTGGACGAATACCAGGACACCAGCGTTGCCCAGTTCCATCTGGTGCGGCTGCTGGCCGGCCGCCGGCAGAACCTCTGCGTGGTGGGGGACGACGACCAGAGCATCTACCGCTTCCGCGGGGCCACCATCGAGAACATCCTCAATTTCGAGCAGCATTTCCCCGGCGCAAAGCTCATCCGGCTCGAGCAGAACTACCGCTCCACCAGCTGCATCCTGAACGCGGCCAACCGGGTCATCCAGAACAACACCGGCCGCAAGGGCAAGACCCTCTGGACCCAGAACGGCGAGGGGGCCAGGGTGCACCACTACGAGGCGGCTAGCGAGGAGGACGAGGCGGCCAATATCGCGCGGGTCATTGCCGCCCACCGGCAGGCGGGCAAAACGCTGCGCAGCCACGCGGTGCTCTACCGGATGAACGCCCAGTCCGGCCCCATCGAGACCTACTTTGCCCGGGCCGGCATCCCCTACAAGATCGTGGGCGGCCAGCGCTTTTACGACCGCAAGGAGATCCGGGACATGCTGGCCTACATGGCGGTGGTGGCAAACCCGCAGGACGATCTGCGGCTGCGGCGGATCATCAACGAGCCGGCCCGCAAGATCGGGGCCACCACCCTGGACCGGGTGGCGCAGATCGCGTCCGGCCTGGGGGTGGGTATGCTGGAGGTGTGCGCCCACGCGGCCGATTACCCCGCCCTTGGCCGGGCCGCCGGGGCACTGGCCGGGTTTTATGGGGTGTACGAGGCCCTGTGCGAGGCCCACGACACCCAGCCGCTGGACCTGTTTGCCCAAAAGATCCTGGAGCTTACCGGCTATAAGGAGATGCTTTTGCAGGACAAGGAGCGCGGGCAGGACCGGCTGGACAACATCGGCCAGCTCATCTCAAGCCTGCGCACCTATGCCGACCAGCGCGGCCCCGAGGCCAGCCTTGCCGGCTTTTTGGAGGAGGTCGCCCTCATCTCGGACCTGGACAGCTACGACGCCGAGAGCGATGTTGTGGTGCTGATGACCATCCACTCGGCCAAGGGGCTGGAGTTCGAGTATGTGTTTTTGGTGGGGCTGGAGGAGGGCATCTTCCCCAGCGAGCTCAGCCGCTTTTCGGACGAGGACCTGGAGGAGGAGCGCCGGCTCTGCTATGTGGGCATCACCCGGGCCAAAAAAGAGCTGTACCTCTCCTCCAGCCAGAGCCGCATGATCTTTGGCCGCACCCAGCGCAACGCCCCCAGCCGCTTTTTGGAGGAGATCGGCCCCGAGCTGCTGGAGGAAGAGGAGAGCCCCGAGCTGGCCCGCGCCTCCCGCTGGCAAAGCGCGCACCTGCCCGGCTACGGCGGGGCGGCGCCCAGCCGCAGCGGCTATTCGGGCCAAAGCAGCCTGGGCGGCTACGGCGCGGGCAGCCGCCGTCCGGCGGGCGGCCGGGTCAGCTTTGGCGGCAGCAGCCTGCTGGGCGCATCCGCCCCAAAGCCCGCGGCCGGGCCAGCGGCCGCCTACCAGCCCGGCGACCTTGTGGAACACAAGGTGTTTGGCCGGGGCCGGGTGCGCAAGGTGACCCCGGTGGCGGGGGACACCATTGTGGAGATCGAGTTTGAGCGCGCGGGGACCAAAAAGACGATGGCAAACTACGCGCCGCTTACCAAGATCGGCGAATAGGCCGCGGCGCTGCCCAAAGAAGGCCCCGGGCGGGGGCGCGGCTTTGGCGGCGCGATCGGATCCCTGTGCGGCACAGCCGCCCTATCAAAAACAAGGAGGCGTTTTGGCATGAAGGTGACCCTGATCGCGCACACCCCCGACCCCGAGCAGGTGGTGGCGGCGGCGGCAAAGCTTTGCTACGCAAACGCTTCGGTGGACGACCTGCTGGCCGGCCTGACCCCCCAAAAGAGCCGGGAGTTTGTGCGGATGCTGGCCGGCATGGGCCACGAGAGCCCCACCGAGCACGCCAGCTTTACCTTTGCCATCGAGGGGGTCTCGCGCAGCTTGCTGGCCCAGATCACCCGGCACCGGATCGCCAGCTACAGCGTGCAGAGCCAGCGCTATGTGCGCATGGACGGCTTTGGCTGCGTGACCCCGCCCGAGATCGCCCAAAACCCCGAGGCCGAGGCCGCCTTTTGCGAGGCGATGGAGCAGCAGAACGGGCATTACCGCCGGATCGCGGGCATCTTAAAAGAGGGGCATATCCGCCGGCTTGTGGCCGAGGGGATGGACGAGGCGGCCGCCGCCAAAAAGGCCGAAAAGCTGGCCATTGAGGACGCCCGCTTTGTGCTGCCCAACGCCTGCGATACCAAGATGATCGTGACCATGAACGCCCGCAGCCTGCAAAACTTTTTCCGCCACCGCTGCTGCGCCCGCGCCCAGTGGGAGATCCGGGCCCTGGCCAAGGAGATGCTGCGGCTGGTGCTGGAAGTGGCCCCCGCCCTGTTTGAAACGGCGGGCCCCCCCTGCGTGCGCGGCGCCTGCCCCGAGGGGCGGATGAGCTGCGGCCGGGCCGCGGCGGTGCGGGACGAGTACGCGGCCCTTGTAAAGGAGGCGTGCGGGCATGACGCAGCAGCCGAATAAGCCGGGCGGCGCGGCAAAGGGCCGGCTGATCGTGCTGGAAGGGCTGGACGGCAGCGGCAAGGCCACCCAGGCGGGGCTGCTGGTGCAGAGCCTTGCGGCCCGCGGGCTGCCGGTGCGGGGCATCACCTTTCCCAATTACAAAAGCGATTCCTCGGCGCTGGTGCGCATGTACCTTGCCGGCGCGTTTGGCAGCCACCCGGGGGATGTCAACGCCTACGCGGCCTCGGCCTTTTTTTCGGTGGACCGGTACGCCGGCTATAAAGCCGATTGGGGCGGATTTTACGCCGGCGGCGGCATTTTGGTGGCCGACCGGTACACCACCAGCAACGCGGTGCACCAGTGCGCCAAGCTGCCAAAAGCCGGGTGGGACGGCTTTTTGGACTGGCTGTTCCATTTTGAGTACGCCCAGCTGGGCATCCCCGCGCCGGATCTGGTGGTCTACCTGCGGGTGGACCCGGCGGTAAGCCAGCGGTTGCTGGCCGCGCGGTATGCCGGCGACGAGGGCAAAAAGGATATCCACGAGCGGGACGCCGCCTACCTGGCCCAGAGCCGGGCCGCGGCCGACTACTGCGCCGCCCGGTTTGGCTGGCGCACCATCGAGTGCGCGGCCGGGCAGGGCATCCGCCCGGCCGGCGAGATCGGGCAGGAAATATTACAGATCGTTTTGGAGGGGTCAGGGTGAATTTTTACGAGGTCACGGCCGAGGACGGCCAATGGGCCGGGCCGCTGCTGCGGCAGAGCGGCTATGTAAGCTGCGAATACGCGTTTGTTACCATTTTTATGTGGGCCCACATCTACCATACTAAAATTGCCCGGTTTGAGGACTGGGTCATTGCCCGCAGCGAGGGGCGGCATTCCTACCACTATCTCTTCCCGGCCGGCAAAGGGGACGAGCGGGCCGCCCTTGAGGCCATCCGCCGGGACGCCGAACAGGACGGCAAGCGGCTGGTGATCTTTTCGGTCTCGCCCGAGGCAAAACAGCGGATGGAGGGGTATTTCCCCGGCCAGTACCGCTTTACGGCCGACCGGGCCGACTACGACTACCTCTATAACGCCCGGGACCTGGCGGAGCTTGCGGGCAAAAGGTTCCAGAAAAAGCGCAACCACGTCTCCCGCTTTATCAAGGAAAACCCGGACTGGCAGTTTTTGCCCATTACGGACGAGGCCATGCCGGCCATCCGGCAGTTCAACAACGAGTGGTGCCAGCTCTACGACAACCGGGACGACGCCGGCATCGCGGCCGAGCACCGGGCCATCGAGCGGGTCTTCCGCCATTACGACGCGCTGGGGCTCAAGGGCGGCTATATCACCGCCGGCGGGCGGATCGTGGCCTTTTCGTTTGGCAGCGCCGTCAACGACCGGGTATTTGACACCCATGTGGAAAAGGCCCTTTACGATGTAAACGGCGCCTACAACATCATCAACCGGGAGATGGCCCGGGCCTTCTGCACCGGGTACGAGTTCATCAACCGGGAGGATGACGTGGGCGAGGAGGGGCTGCGCGCCGCAAAACTCTCGTACAACCCCGCCCGGCTGGAGGAAAAATGGATCGCGACCCTTGCCCCCGAGGGCGAAGGGTAAGGAATTAAGCCCCCGGCGCGGGGCAAAAGGGGAACAGGGCCCGCAAAGGCCCGCCCCGCGCGGGTGCGCGGGAGCATCAGGGGAAAGGAACGCCCGCCCGCGGGTGGGGATGCAGTATAGGGGGGAAAACAGGATGGAATACCGCAAAGCTTTGCCGGCCGACCTTGCCGGCTGCGCCGCGCTGTTCGACGGGGTGTTTGGCGGCGGCGAGGCCTTGGCCCACACGGTGCTGGAGCAGTTTGCCGGGCCGGGCCGGGTGTATCTGGCGGATGGTGAGGCCGGGCCGCAGGCCGTGCTCTGCGCGGTGCCGGTCACCCTCAAGGGCCGCCCCGGGGCCTATTTGTACGGGCTTGCCACCGCCCCCGCCCACCGGGGCAGGGGGGTCATGAGCGGCCTCATCGAGCATGCCTGCGCCGACCTTGCGCAGCAGGGCCTTGCCTTTGCCGCCTTAGTGCCCGAGGGGCCGGCCCTCTTTGCCTTTTACCAAAAGCGGGGCTTTCAAAAGGCGTTTGGCCGCCGCAGGCTCTGCCGCACCGTGCGGCACAACCTCTGGGCCCAGGCCGAGTTCGACACGGTCACCGCCAAGCACTGGCAGGCGCTGCGCGGCCAGTATATGCCGGATTCGGTCACCCTTACCCCCGCCGGCGCGGTGGTGGTGCTCACCGACCTGTATTCCTGCGGGCTCACCATCGTGTCATCGCCCGAGGGCTACGGCATGTACTTTGCCAAAGGGGACACCATGCGGTTTATCGAGCTTTTTGCTGAGGGCGACCGCGCCGCCGAGCGGCTGATGGAGGCCGCCCGGGAGCGGGAGCGGGCCGAGCGGGCCGAGATCACCCTGGGCGCGGAGCAGCCCCTCTTTTTGGGGGAGGGCACGGCGCAGGATTACGGCATGATCCGCTTTTTGGGCCAGCCCTTTGACGTGTCGGGCTGCTATATGGGCAATATGCTGGACGAGGAGGGGTAAGCCGTCCCTTTGACGGCGGTTTTGCGGCAGGGCGTTTTTTGCGCCGCTGCCCTTTGGGGCCTGCCGCGCCGGCCCCCGCGCTTTTTGAGAACAGATCAAAACATCCCTTGACAGGGCGCGCGCCCCTGCCGCGGGATGTAAAAAGGAAAGGATCACAGCAAGATGGAACGACAGGTATACCAAAACCCCAACCGCCGGCAGGATGGGCGCAGGCCCCGCAGAGAGAACACCCGCCCGGCCCGCCGGCAGGCATACGATTACGAGGAGGACGAGGGCTCCGGCCGGCCGCCCCGCCGCGGGCCCAATAAAGCCCGGCTGGGCTGCCTTGTTGTGCTGGTGCTGCTGGTTGCGGCCCTGATCGGCGTTGGGGTGGCCGGTATGCAGATCGTCAATGAGGTCACCGGCGAGGGCAGCCAGGGCGCCGAGGTCACCCTGTATATCGAGCAGGGCAGCGGCCCCCAGAGCATCGCGCAGAACCTCAAGGATTCCGGCCTCATCCGCTGGCCCAGCGTCTTCCGGCTCTACCTCAAGCAAAAGGGCGCGGCCGGCAGCCTGCAATATGGCGAGTTCACCCTTTACAAGGGCATGAGCTACGACGAGATCATCGAGGTGCTCACCACCACGGTCAACCGCCGGTCCACCACCACCGTCACCTTCCCCGAGGGGATCACGGCCATCCAGTTTGCCCAGCGGATGGAACAGGCGGGCCTTTGCACCGCGCAGGAATTCCTCGACTGCGCCAACGGCGTCGACGGCAGCGATTTCAGCCAGTACGAGTTCTGGAACCAGATCCCGAACGACCCCGACCGCTTTATGCGGGCCGAGGGCTACCTCTCGCCCAACACCTACGAGTTTTACACCGACGATTCGGTCTACAATTATGTGGACAAGCTCTACGGCCAGTTCGATTCCACCATCACCCCCGAGCTCAAGGCCCGGATGGCCGAGCTCGGCATGACCCTGGACGAGACCGTGATCCTGGCCAGCTTTGTGCAGGAGGAGGCCGGCAACGCCGAGAGCGCCCATGTCTCGGCCGTCTTCCACAACCGGCTGGCCGATGACTCGCCCTTCCCGCGGCTCGAGAGCAACGTCAGCAGCTATGTGGAAAACCCAAACGACAACAACTACCTCTACAACTGGGTGGCCCCCTATCTGGGCGGCTGGGACGTGATGATGCAGGAGCACAAAAACATCTACGATGCCTACAACACCTACGAGCGGGTGGGCCTGCCCGCCGGCCCGGTCTCCAACCCCGGCATCGAGGCCATCGAGGCTGCCCTCTGGCCGGACCAGGAGTTTTTGGACGAGAAATACTACTTCTTTGTCACCGATAAAAACGGCAAATACTACTATGGCAAAACCACCGCCGAGCACGCGGCCAACTGCAACACGGCCTTCTCGGTGTCCTGACCTTTAAAGGGGACGGCCCAAAAAGCCGTGTGCGCCAAAAACGCCGGCCGATCCTGCGCGTCTGTTTTGCTTTTTAGAAGGGAGGGGGCCCTGTGCTGCCAACGCCCGAACTGCTCAGCCCCGCGGGGGACCTTGAGCGGCTGCAATACGCCATCCGCTACGGGGCGGACGCGGTGTACGCCGGCCTGCCGGAATTTGGCATGCGCTCGGCTCCCAAAAACTTTACCCCCGCCCAGCTGGAGGAGGGCTGCATCTTTGCCCACGCACGGGGCAAAAAGGTGTATGTCACCCTCAACACCCTGCCCCGCAACGAGGAGCTGCCCCGGCTGCCCGGGGCCATCGAGGCGGCCCGCGCCGCCGGGGCGGACGGGTTTATCGTGGCCGATCTGGGAGTGCTGCGGCTGGTGCAAAAGCACGCGCCCGGGCTGCCCATCCATTTTTCCACCCAGATGGGCATCACCAACTACGCCGCGGCCGCCGCAGCCTGCGAGCTGGGGGCCAGCCGGGTGGTGCTGGCGCGGGAGCTGAGCCTCGAGGAGATCGCCCTCATCCGGGACAACACCCCGCCCCAGCTCGAGCTGGAGGCCTTTGTGCACGGGGCCATGTGCGTGAGCGTTTCGGGCCGGTGCCTGCTCAGCCAGTACCTGGCAGGGCGGGACGCAAACCGCGGCCAGTGCGCGCAGCCCTGCCGCTGGAAGTACCAGCTGATGGAGGAGACCCGCCCCGGCCAGTACATGGAAATTGGCGAAGAGGCCGGGGGCAGCTATATCCTCAATGCCGACGACCTCTGCACCGCCCCCTTCATCGACCTTATCTGCGCCGCCGGGGTGGACAGCCTCAAGATCGAGGGCCGGGCCAAGAGCTTTTATTACGTCGCCTCGGTCACCTCGGCCTACCGGCAGGCGCTGGACGCCTTTCTGCAAAATCCGGCCGGCCGTTATGAGTGCCCCGAGCGGGTGCTGGACGAGCTTGGCCGCACCAGCCACCGGCATTATTCCCCCGGCTTTTATTTTGGCAGCGAGCGCGCCGCCCAAAGCCCCGGCCGGGGCGGCTACATCCGCGGCTGGGAGCTGGTGGGCACGGTGGAGGAATGGTATAACGGCCGGGCCTTCTGCACCCAGCGGGGCAAGTTTACCCTGGGCGAAACCCTCGAGGTGCTCTGCCCGGACGGCGCGGTGCTCCCCCTCACCCCCGCATGGATCGAGGACGGCGAGGGGGAGCGGATCGGCGCCACCCCGCACCCCATGATGAAGTTCAGCCTGCCCGCGCCGCAGCCCCTGCCCCCCTACAGCCTTTTGCGCCGCCGGCTGGCAGGGGACGGGGAAGTGTAACAGCGGCCCCGGCCGCCCGGCGCTTTGCTGCGCGTGTAAGCGGCGCATATCCCGCCGCCCGGCATACACGCCTGTCCGCCGCGCCGCCCGGCGCGGGCCATCCACCACAGCTTATAAAAAGGAGAACGCCATGTCCTGTACACAGATCCTCTTCAGCCCCACCGGGGGCACCCGCCGGGTGGCGGGGATTTTGGCCGATGCCCTGGGCGGGGCCGGCCGTACCATCGACCTGGCCGACCCGGCGGCCGGCCCTTCCGGCGCGGCCTGTGCTGCCGGCGAACTGGCCATTATCGCCGTGCCCTCCTTTGGGGGCCGCGTGCCCGGGGCTGCGGTGCAGCGGCTGGCCCGTGTGCAGGGCGGTGGGGCAAGGGCGGTGCTGGTGTGCGTATACGGCAACCGCGCCTATGAGGACACCCTGGCCGAGCTGCAGGATACCGCGGCCGCGGCCGGCTTTGCGGTGGTGGCGGCGGTGGCCGCCGTTGCCGAGCACTCGATCCTGCGGCAGTACGCCGCCGGCCGGCCGGACGCGCAGGACAAGGCCGTGCTGGAGGGCTTTGCCGCAAAAATTGCCCAAAAGCTGGCGGATGGGGATACCAGCGTGCCGGCCATCCCGGGCAGCCGCCCCTACAAAAAGTGGGGCGGCTCGGGGGCCGCGCCCGCGGCGGGCGCGGGCTGCACCGGCTGCGGCCTCTGCGCCCAAAACTGCCCGGTGCAGGCCATCCCCCTGACCGACCCCAAACGCACCGACACCGCCAAATGCATCAGCTGCATGCGCTGCGTGGCCCTCTGCCCCCAAAAGGCGCGGGGGTTTAACAGCCTGCTCATGGCGGGGCTGGCCGCAAAGCTCAAAAAGGCCTGCTCGGTGCGCAAGGAGTGCGAGCTGTACCTGTAAGCGCCGCGCCCGGCCCCCGTCCGCAGGATTTTCCCCGCTTTCCACAAAGTTTTTTGCCAAATCCTGTTGACATTGCCAAGGGCGGCGTGTACAATAAAACTGTTGTGCCCCCCGGGGTGCAGCTATGCCCTTTTTTCGATGCAGCAGCCTTTCGGCTGTGCGCATACAGGGGGCAAAAGCCCCCAAAAATACCATAAGAAAGGAGAAAAAAATGCCTACCTTTAACCAGCTTGTACGCAAAGGCCGTGAGGTCATGGTCAAAAAGAGCACCGCGCCTGCCCTGCTCAAGAGCTACAATTCCCAGAAGAAGGCTTACAGCGACCAGAACAGCCCCCAAAAACGCGGCGTCTGCACCGCTGTGCGTACCATGACCCCCAAAAAGCCGAACTCTGCCCTGCGCAAGGTCGCCCGTGTCAAGCTCACCAACGGGATCGAGGTCACCTCGTATATCCCCGGCATCGGCCACAACCTGCAGGAGCACAGCGTCGTGCTTATCCGCGGCGGCCGTGTCAAGGACCTGCCCGGCGTGCGCTACCACATCATCCGCGGCACTCTGGATACCCAGGGCGTTGCAAACCGCGGCCAGGCTCGCTCCAAGTATGGTGCGAAGCGCCCCAAGGCCGGCAAGAAGTAATCAGAACCACAAACTGCCTGTAAAGGGCTTTCCCATATAATATAAAGTACATGGGGGCTCTTTTTGGCACAACGGGAGTTTTATTACTTTCGAGTACCGATGAATTCATTTTATGAAGGAGGGAAGAGAGATGCCCAGAAGAGGGAATATCGCCAAGCGGGACGTGCTGGCCGACCCCCTGTACAACTCCAAAATGGTGACCCGCCTGATCAACAGCATCATGCTGGACGGCAAAAAGGGTGTCGCGCAGAAGATCGTGTATGACGCCTTCAGCACCGTGCAGGAGAAGACCGGCAACGATCCTCTTGAGATGTTTGAAAAGGCGATGGAAAACATCATGCCGAGCCTGGAGGTCAAGGCCCGCCGTGTCGGCGGCTCCACCTACCAGGTCCCGATGGAGGTCCGGCCCGAGCGCCGGGAGACCCTGGGCCTGCGCTGGCTTACCAACTATGCCCGCAGCCGCAACGAGCGCACCATGTCCGCCCGGCTTGCCGCCGAGATCATGGACGCCTGCAACGGCACCGGCAACGCGGTGAAAAAGCGCGAGGATACCCACAAGATGGCCGAGGCCAACAAGGCTTTCGCCCATTACCGCTATTGATCCGTGCTGGATCTTTTTTAGGAGGTTACCATGCCAAGAGACGTTTCTCTGGAAATGACCAGAAACATTGGCATCATGGCGCATATCGATGCAGGCAAAACCACGACCACCGAGCGCATCCTGTACTACACAGGCGTCAACCACAAGATCGGCGAAACGCACGATGGCGCGGCCACCATGGACTGGATGGCCCAGGAGCAGGAGCGCGGCATCACCATTACGTCCGCCGCCACCACCTGCTATTGGAGCCATACCGAGCTGCAGAACGACCCCGCCGCTGCCAAAAAGAACCGGCACCGCATCAACATCATCGACACCCCGGGCCACGTGGACTTTACGGTGGAGGTGGAGCGCTCGCTGCGTGTGCTGGACGGCTCTGTGACCGTCCTGTGCGCCAAGGGCGGCGTGGAGCCCCAGTCCGAAACGGTCTGGCGCCAGGCCGACAAGTACCATGTGCCCCGCATGGCCTATGTGAACAAGATGGACATCATGGGCGCGGATTTTTACCGCGTGGTGGGGATGATGCGCGAACGGCTCAAGTGCAACGCCATCCCCATCCAGCTGCCCATCGGCAAGGAGGACACCTTCAAGGGGATCATTGACCTGATCGACATGAAGGCCGACGTCTACTACGACGACATGGGCGTGGACATCCGCGAGGAGGAGATCCCCGAGGATATGCGGGAGCTGGCCGAAAAGTACCACGGCGAGATGATCGAGGCCATTGCCGAAAACGACGAAGAGCTGATGATGAAGTACCTGGACGGCGAGGAGCTGACCAAGGACGAGATCAAGACCGCCCTGCGCCGCGAGACCATCGCCAACACCGTGGTGCCGGTCACCTGCGGTACGTCCTACCGCAACAAGGGCGTGCAGAAGCTGCTGGACGCCATCGTGGACTATATGCCCGCCCCCACCGACATTGAGGACATCAAGGGCACCAACCCCGACACCGGCGAGGAGACCAGCCGCCCGTCCTCGGACGAGGCGCCCTTCTCGGCGCTTGCCTTCAAGATCGCCACCGACCCGTATGTGGGCAAGCTCTGCTTCTTCCGGGTCTATTCCGGCAAGGTCGAGGCCGGCAGCACCGTCTTCAATTCGGTCAAGGACAACAACGAGCGCATGGGCCGCATTTTGCAGATGCATGCCAACCACCGGCAGGATATCGACGTCTGCTACGCGGGCGACATCGCGGCGGCGGTGGGCCTTAAAAACACCACCACCGGCGACACCCTGTGCGATCCCAAGCATCCCGTGATCCTGGAGAGCATGGAGTTCCCCGAGCCGGTCATCCGGGTGGCCATCGAGCCCAAGACCAAGGCCGGCCAGGAAAAGATGGGCATCGCCCTCAACAAGCTGGCCGAGGAGGACCCCACCTTCCGCACCTGGACCGACGAGGAGACCGGCCAGACCATCATCGCCGGCATGGGTGAATTGCACCTCGAGATCATCGTGGACCGCCTTTTGCGCGAGTTCAAGGTCGAGGCCAACGTGGGCGCGCCGCAGGTTGCCTACCGCGAGTGCATCCGCCGGCCGGCCTCGTCCAACACCAAGTACGCCCGCCAGTCGGGCGGCAAGGGCCAGTACGGCCACTGCATCATCGACATCGAGCCCAACGAGCCGGGCAAGGGGTACGAGTTCATCAACGCCGTTGTGGGCGGCGATGTGCCCAAGGAGTTCATCCCCCCCATCGACCAGGGCATCCAGGGCGCGATGAAGGCCGGCATCCTGGCCGGCTACCCGGTGGAGGACGTCAAGGTCACCCTCAAGGGCGGCTCCTACCACGAGGTCGACTCCTCCGAGATGGCCTTTAAGATCGCCGGCTCCATGGCCTTTAAGGACGCCATGGCCAAGGCCGACCCCGCCATCATGGAGCCGATCATGAAGGTCGCTGTGATCGTGCCGGACGAGTATATGGGCGACGTCATGGGCGATATCAACAGCCGCCGCGGCCAGATCCAGGGCATGGAAGCCCTTACCGGCTCGCAGCAGATCAACGCCTTTGTGCCGCTGTCCAACATGTTTGGCTATTCCACCGACCTGCGCAGCAAAACCCAGGGCCGCGGCCAGTACTCGATGGAGCCCAGCCATTATGCCGAGGTGCCCAAGAGCATCGCCGAGAACATCATGGCCGGCCGCAAGAAGGACTGACCCCGCCCAAACCCCAAAAAGGGAGCAAAAGAACCCGATTGGTGGAATTCTCACAAAATCCCTTGATTTTTTGGGGCCGATTTAGTATGATTACCTTAACGCAACTGTGGTTTAAAAAGGAGGACAAACAGCAATGGCGAAAGCAAAATTTGAGCGCAACAAGCCTCATGTAAACATCGGCACCATTGGTCACGTTGACCATGGCAAAACCACCCTCACCGCCGCCATCACCAAGGTGCTGGCCATGAAGGGCGGCGCCGACTTCATGGATTACGCCAACATCGACAAGGCTCCCGAGGAGCGCGCCCGCGGCATCACGATCAACACCGCCCACGTCGAGTACGAGACCGACAACCGCCACTACGCCCATGTGGACTGCCCGGGCCATGCCGACTATGTTAAGAACATGATCACCGGCGCTGCCCAGATGGACGGCGCGATCCTGGTGGTCTCCGCGGCCGACGGCCCGATGCCCCAGACCCGTGAGCACATCCTGCTCTCCCGTCAGGTCGGCGTGCCCTGCATCGTCGTCTTCATGAACAAGGTCGACCAGGTGGACGATCCCGAGCTGCTCGAGCTGGTCGAGATGGAGATCCGCGAGCTGCTGAGCGAGTACGACTTCCCGGGCGACGACACCCCGATCATCAAGGGCAGCGCTCTGAAGGCTCTGGAGTCCACCTCCACCGACCCCAACGCTCCCGAGTACGCCTGCATCCTCGAACTGATGGACGCGGTCGACAGCTTCATCCCCACCCCGGCCCGCAACGACACCCTGCCCTTCCTGATGCCGGTTGAGGACGTCTTCACCATCACCGGCCGCGGCACCGTTGCCACCGGCCGTGTGGAGCGCGGCCAGATCAAGGTCGGCGAGGAGGTTGAGATCGTTGGCCTGAAGGAAGAGAAGATGAAGACCACCGTTACCGGCCTGGAGATGTTCCGCAAGCTGCTGGACTTCGCCGAGGCGGGCGACAACATCGGCGCTCTGCTGCGCGGTGTGCAGCGCACCGATATCGAGCGCGGCCAGGTCATCTCCAAGCCCGGCAGCATCCATCCCCACACCAAGTTCGAGGGCCAGGTCTATATCCTGAAAAAGGAAGAGGGCGGCCGTCATACCCCCTTCTTCAACAACTACCGCCCGCAGTTCTACTTCCGCACCACCGACGTGACCGGCGTCATCACCCTGCCCGAGGGCACCGAGATGTGCATGCCTGGCGATAACGTCACCATGTCGGTCGAGCTCATCACCCCCATCGCCATGGACGAGGGCCTGCGCTTCGCTATCCGCGAGGGCGGCCGCACCGTGGGTTCGGGCGTTGTTTCCAAGATCTTTGAGTAATTTGCAAGGCTCCTGAAACAGTCTGGCACAAATATGATCAAAGCGTCCCCCTGTCTCAAAAGCAGGGGGCGTTTTTGTTTTTGCGCCCGGATTTCCTGTCGATTTTGCGCAGGGAATATGGTATAATAATAGCCGCAAAGCGGCTATTATACTTTTATTTTTATGGCGTTCGCCTCGCCCCTGCCGGGGCAACCGGCGAAATCGCCAATTATACCACTCACGCTGCGCGTTCGTGGCATAATAGATGTCCGATCAGCGAAGCCGAGCCGTCAGGCGACGGCTGAGCTTAGCGGCATCGCCCGCAAAGGAAAGCGCACGAGGGGATATAAAGAGGCGGGACCAAAGCCAAGCAAAAGAGGGGAAGGGATCATCATGCAGCATGAGACCGTGGTCGTGATCGATTTTGGCGGCCAGTACAACCAGCTCATCGCCCGCCGGGTGCGGGAGTGCGGCGTCTATTGCGAGATCTGCTCCTGGCGCACCGGCCTGGACGAGATAAAGGCCAAAAACCCCAAGGGGGTCATCCTCACCGGCGGGCCCAACAGCGTGTATGACCCCGCGTCGGCCAGCTATACCCCGGCGCTTTTTTCGGCCGGCATCCCGGTGCTGGGCATCTGCTACGGCAGCCAGCTCATGATGCAGCTGCTGGGCGGCCGGGTCGCCCCCGCGCCCGGGCGGGAGTACGGCAAAACCGAGGTCACGGTGGACACCCGCTCCCTGCTGTTTGATGGGGTAAGCGAAAAAACGATCTGCTGGATGAGCCACAACGACTTTATCGCCCAGCCGGCCCCCGGCTTTGCCGTCTCGGCCCGCACCGCAAACTGCCCGGTGGCCGCGGCCGAGGACCCCCAGCGCGGCCTTTACGCGGTGCAGTTCCACCCCGAGGTGCTGCACACCCGGGAGGGCACCAAAATGCTGGCAAACTTTGTGTACAAGGTCTGCGGCTGCAAGGGCGACTGGAAGATGGACTCCTTTGTAGAAAGCAGCATCGCGGCCCTGCGCCAAAAGATCGGCGGCGGCCGGGTGCTCTGCGCCCTCTCGGGCGGGGTGGATTCCAGCGTTGCGGCGGTGCTGCTGGCCAAGGCGGTGGGCAAACAGCTTACCTGCGTGTTTGTGGACCACGGCCTGCTGCGCAAAAACGAGGGGGACGAGGTGGAGGCGGTATTTGGCCCGGCCGGCCCCTACGACCTCAACTTTGTCCGGGTCAACGCCCAGCAGCGGTTTTACGACAAGCTGGCCGGGGTGGAAGAGCCGGAGCACAAGCGCAGGATCATTGGCGAGGAGTTCATCCGGGTGTTTGAGCAGGAGGCCAAAAAGATCGGCCGGGTGGATTACCTGGTGCAGGGCACCATCTACCCGGACGTGGTCGAGAGCGGGCTGGGGGGCGAATCCGCCGTTATCAAGAGCCACCACAATGTGGGCGGCCTGCCGGATCATGTGGATTTTAAAGAGATCGTCGAGCCGCTGCGCAGCCTGTTCAAGGACGAGGTGCGCGCCGCCGGCCGCCAGCTGGGCCTGCCGGAGCATCTGGTCAGCCGCCAGCCCTTCCCGGGGCCGGGGCTTGCCATCCGCATCATCGGGGCCGTCACCCCCGAAAAGATCAAAATGGTGCAGGAGGCGGACGCCATCTTCCGCGAGGAGATGGCAAAGGCCGGCATGGGCGGCGGCGCCAGCCAGTACTTTGCGGCCCTCACCAACATGCGCAGCGTGGGCGTGATGGGGGACGAGCGCACCTACGATTACGCGGTGGCGCTGCGCGCGGTCACCACCACCGATTTTATGACCGCCGAGGCCGCCCCCTTGAGCTGGGAGCTGCTCAGCGCCATCACCAGCCGCATCGTCAACGAGGTGCCGCATGTCAACCGGGTGCTCTACGACTGTACCGGCAAGCCCCCCGCCACCATCGAATTTGAATGACCCGTCCCCCCGCCATGCCCGCGGGGCCGTTTTGGCCGCGGGCCGCCGTGTGCGGGCCAACCCGGCCCGCTGCGGGTTTGCGGCCGCCCTTCCCGCCGTATTGCCGGGCTATTGACACAAAAACAAGGGGAATAATATAATAAAACAGGGCCCGCCGGCAGCCCTCGCAAAGGGATGGGGCAAAGCGGCGGCCGGGCCCGGAAAATGCGGTTTTTGAGGCGGTCTGATGAAAAAGGTAGATGCCCGATGAGAGAAAAACGCAACCGATCCACCAAAAGGAGAGGGGCTTACCTGATCCTGTCCATTGTGCTGGTGTTTTGCCTGCTGCTGACCATTGTATTCAATGTGGCGCGCATCACCTCCCGCAAGATGTCCGACTCTGCCATCCAGAACCTCAGCGAGAGCCTTGGCCTGATCCGCAACACCATCGAGGCCATCCTGCGCAGCGAGGTGGAGTTTCAGGTGATGCTTGCCCAGGAAATTGCGCAGATGCAGGACCCGGAGGCCTATATCCTGGCCTTTGAAAAAAATCAGGCCATGACAAGGCTTTCGCTGGTTTGGACCGGCCAGGCGCAGGGCGTTTCCAGCGAGGGGGAGTCCTTCAGGCCCGATGAGCTGGATTTCTCGGCAGGCAGTACGGTAAGTGGGATAGACATCTCACGCTCATACGTTAATCATATGGGGGCGTGGTCGTATACGATCCGGTGCCCGGTGGAGCGCAGCGGGCAGGAGATCGCCACCCTTTATGCCGAATATATCTACGACGAGATCGATAAGGCCCTGCCCAGCGGCGGATTTTACGACCGGCAGGCCACCCTGTATATCATGGACGCCGGCAGCGAGCGGTTTGTGCTCAAGCCCAGCGGGATGGGCCAGAGGGATGCCGGCCACCTCAACCTGGACGATTTTTACCGGGCCAACGATATCCGGGACGAGGACCTGCGCAGCGAGGTGCGGGACTGCCTGTCCACCGGGCGCAACGCCATGTTCTACCACGATATCCGGGACGTGCAGGCGCTCAACTATATGTGGGCGGTCAACGGGGGAAGCCTGTTCCTGGTGGGCTACGTGCCGGTAGAGGCCATCCAGCAGGAGGGGCGGGCGGTCAACCAGAGCATCCTGATCGTGGTGGCCTCAATGCTCACCGCCTTTTTGGCCTGTATCCTTTTGTACTACCTCAACCGCCGCCAGCAGGATAAGCAGCGCAAAGAGCAGGAGGAGGAGCGCCGGCTCCACAACCAGCAGCTGGCCCAGGCCCTGCAGGCGGCCCAGATCGCAAGCGAGTCAAAAACGACCTTTTTGTCCAATATGTCGCACGACATCCGCACCCCCATGAACGCCGTGCTGGGCTTTACCGCCCTCCTCTCGCGGGATGCCGAAAACCCGGCAAAGGTGCGCGAATATACCCGCAAGATCACCGCGTCCGGCCAGCATCTTTTAAGCCTGATCAACGATGTTCTGGACGTGTCCAAGATCGAGAGCGGCAAGGTCGTGCTCAACTACGAGCGGTTTGCGCTCAACGATGTGGTATCCTCGGTGGAGGCGATCATCCAGCCAATGGCCAGGGACCGCGGGCAGGAATTCCATGTTGAGGTCACCGGCATCCGCTACGAATACCTGATGGGGGACGAGACGCGGCTCAACCAGATCCTGATAAACCTGCTCTCCAACGCGGTAAAGTATACGCCCCCGGGCGGGAAGATCTGGCTGCGCATCATCGGGCTTGCGCAGCGCTCCAGCCAGTACGAGCGCATCCGCATCGAGGTGGAGGACAATGGCTACGGCATGACGCCCGAATACCTGAAAACCATCTTTGACGCGTTTACCCGGGCCGAAAACAGCACCACCAACAAGGTGCAGGGCACCGGCCTTGGCATGGCGATCACCAAAAGCATTGTGGAAATGATGGGCGGGACCATCGAGGTTTCCAGCGAGGTGGACCGCGGGTCGCTGTTCCGGGTCGAGCTGGAGCTGCGCATCCCGGAGGAACAGGCCAGCCGCGAGTTTTGGACGCAGCACGGGATCACCCGGATGCTGCTGGTGACCGCGGACGCGGAATGCAGCGGGAACATCCGGATGCTTACCGGGGACGCGGGCTTGCAGCTTGTTTGCTGCACCAGCGCGCAGCAGGCTGCCGGGCGTCTTGCGGCGGGCGGCGAGGACTGCCAGCTCATCCTGCTGGACGGCGGCGGGCAGGGGCCAGACCTGCAAAAGGCGGCCGCCCTGCTGCAGCAGGCAAAGCCGCCCCTGATGCCGCTGGTGCTGCTGCTGGACCCGGACGCCGGCGAGCAGGACGGCGGCCCGCTGCCCGAGCGCACCGGTATACTGCCCAAGCCCTTCTTTGTATCGGCGCTGCAAAAAAAGGTTGCCGAGCTTTTGGCGGATGCCGGGCAGCCCGCGCCGGCCCCCGCGGAGGAGGGGAGCCTTGAGGGGCTGCACTTCCTCGCCGCGGAGGACAATGAGATCAACGCCGAGATCCTGGCCGAGCTGCTGGAGATCGAGGGTGCTTCCTGCGAGATCGCCGCCAACGGCCAGCTGGCGGTGGAGCGCTTTATGCAGGCGGCGCCGGGCGAGTTTGACGCGATCCTGATGGATGTGCAGATGCCGGTGATGAACGGGCACGAGGCCACACGGGCCATCCGCGCGCTGCCGCGGGAGGATGCGGCCAGCATCCCGATCATTGCCATGACGGCAAACGCTTTTGCCGAGGACGAAACGGCGGCGCTGGACGCCGGGATGGACGCCCATGTGGCCAAGCCGATCGATATGCAGGTTTTAAAGAAGGTGGTCAGCAAATGGAATTCATGACACAGGCGGTGAAAAGCCGCTTTCCCAAAAAGGCACAGAAGGGGTGGGCGGCCGCCTGCCTTGCGGGCGCTTTGAGCCTGCTGCTGGTGTCCTGCGGGCAGGGCAGGCGGCCGGGCAATCTGGCGGCCGGACAAACCGGAAACGAGCGGGTGGTCACCCTTTTTAGTCCGATGGAAAAAACCGACCCCAACGCCAAAAACGTGGCGCGGAGCGCCACGGACCTGACCATTGCCATGGCCGAGGAGCGTTTGGGCGTGACCGTTGCCTACCGTACCTATACGGCGGAAAACTATCAGGACAAAACCTACGACGAGGTGATCCTTGACCGGGCGCGCAGCAACATGGACGACCTTTACCTGCTCAACCCGGATACCCTGATGGCGCTGGGCCGGGAAGGGGCGCTGATGGACCTTTCCGGTCTGGAGTGCGCCCAGAACCTGCGGGAGATCATCCGGGTGGCCAACACGGTGGACGGCAGGCTGGTGGGCATCCCGCAGGAGGTGGTGGCCTATGGGCTTTTTATCAACAAGAGCCTGTTTGACCAGTACAGCCTTGCGCTGCCCAACACGCCCGAGGAGTTTTTGGAGTGCTGCCGGGTATTCCAGCAGAATGGGTTTAAAACGCCCATTGGCGCAAACCGCTGGTGGCTCGAGACCTTTGTGCTGGCCCAGGCCTATGCCGACCTGTACAACGGCGGCGATACCGAGGCCGGCATCGCGGCGCTCAACAGCGGGCAGGCCCGGTACAGCGATTATATGCGTCCCGGCTTTGAGTTTTTGCAGACGCTGATCGACCGCGGTTATATCGACCCGGAAAAGGCGTTGGTCACCGAGGCCATCGAGGGGGAACGGGAGGACTTTTTGGCCGGCCGGACACCCATTGTAATGGCCTATTGGGGCGCGGCCAACACCGAAACCGCCTACGGGAAAACGGATTTTGAGATGCAGGTCATCGGGTTCCCCAGCAGCCGGGGGCAGATGCCGGTCATGCCCATGACCGGCTTTGGCGTTGGCGCCAACGCCGAGCATGCCGGGGATGCGATGCAGGTTTTAGAGGTGATCCTGTCCGACGAGGCGCTCGAGGTCTATTCCCAGACCAACCGGGTCATATCCCCCTCCCGGAATGTCAAGGTGGACTGTGTTCCCGCGCTGCGGCCGCTGAATGACCGGATCGAGGAAGGGGTCTATGTGCTCGGTTCGAACGCCGGTATGCAGGTGGAGCAGTGGGGCAACACCTGCCTCATCGTGCGCCAGCTGCTGGCCGGCGCCTCGGTGGAGGAGTGCATGGCGGAGTTTGACCGGCTCCAGGACGCGGCGCTGGAGGAAGGCTGAGGCTTGGCGGCCGCGGTCCGGGCCACGGGGCCGCGCGGCAGGATACAAAAGCCGCCCTGCCGCTGCCCGCACGGTGCGGCGGGCAAAGGGTACGGCGGTTTAAAAAGGGAAAGGAAAGGGATCAGGATGGAAAATCAGATGCGCCCCGCACAGATGCAGCGGATCAACACCCCCGCGCTGGCAAACGCCTTTATTGAGGAGCAGGTCCGGGAGGTGCGCGCCCAGGTAGGCAGCAAAAAGGTGCTGCTGGCCCTCTCGGGCGGGGTGGATTCCTCGGTGGTGGCGGCGCTGCTCATCAAGGCCATCGGGCGGCAGCTGGTCTGCGTGCATGTCAACCACGGGCTGATGCGCAAGGGCGAGAGCGAGCAGGTGCTGGAGGTCTTCCGGGGCCAGCTGAACGCCAACCTCATCTATGTGGACGCCACCGACCGCTTCCTCGACCTGCTGGCCGGGGTGGCCGAGCCGGAGCGCAAGCGCCGGATCATCGGCGGCGAGTTCATCAAGGTGTTTGAGGAGGAGGCCCGCAAGTTAGAGGGCATCGACTTTTTGGCCCAGGGCACCATCTACCCGGACATCTTAGAGAGCGCCGACGGGGTCAAGGCGCATCACAACGTGGGCGGCCTGCCGGAGGACCTGCGGTTTGAGCTGGTGGAGCCGGTGCGGCTGCTCTTTAAGGATGAGGTGCGCGAGGTGGGCCGCGCGCTGGGCCTGCCCGAGAGCATGGTGGAGCGCCAGCCCTTCCCCGGGCCGGGGCTGGGGGTGCGCTGCCTGGGCGCCATCACCCGCGACCGGCTGGCCGCTGTGCGCGAATCGGACGCCATCCTGCGGGAGGAGTTTGCGGCGGCCGGGCTGGCGCGGCAGGTCTGGCAGTTCTTTACCGTTGTGCCGGACATGCGCGCCACCGGCGTGCGGCAGGGCCGCCGCGCCTTCGACTGGCCGGTCTTCATCCGGGCCGTCAACACGGTGGACGCCATGACCGCCACCGTGCCCGAACTGCCCTGGGCGGTGCTGCAAAAGGTCTCGGCCCGCATCCTGGCCGAGGTGCCCGGCGTCTGCCGCGTGCTCTACGACCTCACCCCCAAGCCGGTGGGCACCATCGAATTTGAATAACGCATAGAAACCCCCGGCAGCGCCGCGCGATGGCGTTCCTGGGGGTTTCCTTTTTTCTGTGCCGATTTGGCTGTGGGCGCTGTCAGGTCTCGGCCCGCACGATCAGGCGGGAGGCGAACGCCCCGCCGTGGTGCACCTGGTTTTGGGCCACAAACACCTCGTTGGTGTTGTAACCCCCGAGGGTGTTGCTGTTGGGGAAAACGAAGTTTTTGGCCCCGGAGGTAACCGTAAGGCGGATGCAGTGGCCCTTTTTAAAGCAGTTGGAGAGCTTGGTGGTGCGGATCTTGAGGCAGACCACCTGCTTTGGCGTTAAAAACTCGGCCTTTTCAAAGCCGCTGCGGTAGCGGGCGCTCAGGATGCCGTCGGCCAGCTTGACCGAGCGGCCGGCCTCGTCCAGGTCGGTGACGCGCACGATAAAATCGGTGTCCGGCGCGTTGGAGGAGACGTAGAGCTCGGCCGTCATGTCGCCGGTGAGGGTCAGGTCCTCGGTGAGGGGGGCGGTGGTGTAGCAGAGCATGTCGCCGCGGCGCTCCTCCTCGGTGTAGTCCTCGGGCACCTCCAGCTCGTTTTCCGACAGGTCGATGATGTGGGTGGCCGGGTCGCGCGGGTCATAGATGTAGCGGTCCGCCCCCTCGCGGGCGGGGGCCTGCCAGACCAGCCGCCCATCTCCCCCCGAGGTGTTGGCGTGGCCGTCGCTGTCCAGATAGAGCGAGCACTCCCGAGTTGCGGGCACCGGCCAGTTTTCGGCGGTTTTCCAGCGCTCCTGGCCCACCGTGTAGTACTCCACCGGCGGGGTGCGGTCCACCCCGTTGTCCACCCCCTTGAGGAAGTGCTCAAACCAGCGGAAATACAGCAGGTCCAGATCGAAGCGCAGCGCCTCGCTGCCAAACGAGAGGGCGTGCAGGTCGTACCGGCTGTTGCCGCTGTGCTGCCAGGGCCCCAGGATGACCTTGCGCAGGCCCGCCGGGTAGTCGTGCACCAGCTCCAGCGCCTCGGTAGTGCCCATGCCGTTGTCGTCAAACCAGCCGGACTGGATCAGCGCCGGCACCTGCGCCCCGCAGGACCGCTCCTTCCAGTTGGAGCGCTGCCAAAAGGCGTTACAGTCGCTGGGTTCAAACCACCTTTCCAAAAAGGGCACCGGGTAGCCCAGCGCCTTTTGGGGCAGCCGGGCCAGCGGGCGGATGCGCAGCACCTCGTCCCAGTCGTCCCGCTCCATCAGCTCGGGGCGGAACTCTTTTTGCGACACCGCAAAGGCCCAGGCCAGCATGCCGGAGGTAAGCGAGCCGCCCCGGCGGGGCAGGTCCACAAAGGCGCTGCCCGCGCACACCACGCTGATCAGCGCTTTCAGGTGCGGGTTGCCGCTGGCCGCGGCCGCCCACTGCACATACCCAAGGTAGGAGCCGCCCACCATGCCCACGCTGCCGCTGCTCCAGGGCTGGGCCGCGATCCAGTTGAGGGTGTCGTCGCCGTCCTCCACCTCGTAGTAGTTGGGGATCCAGTCGCCCCCGCTCTTGCTGCGGCCGCGCACGTCCTGCACCACCACCGCATAGCCCCGCTGCACATAGCGGTAGTAGACCTCGCAGCCGTCCTCCTTGCCGTAGGGGGTGCGCACCAGCACGGCCGGCAGCTTCTGGCTGCAGCCGGCGGGCAGGTAGACGTCGGCCGCCAGCCGGATCCCGTCCCGCATGGGCATCTCCACGCTCACGGGCCGGGCCACCGGCCAGAGCGTTTCGTCTGGCCAGGCCTCGCGCCACTGCCGCAGCAGGGTCTTGTCCTCCCAGCCCTGCCGTACCACAAGGGTCACCATCTCGCGGGCGGGGCAGTACACCGCCGCAAGCTTGTCCCCCTCCATCTGCTTGTTGGCCGGGAACTTTACATCCCGCTGCAGGTAGTGGACGCCGTCCTCGCTGGTATAGCGCTCGCCGGCCAGCCGGACCTCGCCCTTGCCCCGCAGCCCCTCGCTGTAAAGCGGCTCGTTGGCGGCAAAGGCCGCAAGGTCCAGTTTGGTAAAGGCTTTGTAAAAGGCGTTGATCTCATCGGTGAGCGGCTCCCAGCCCTGCAGGCTGCCGCTGAAAACATCCAGCCGGCGGATGCGCGCCGCGCCGGGGCAAAGTTCCAGCTCCCCATAGAGGATGCCGGATACATATACACCAAAAACGTCCATGGAACGCTCCTTTCAGGGGGCCTTGCGGCCGGTTAAAGCCCTAAGACGGCCCGGATGGCATACGCCACCGAGATGCCCGCGTAGTTGCCCAGGGCCCCGGCCAGCACCCCCATGAGCAGGCCGATGTTGATGAGGATCTTCCACTGGGCGCTGGAGGCCACCAGCGCCGCGGTGGGGCCGTCCGAGATGCAGCCCACGATCGAGAGCAGCACATACTCGAACCGGATCTTCAACAGGCGGGTGATGGCCAGGTGCAGCAGGCTGCTGAACAGGATCACGCACAGGCAGAAGAGGGTGATGTAAAAGGTGGAGCCAAAAAACTGCATGAGGTCCACCGCAAAGCCGATGGTGCTCAAAAAGAGCAGCGCCACAAACAGCCCAAGGTCAAAGTTGCCCCGCAAGCGGCGCACGGCCGGCAGCTGGGCCAGCAGGATCGAGAAGGTGGTGATGAGCAGGATGCGCCCCGCGCTGCGGAAATCGCTGCCGAACAGCATCCCCGCAAGCTGGGTGGACACCCACACCGTGCCAAACCCGATGGACAGCAGCCAGGCGATCTCCTGGATCGACCACTCCTTGGAGGCCATCAGTTCCTCGTGGTCGCCGTCGCCCAGCAGCTCCTCGGCGGTCATCTCGTAGGGCCACAGCTTTTTAAGGGCCTTGGAGTTTTTGTAGATGGCCGGCATGGCAAACATCAAAAGCAGGGTGGGGATGCCCACCACATAGTCCGCCGCGTTGGCCGAGGCGATGGTGGTCTTGGCGGCGTTGAGCCCCACGGCAATGGCGGTGAGGTTGGAGCTGCCGCCGGTGTAGGTGCCCACGAACATGCCGGAGACCTTCCAGCCCTCGTCGATCTTCCCGGCAAACAGGATGCCGAACACAAAGGCCGCCAAACAGACGCTGAAGGCTGCCGAAATAAGGGCCAGGATGGGCTCCTTGGTGAGCTTTTTCATCTGGCGCAGATCCAGGCTCAAAAGGCAGATGGACACCGAGAGCGGCACGCAGTAGCTGCTGATGGCGTCGTAGGTGGGGCTGGAGACCGGCACGATTTTAAGATTAGACAGCAGGATGCCGGTGAGGATAACGGTCAGCGCGGGGCCCAGCGCCTTAAAGGCCTTAAAGCGCTGGAGCCACAGCCCGCCGGCCACGATCAGAAAGATGATAAACAGCAATGCCCCCTCGGACGAAAACAAGGTACCTTCCATAAACGATTCCCCTCTCACAAAATAGTACGGTCAAAAATCAAAATCAAGGCCAAGGCCCGGCTTGTCGGTCAGGGTGTATACCCCGCCCTCCACCGCAAAGCCGCCGGGCATGCCCATCTCGGGGTCCACGGCGTACATAAAGCTGTCGCAGTCGGCCTCGGTGATGTTCTGCTTGGCCGCAACCAGGCTTACCCCCGCCGCAATGGCCACCTTGGTCTCCAGCATGCAGCCCACCATGCACTGCACATGGTTTGCCTCGGCAATGGCGTTGATCTTCTGCGCCGGGTACAGCCCGCCGCACTTCATCAGCTTGATGTTTAAAATATCCGCCGCGTCCAGCCGGCAGGCCCGTGCGGCGTCCATGGGGGAGTGGATGGACTCGTCCAGCATCACCTTCAGGTTTACCTTGGAGCGCACCAGCCGCGCACCCTCCAGGTCCCACCAGGGCAGGCACTGCTCCACGGCCTCCACGCCCAGCGCCTCAAAGGCCTTGAGGGTCTGCACCGCGTCGCTTACGGTGTAGCCCTGGTTTGCGTCCACCCGCAGCCGCACCGCGGGGCCCACCGCCTCCCGGATCAGGGTCAGCGCGCGCACATCGTCCGCCGGGCAGATGCCCGCCTTGACCTTGAGGATGGTAAAGCCGTCCCGCTCCACCCGCTCCCGGGCCTCCTGGGCCATCTGCTCCGGCTCGTCGATGCCGATGGTCATGTCGGTCACGACCTGATTGCAGCCGCCCCCCAGCACCTTGTACAGCGGCTGGCCCATCACCTTGCCCCGGATGTCGTACAGGGCGATGTCCACCGCCGCCTTGGCCGAGGTGTTGCCGCTCAGCAGCCGGTCCATCATCCGGTGCGCGCCCTCCAGGTCCATCGGGTCGGTGCCCACCAGCCCCTGCCGGAACAGCTTGAGCGCCTCCAAAATCATGGCCGCGTTCTCCCCGGTGACCGGCTCGAACGGGGCCGCCTCGCCAATGCCCCAAACCCCCTCGTCGGTGGTGATCTTGACCAGCACGTTGACCGAGTGGTCCTGCACCGCAAAGGCGATGCGGAACGGCTTTTTAAGAGGGACCTTGAACAGTTCTGCCTTGATGTCGGTGATCTTCATGGGTTACCGCCTCCTTACTTGATTAACTGAATATTACTATTTCTAAAATTATCCGTCAAGCGTTTTGGCAAAAAAGCCAAAAAATTCAGGATTATCGGAAAATTTGAATAAAAACGAAAGGATTGGAGGGATATATTTTACATATACAAAAATTTTTAGAATTTTTGCACGCTCCTGAAATGCCCGTACCGCCTGTGCCGGGCAAGGCGATACGGCGGCATTTTTGCCGGCAGCCGGGCAAACGCCGCAAAGGGCCGCCCCCGTGCCGCGCCTTGATTGACGCGGGTTTGCGTTTGCAGTATACTAAAAAAAACGCGGTTTTTTTATACACTGTTAAAAACAGGAGGGCTTTCATGCTGGGAGACCACATCCGCTCCATCCGCAAAGGGCGGGGGATTACCCTCAAGGCACTTGCCCAAACGACCGGGCTGTCCATCGGGTACATCTCCCAGATCGAGCGCGGCCTGACCGACCCTTCCCTCTCCACCCTGCGCAAGCTCAGCGCGGCGCTGGATGTGCCCACCTACCTGTTTTTGGGCGACGAGAACCAGCCGGGCCTGACCACCCGCAAAGAGAATATGATCCTGATGTCCCAGCCCAATTCCAGCGTCCACTACCAGATTTTAAGCCCGATGCCCGGCGCGGAGTTTGTGCCGCAGTCCATGATGACCCGGTTTGAACTGGACCCCCACAGCGTGGACGGGGAACTGCCGGTCATCCACCCCAGCGAGGAGATCGTGCTGGTGGAAAAGGGGGAGCTGGACGTGATCGTGGAGGGCAAAAGCATCCATTTGTGCGCCGGCGACACCACCCTGATCTGCTCAAACCTGCCCCACATCCTCTCCAACCCCACCGACGAAACGGTGATGGGCATCTCGGTGTTTACCCCCGCGGTCTGGTTCCCCAGCACCCACCGCACCCGCGCACAGGGGGAGCGCACCCCCTGAACAGGCGCCCGCGCGGCCCCGGCGGGGATGCCGCCGTCCGCACGCCCGCTGATAACCCGGCTCCGCCCTTGCGGGTTTGAGGATGCGGGAGCAGCCTCGGCGCTTTTTTGACCATGGGATGCAGGATACGGCAGCATATAGCGAAAAATGCTTGACGCGGCCCGGCCGGATGTGGTACAATATCATTCGCACCTGATAGGGTGTTTTGCTGTGCGAGGGTGGCGGAATTGGCATACGCGCACGTTTGAGGGGCGTGTGGTTCTTACCTTGCGAGTTCAAGTCTCGTTCCTCGCACCACCGGCGTCGGGGCAAGCGTCAGAGCGCTTGCCCCGATTTTCTTTTTGCGGAGGGTACAGGATGAAGCGCTCTATCAAAAATCTGGGGTACTGCCTGCTGATTCTTTTGCCGGGCGGCTTTTTGCTGTTTTTGGGCTGGGCCTATCTGCTGCTCAGCGGCCCGCCGCCCTATGTGACCTACGCGGCCGGCCTGCTGGGGCTGGCCGGGCTGCTCGCCCTCTGCTTGCGGGTGCTGCTGGGGCGGCGGGGCAAAAAGGCGGTGCTGGCCGGCTATCTGGCCCTGTGCGCGGCGGCGGCGCTCTGTGTGGGCCACGGCGTCTGGCGGGACCAGATCCCCACCCTGGACGACCGGCTGGGGATGCTCGGGCAGTACCAGCCCTATGCGCCCGACACCAGGGCCGTCCGGCTGGAGGAGGAGCCCACCCTGCGGCTGGAGGATAACCTGCTGCTGCCCACCATGGACGGGGCCACCGCCCTTTACCCCATGTACGCCGCCTTTGCCCAGGCGGTCTACCCGGAGCGGGAGTATTCCCTGTACGAAGGCCCGGTGGTTTGCAGCAACACGGTGGGGGCCTACGAGCGGCTCATCGGCCGGGAGGTGGACGTGATCTTTGCGGCGGCCCCCTCCCAGGACCAGCTGGACGCCGCGCGGGCGGCGGGGATGGAACTGCACCTGACCCCCATTGGCCGGGAGGCCTTTGTGTTTTTTGTCAACAGCCAAAACCCGGTGCAGGGCCTTACGGTGGAGCAGGTGCGGGGCATCTACTCCGGCGCGATCACCAACTGGCGCGAGGTGGGCGGCCAGAACCGGCCCATCCGGGCCTTCCAGCGGGCCGAAAACAGCGGCAGCCAGTCCGCCCTCGAGCGCCTGATGGGGGATACCCCCCTCATGGAGCCGGAGAAGGAGGACGTGGTGGCCGATATGGGCGGCATCATCTCCCGGGTGGCCAGCTACCGCAACTACCAAAACGCCATTGGCTTTTCCTTTCGCTATTACTCCACCCAGATGGTGGAAAACGACCAGATCCGCCTGCTGGCTTTAAACGGCGCCGCGCCCACCCGGGAGAGCATCCGGGACGGCAGCTACCCCATCTCCAGCGAGTTTTACGCGGTCACCGCCGCGCCCATCGGCCTGCCCGCCCCCGAAAGCCATCAAACCGAGCTGGCCGCCCTGCTGGATTGGATCCTCTCGCCCCAGGGCCAGTGGATCATCGAGCAAACCGGCTATGTGGCGCTCAACTGATCCGCTGCCGTGCAAAAAAGGGGGGCGGCCTTCGGCCGGCGGGGCCCCGGCCGCGGCGCGGCACAAAGGGGCTGGCCGGGCCCTTTCCTGGCGGGAACACAAAAAACCGCCGCAGGCGTTTTATCGCCTGCGGCGGCCCGATGGCGGAAAGAGAGGGATTCGAACCGCCTCCAGCACAAAATGCCTTTATTTCCTCTCTCAATTTTCGCCGTTAATTCATCGTATTTTGTTTTCATTGCGAAACATACATTTCATTTTTAAGGCATCAAAGCAAAAAAGTGTGTACCTAACTGTGTACCCCGCACGTCCAAAACTCCCCCTAAAACCCACCCCCGCCCGGCCATCCGCCGGGCGGGGGCCTTTTCTTACATCGGCACATCAGCCCCTCGGCCCTTACCCAAACATCTCCCAAAGCTCGGCCGCCGTATCCGTCCCAAACCCAACCGCCTCCAGTGCCGCAAGGGCGTTCCGTTTCCGGCTGCCCTTCACGCTGCTGCCGTTTGGCTGCTTGTCCGCCTTTGCCATGCTGATGATCACCCGCGCAAGGATCGCGTTTGCCAGCCGCTCGTTTACCTCGCCGCCCTCTGCGCCGGCGTACTCCCGGGCGGCGTCCACCCAGGGCTTGGGCTCGGCGTCGGCCGCCTGCTCCCGGGCCACCTCGGCCATGTACTCCTGCACCCGCCTGGCATAGGCCGTTTGCAGCGCATCGTCCGCGCCGGCGCTTTCCAACTGGGGCAGGTATCCCAGCAGCTCATAGCTGCCGTTCGCCCGGGTCTCAAGGTACTGCTTGTACGCCGCCGCGCCAAGCTCGACGTCCTCGCCGTTCACGGTCAGCGTCCGGTCCGGCTTGCTCGGCCGCACCCCATCAGCGCCGGCCGCCTCCATCCGGGCCAGCCGCTCGTCCAGCCCGGCCGCCTCCTCGCCAAACCGCACCTGGTAGAAGTTGCTGCGGTCGCTGTTGTCCGCCCGGCCCTGCTTGTAGTACCCGCCGCGCACCATCGTGTCAAGCCCCTCAGCCGTCTTTTTGAGCTGCCCGCCGCCCAGGGGCATGGCCGTGTACAGCATCGGCTTTGCCAGCTCCTTGCCCACGCCGTACAGTGCCTGCAGGCCGCTCTTGTTGCCGTCCAGCCAGCCGCCAAAATATCCCCATGCATTCCCAATATCCGGGAAGGCCGCGCTCACTGGCAGCCGGCCGCCGCCCAAAAGGCCCCCCACAAAGGGCACCTCCTGCGCAAGATTTTTGGCAGTGTTGGCCACCGTGTGCGCAACGCCCGCCGGCTGTGTCACAAAGTCCTCCCGGCTTGCCTCGCCCTTTACCGCCTTGTACCCCTCCTCAACGAGGTTCGGCACTTCAAAACCGGTCATGTCCCCCATGGCCTCGTTGAAAATATCCAGCGGGTCCAGCGCGCAGCGCCGGCCGGTCAGCAGTTCAAACAAATCGTCGAAGATGTACGAATAAACAAACCCGATCAGGATCATGCCCCAAATCTCGCTTGCCTTGTCGCCCATGTCCGGGATGTCCTTGGCAATATGCCGCAGGGTGTTGTTCGGCTCCAGC
Organism: uncultured Oscillospiraceae bacterium; assembly: GCA_910579545.1. Taxonomy (GTDB): domain Bacteria; phylum Bacillota; class Clostridia; order Oscillospirales; family Ruminococcaceae; genus UBA7177. Next base: position 23,175 of record CAJTVI010000010.1, on the reverse strand, counting down.
TGGAACATCGTAAGCATCCGAGTCAGCGGGTTTTTGCTGGCGAACAGGGTCGGCATCGCGCCCTTGCTGCGGTCGGCCATCAGGCCGGCGGCCTGGCGGTCGGCCCCTTGCAGCGCCTCCACCGGGTTCATGCCCGCCCGCAGGTTTTTGTAGTAGTAGGCCCGGGTCACCATATTGCTGGCAAAACCGTCGATCATCTGCATCGGGCTGCTCAAAAAGTCGCTCGCCCTCTGGAGTTTGCTGCGTGAGAGCATCTGCGAGCCCGCCCGATTGGTCAAAAAGTCCGACCGGTCCTCAAAGCCATCGCTGTGCCACCAGTTTTTCACCGTGTCCCGCGCCGCCCGCAGCATGTTCCCCTGGCCCACCTCGGCCGCCACCTGGGCCACCGGCAGGACGTTGGTCAGCCAGCTGCCGGGGTTAAACGCCACCATGTTGGCCCCTACCTTGCTCTCGATCTTGTTCATCACCCGGTAAATTCCGCGGCCTATCGCATACTCCACCGCACGGTCATACCTGCTCTTTTTGCCCGCCAAGAGGTTTGTGTACTCGTCCAGCTCCTGCACAAAACGGCTCAGGTGGCTTTTGCCCAGTGCCCCCATTTCAGCCAGCCGGTCGTCCCGCTGTGAATCGGTCAGCGTTTCATCCGCGCGGATGCGCCGGATTTCCTCCTGGATCCCCTCGTCCCCGTACTTGTACCGGATCGCCTCCGCCAGCGCCCACAAATTGCGGATGTCCCCCGTGTGGTGGATAATGTCCGCCATCACCTCAAGGTACAAATCAAAGCCCTTCAGCGCGTCGTAGGCGGTCTCAAAGCCCTTGCGCTCCAGCGCGTGGGGGTTCCAGCGCCGGCCCGGCTTAAAGCCCGCGGTCAGCCCCGCAATCGAGGTCAGCAGGTCGTCCGGGTTTGAACCATGCCCCACAAGGGCGACGATATTTTTTAGGAGGCTGTCCATCTCGTTTTCCGAAAAATGAGTAAAATACCCCTTGCGGTATTCCACCGGCTCGTATCCGTTTTCCACCAGCGCCTGGTTGATCTGCGCAAACAGCGCGTCCAGCTCCTTGCGGAAAACCGGCACCGCCTCCCGCGCCTTTTTCTCGTTGATCTCGCGCCCGTGCTCCTGCTTCAGCTCCTCCAGCGCCTCGGCCAGATGCTCCCGCTCCTTGCTCTTATATTGCACGCCGTCCAGCGCCTCCAGCTCCCCATAGATTTGGGTGTAGGCGCTCTCCCATTGGTTGAGCCCCAGCTTGGCAATGCGCGCCCGGTACTCGTTTTTCATCCGGGTGGCCGCCGCCTCGTGCACCTGCACCGGCGCAAAGTATTCCTCCACCATCCGGCGGCCGGCCTCGCCCCCCCGCGAAATATCCCGGATGTTGCGCGGCATCGTCTCCATGCTGTACTGCATGCCCGTTTGCTTGTCGGTCCAGTTTTCGGTGCCCTCCAGCGCCGCCATGGCCCGGGCGTCCCGCTGCTCCTTGATTTTGGCGTTGTACGCCTTCACCGGGCGCTTTGTGTCCTCCACCGCCTTCCTGGCCCGGTACACCTTCAAGATTTCCTCCAAGTTTTCCTGCCCCTTGCTGCGCAGGTAATCCTCCGAAGTTCCCCCGGCCAGCAGCATGTCAACAAGCTTTTTGTCCTCGGCGGTCAGCGCTGCCCGGGCCATCGCCCGGTCCGCCTGCCGCTGCAGCTTTTTGGCCTCGTGCTGGATGCGCTCCACCTCGGCGTAGCCCATGGGCGGGAGAGGTTCCTGGGCAGGCTGTGCCGCCCGGGCGTTGTCCGCCTCCAGCCGCCGCACCTTGCCAACGCCGCCGGCCAGCTCCTCCAGCGCCCGGTCAAACTCTTCCCGCGCCCATGCCTTAAAGTCCTCGGCATCATCTCCATAATAGGCGTCAAGGTTCATCGCCTGGGTGCGGATGCTCTTGTACACCTCCAAAATGCGCTCGGCCTGGTCCGCCGGGTGGGTGAGCCCGCTGTCAAACAGTTCCGGGTACCGTTCGCACAGCTCTTGGTAATACACGTCCACCGGCATCCCGTCGCTTGTCAGGTTCAGGGCGCCAAAAAACTGCTTGCGCCACTCGTTGTAGCTTTTTCCCTCCCGCGTCTCGCGGTCCAGGGTCAGGGCGGTGCTGCGCAGTTCTTTTTTCAGCTCGCCGTACTGCTGCACCATCTCGTCCTGTATCACAATGCCCTGTTCAAAGGCAGTGTTAAACAACTCATCCGCCTTGCCCGGGTCGATCCGGCCGGTGGTCTTGATGCTCTCGGCCAGTTCCGCGGCGATCGGCCGCAAAAACTCCCGGCTTGCCCAGCGCGGCACCCCCAGGCCCTTGGCCACCTTGTCCACAAACTCCCGGGTCTGCCGCTGCTGGATCTCCAGGCTCTTGCCCGAGGCCAAAAGGCCCGGCCCGGCCCCGGTCGCGTCCTGCGCCTCTTGCGCTTTAGCGGCCTGCGCCGATCCCGCCGGGGCGGCCTGCGCCGCCTGCGGCCCGGCCTGCGCGTTCGCAGCATTCGCTGCCGGCGGGTCTGCGATCGGCCAGATCATGCCGGGGTACTGCTCGGTCAGATACTCCCGCAGCGTCTGGCCCTTCTGGGTGCGGTAGGGCACAGAGAGGTTGATTTTGGCGTCGTCGTCTATTCGGCGTATTCCTCGTTCCAGTCCCACCCGAACAGGATGACCGCCATATGCTCCCTGCGTATCCGCTTTTCCGCGTCCTCCTGGCGCAGCAGTTCCTCCTCGGTTATCCCTTCCCTTTTCGCCATAGCCCGAATAACCTCTTCCCGCGTCACCTTGTCCGGTGTATTGTTCATCCGAAGCACTCCTTGTTTGTGGATTTGCGCCTTCCTCGATATCCATCTCAATTAGTATATCGCTGTAATCGTTTGGGGCCGTTTCTCTCGGGGCCTGCCCCAAACGTTTGCGCCTGTTTTGCCCTTCGTGGTTTTCCTCAAAGATGCTCTTGGTATGTAAAACTGTATTTTCATCGTATCCCATTTCAACAAGCATGTCAATGTAGTCCTTTGAGACCGTTTCCTTGTTGACGATGTTCCCTCCCAAATCCGGCTCAAGGAGCTTTCGCCTGTTTTCAGAAAGATTGGCCCTCCTTCTTACTGCATCGGCTTCTATTTCTCCCGCCGCGTTTTCGTAGTGCTGGCGCCAGTTTTTTCTCATTCCTTCCCGGCCATTCCAGTTTTGTGCAATTGCTTCAACATACCTAAACCTTGCATCTGCCGTCCGCAAACTTTTATATCCATCCGTATCCTTTATTTTTGCGTATGCTTCCAGCATTGCTTGCCGGATTCCGGTTTCCCGGCTTGAACCTCTTGTAAATCCTTCAATTTCCTGTATGGCATGCTGTACCTCGTGCAGCAAAGCGCCCTTGCTTGCGCCCCTGCGCATTACAAATCCCTTGTCTTTTCCGAGATATTTTCCTTGCAGCGCGCCCGGCATTATGTCCTCTTGCCTAAAAGGCATCTTCGCCAGTTCCGGGTGCCTCCTGTAAAGTTCTGGATGTTCCAGCACCTCGCCTAGTGTCTGCGCATCCGCGGCATGTTCCGTGTGGTACACGGCCTTGCTGTCGTCAATTTCCATTCGTGGCTTTCCATCCGCGCCTATTTTCCATCCGGTTTGCGTCCAGATGTCACTACTGGATACCTTGTCAGCCGCCATCTGTTCTGCAAGGCTCATATCCCGCCGTTCTGCATCCGTTAAATACGCACGTTCACCTACAAAGCTATATCGTTTCCCTTCCACGCTGCCCCCCTCGCCGCGCAAAAGGTTTACCAGCGTCCGCTCGGCCTCGTCCAGCATTGCCTTCTGGCTGCCCGTCAGCCGGATCGCAATACTGTTTTTGATGCCCCGGATAAAGTCCAGCAACATCTCCCCAAGGCCCCGCTCCCGCGTCACCGCCTGGGTCAGTTTTTCGGGGTCGCCCACCAGCTGCTCGGCCAGCTTGAGCGCCACCTCCTCGTTTACCGCCGCCTCGTTCAGCTGCCCGTCCGCGCCCAGCAGCGAGGCCCGGGCCGGGCTGTTTTCGGCCGTGTAGGCCGTCCGCACCGCCTGGGCATACCGGCCCAGCTCCGCGTCCTGGGCGGCCAGCCGCAGCACCGCCTGCTCAAACCGGGCAAACCGCCCCGCGTCCGCCGCCTTGATCGTGTGGCCCACCTCGTGCACCGCCGTCCCAAAAGCGTCCGATTCACTGGCAAGGTTCACCGTGATGGTATCGCCGCTCACCCAGCCGTCCACCTCTCCCGCCGGGTGGTAGATGTACCGCATCCGCAGCCCCTTGGCCTCGGCCATCCGGTCCATGGCCGCCAGTTCCGCCTCGCTTGCCCGGCCGCTCTGCACCGCCAGCTGCCTTGCGGCGTCGTCCATGATCGCCCCGCTCTGGTCAAGGTTGATCCCCGGGAACAGCGCCGGCGTTCCGCCGCCCATGCCCAGATCGTACCGCAGCGCCGCGCCAAACTCCGGGCTGCGCCGGGTCTGCGTTCCCAGCCGCGCCCGCACGTCCTCCGACAAAAAACCATCCATCTGCCCCTTGACAAGCCCGAGCAGGTCTGTTATTTTGATTGCAGAGGCTGCCCCGGCAGCCTCCGAAAGGGCGGGGCCAACGGCGGTGGAAACACCGTGTGTTCGCGCCGACATGAGCGGGACCGCCCCGGGCTGGGTTCGTGCCTCTACGGCAGTTTGCCGGTGGTTCAATGCCGGATTTCCGGCAGCGGCTCCAGATGATAAAGGCTGCATCTCGGATGCGGCCTTTATTTTTTGCCCTGTTGCGGAATACAAAATCACCTCCTTTACATGATGCACAAGATTCTTGGCTCATTCAAATGCCACAACACATTTCTTGCGCTTTTGCCTTGACTTTTTGATATTTGTCCGTATACTGAAAAATAGGGGAGTGATAAAATGGCTTTTAGCAATAGGTTGCGGCAGGCCCGTGGACGGCTTGGCCTCACGCAGGGAGAACTCGCCAAGCGGCTTGGGTGTACAAAATCAGCCATTGGCAACTACGAAAACGGTGTCAGCAGCCCCAAGGAGGAAATCCTGCTCAAGCTGTTTGATGTGTTAGAGGTTGACCCCAACTTCCTGTTTCAGGACAGTTTCTTGCTTCCAGCGGATTCTTTCTCCCCTTTTGAAGCCGAAATTATAAAAAAATACCGCGCTTTGGATGAACGCGGCAAATCTGCTGTATTAACTGTTCTGGGTTACGAGTATAAAACCGCAAAAGGGGAACAGGATAATCTGCTTGTCCCTGGCGCGTAAATAGAGGTATCCCCTCATGGAGCCTTCCCTTTTGAAATCCCTGGCCGTTAAAAGTGCCAACGACTATTTTACTTATCTGGAAGAGCGCAATCGCGGCCGTGTAGAGGTTGGGGTAAAGGACGCCCAACTGTCCGGCGAGCTTTTCTTGCTCCTTCCCATGCGCCGGCTGGCCTCGGTCGATAACCTTTTTTTTTCTTTGGAAGGCCGGGAATACCCGGCAGGTTCCATCCGTATTGAAAGCTACGATCGTGAAGAAAACCGTTTATTGCTTTACCTTGATACAGAACAGCAGGCTGCTTTTTCCTCTTGCCATCCCAAAGATATTCTTTTGATCTCGGATTTGAAATTCCTGATTACCCGGTATGCCAGATGGATGGATGCCTGCGGCGGCTTGATCCGGTTTAAGCATTCTGCGCCTCTGTTCCCGTTCTCCTGCAATTTTATCCCCGGCCATACCCCATCGCCGGAGCAGCTGGGCGCGCTCCGAACGGTATTTTCCTCCCCGCTGTCCTATGTATGGGGTGCGCCCGGTACCGGGAAAACGCAGATCGTTCTTGCCTACAGCCTGCTGGATTGTTTTCGGCAAGAGCGCAAGGTTCTTTTGGTCGCACCTACAAATAACGCCGTTGAGCAAAGCCTTTCGGGCTTTTTATCCCTGCTGCGCTGCTCATTTGAGGATGAACAGGATTTTCTTGATGCCTCCCATCAGGTATTGCGTCTTGGAACCCCCTCCAGCAGCTTTTCCGGGCAATATCCCATGTGCTGCGAGGTTTCCGGCATTGCCAGCCAGATCCGTGAACTGAAAGCTCGGGCGCAGGCCCTTGATGACTGCCTGACCCTTCGCGCCTTTCAATTTAAGGCAAAGCTGCTAAAAACCAGATGGCTGCCGGCAGTAGACGGCCTTACCCCAAAGGCGGAGCTCCTGATGCAGGCGCGCGCATCGGAACGCCCGCTTGTGTATGATATAGAAACTTTGAACGGGCAGATAGCCGCGCGAACTGACGCCATAAACGATTTTGAAAAACGCTTGGGCGCGCTGCGTAAAAAAAATGCCTCCGTTTCGGGCTGGCTTGACAACACATTCAACACACTCGCTGCTGAACGTCGACGCAAGGATATTGAATATTGCCGCCGCTGCATTGAAGAACTACAGCAAGAAATCATTCAGACCGAGAACTCCCTCCTGCGCAAAAAACAGGAACTGGACAATCTCAATGCCAGCGCTGGCCGCGTAAGAAAACAGTTTGCCGCATCCTTAAAAAAACTCCGCAATGAGGTAAGCGGTATTCCGAAACTTGCCTCTCTGTTTACAAAACTTTCCCCGTATAACATTTTCAGAGTTAAGGATGAGCTTCTTTCTTTGCAGCAAGCAGCCGACTCTTATTGTGAGAGAAAGGCCTACCTTTCCGAACAGTATGCACCCAAAAGCAACGATGAGCTGGAAAAAATGCGTTCTGCGATTCTCCAGCAGATTGAAAGCCTCAGCCGCAGAAACACCTCCTCCCGAATCCAGCGTTCTCTCATCATTGGTTGCACAGTCGATTGTTTCCTCAACCGTTTTACTGCGCACAATGATCAATGCGCATATATCGAGCATCCAAGCGGTGATAATGAAGAGTCTGCCGTTTATACAGACTATCTGTTCCATCACATATTCCTGGATGAAGCCGGTTATTGCAGTTTGGCAAAGGTAATGCCCCTGCTCTGTTTTTCTGCTCCGCTCACCTTACTGGGCGACCATCTGCAGCTGCCCCCTGTCTGCGAGGCGTCAAACGAAGAACTGCAAACCTCAAAGTGGGAATACATTACTTTGTGGGCGCAATCCGCAATTTACCTTGAAGACCTATTTTTACTTGAATTTCGGGAACTTGCAGGGCGTTATTTTAAGGATGCTCCTGCCAGCTTCAAAAACATAAAACGGTCTGACCTGACCATAACCTACCGCTTTGACAAGGTTCTTGCCAGGATCCTCGACCAACATCTTTACCATATTGGTTTTACCGGTGTGCAAGGCAAAGAGGCGGTTGCCATCCGCTATCTGGATGTGCCACACCTTCCCGGGAATCAAAAGCGTTCAAACCCCGGCGAGGCCCACGCGATTTGTAAGGCACTGTCCCTCTTTGGAAACAATTATGCCATCCTTACCCCTTATCGCAATCAGGCGGGACTGATCCGCACGCTTTTGCCTGTATTGCAGCGGGATGCTGTGTTTACGGTTCATGCCTCGCAGGGAAGCGAATGGGATACCGTTGTGTTAAGTGTCACAGATACCAGCAATATGTGGTTTACAAACTCAAAAAATCCGGTTTCAAAAGGCGGCAAACTGATGAATACTGCCATCAGCCGCACAAAAAAGGTTTTGGTGCTCGTTTGCGATGTATCCTTTTGGCGTGCCCAGCCCGAACAGCTTATTTGCAGCCTGCTGGATATTGCCGAGCCTCTTGCTTTTGCCGGTACATCTTTGACAGAGGTCCAGCCAGACGAATTTGACTTTCAAATGATTCGGGATGCCAAGCAAAACCCGGATCGCCGCACCTCTGCCGCTCCCGGGGAGTTCCGTGTGATCCTCTGAACCATATCCCTGTAAATGCATATCCCAAAAAGGAGATTTCTTTATGGAACTGCTTATCAAAATGATCTGGGATCCAGATGCCCAGGTCTGGATCGCTGAAAGCAGCGATGTGCCCGGCCTCGTGCTGGAATCCGGCTCGTTTGATGCGCTGATCGAGCGGCTGCGCTATGCTGTCCCCGAGTTACTGGCCTTCAACGCAGGATGCGCCTGATGCCGGTAAAACCGATTCCTGCAATTATGGCTCGGTGTACATCCGGCCCTCTTGCTGCAGCGTACAGGCCATACCATAAGGTACCAAATATGCTTATAGAATGAATTTTCTTTTGCAGGATCTCACAAATCAGCAAAAACGGTTTTCAAAACAGAATATGGGGCATATAATAGAGTACAGAGAATCAGCCTCGCCGCTTACTTTCTCTGTTTGCCGCCTGACGTCGGCGGGGTAAAAATGCACACCTTGCCAAAACTGCCGCCTGATGCCGTGCGGGGTACAAAACAGCATTGGGTATGCCCCACCTTCCCGGGTGGGGCATTTTTGTTGGAGGAAGGATGCGACCCAATGGAATTTCGCTATTCAAAGCAGGCTGTCAAATTTCTTGAAAAGCAGGAAAAAATCACCCGGCAAAGGATTTTTTTCGCAATTGAAAATCTTCCCTTGGGCGATGTCAAAAAACTTACCGGCCAGCCCTATTACCGGCTCCGCGTTGGAAGTTTTCGCATACTTTTTTCTCGGGATGGCCAAATTATTGATATTGTCAAAATCGACAATCGCGGCCAGGTTTACAAGTAAAGGGGGGTACTGAATATGAGCGAAACAAAAGCTCGCTTAATTGGCGCAATTACTGTAATGGATGAATCCGGCGCGCAGCGTCTATGGCAGATCGTTCAAAACTTATATTCGTCCGATGCCTGGGCCAATATACAGGAGGAGCAGCCGGATGAGTTGGACCTTCAAATGATCCGGGATGCCCAACAGGATCCAGACTGCCAAACCGCTGCCACTCCCGAAGAACTTCGTTCGCTCCTTTAAGCAAACGAGCAGTCCATTTGTGCTTAACTGCAAAAACCCGCCCCGGCACTTGCAACACCGGGGCGGGCTATATAGAACGGCTTACCAAAAAAAGGAAATCGATTCGCCAATCTGTTCCTTTCGGGCAGGCTCTTATTTCCCACACCCGAGGGGAAGGGGAGGAAATCACCCGCAACCTCGACGCCATCTTTGCGCGCCTTTTGGCGTCCATGTAAAATAAGTGTGTACCCAAACGTGTACTATAAAGCAGAAAAGCACGGCAAATCATCGGTTTGCCGTGCTTTTCTTGGCGGAAAGAGAGGGATTCGAACCCTCGGAGGGTTTATGGCCCTCACACGATTTCCAGTCGTGCGCCTTAGACCAGCTCAGCCATCTTTCCAAGCAGCATCCTTTTGATATGATACCCAAAAGCGGCCGGTTTGTCAAGGGCAAACCGGCCGCTTTTTGCAGGCCATCTTTTTGTTTTGCCTCCCGCGCGCGGCCGGCCGGCCGCGCGCGGCGCAAACCGCGGCGTTCAGCAGTCGGTGCGGGAAGGGTAGTAGAGGTTGTTGGAGATGAACTCCAGCTTATCCTTGAGGATCACCTCAAGGTCGCTCACGGTGGCCACCATGTTGGCCGCCGTCTCGTTGGCTTCCACGATCTTGCAAAGGTCCAGGTCCGGCAGGGTGAGGACGCACTGCAGGTGCTCCCCCTCGGCGTTGAGGATGTGGCTCAGGGCGGTCTCCTCCAGCGCGATGCTCTCAATGAGGTCGGTCACGGCCTGGGACATCGGCACGGGGTTGTTCTGCATGCAAATACTCGGCATTGACATAAGGCATTCCCTCCAGCAGATAGTTTTTGGGGCGGCACCCTCACTATATGCCGTCCCCGCCCGGATGTGCGGGCGCCGGAGTTTTGCGCGCCTGCAAAGGCCGCCGCAGCGCCCGCCGGCCCCGCAGCGCCCCCTGCCGCGCGGCGCCCCAGCCGCCGGGGGTCAATACCGGTTGTGGACCTTTTCGGCAAAGCAGAGCAGGTCCCTGATCTCGAGCGCCCGGCCGTCGTCCAGCACGGCCCGGCCGCTCATCCGGCCAAACACCTGGTGCTGGTCCGAGCAGATCAGCTTGACGTCCAGCTTGGCGCAGCGGTCGATGATGGGCACAAAATCCATCTCGAACCGCTCGTCCGAGGAGGAGAACCGCCAGGGATCGGTGTAGCTTTGGGGCGGGATGTGAAAGGTCACGTCGTCTAACTTGTGGGCTTTGCCGTTGTAAAACAGCACGTTTTCGGTGGCGCTGCTGCGGTCGGAAAACCCATACCCGATGTTAAAGCCAAAGGGCTTGCCCTCCACCACACCGTTGCCGCTGCCCCAGTACCAGGTGTTGTCGTAGGTCCATACGCCGCGGCCCCAATCAAGGGTGCCAAAATCGCACGCCGGGTCAAAGGTGTAGGTCCGGCCGCCGTATACCACCCGGCCGCTGGCCCGCATGCAGTTGATCTTTTGGTTGTAGTAAAAGCAGCGGGGGTTTTCGGCCCAGGGGGTGGCGATCACCATGCTGTCCATGGGCGGCTGGGAGAGGGTGATGTCGCAAAAAAGGTCCTTGTCCCCATCAAAGCGCTGGAACTCGCAGAGGATCCGCCGCTCCTCGCCGCCGGCGGTAAACTCCATTTTGAGCCGGCCGGGCTTGTGGTAGGCGGTGCGCCCCGCGCCGGAATCGGCCGGCAGCCCCAGCTTGCCCATGGGGAAGGGATCCAGAATGGTCTCGGTGTGCTCGCGCGGGGCGGTAAAGTCCAAAAACGAGGCGCTTTGCAGGCCGATGTACCCATCGTCCGAGATGGTAAAGGCCACCGCAAAGCTTTGGGACAGCACCAAGTAATAATCCCACTCCTTGATGCGAAATTTGGGCCGGCGGATGGCCGAGCGGTCGTACTGCTGCAAGAGGCTGCGGGACCAGCCCGGCTCGATGAGCAGCCCCTCCTTGCTGAGCAGCGGGTGGGCGGTGGTGACCTCGTGGTTGCGCATTGTGATCCTCCTTTACTGCCGCGGCAGCGGGGCCGGGCCCTGCGCTGTGCGGGATGGTTCCATTATAAAGAAACCGGGCCCCAGCGTCAAACAAAAGGCAAAAGGCGGCCTTCACCGGCGGATTAAAAACCGGCGGCAAAAACGGCGGCGAGATAAGAAAACAAAACTCCCGATCAAACCGCCGCGAATGGGAATGTCACTTTCAAGGGGTTTTAGGGGGTTAAGGCCGAGGGTGGGGGAGAGCCTCGAAAGGCTTTCGGGGCAGGGGTCCTGTTGCCTTGAGAGACTGCTCCCACGCACACGGCCGCCGGATCTCTCTCCCCGGTTTGGACACTCCCCGCGAAGATACCCCTTGACATTTTGCGCGTTTTTGTGTATCTTAAATGGGTAGCCGGCCGGCGCTGTGCCGGTTGGTCATGTAGGGGTATAGCTCAGCTGGTAGAGCAGCGGTCTCCAAAACCGCGTGCCGAGGGTTCGAATCCTTCTGCCCCTGCCAAAAAGAGGCGTCAGGTATAAGGCCTGGCGGCTCTTTTTTTGCTGTGGAAAGGCCGGGGGCCGGCAGCTTGCAAAGGCGCTGTGCGCCTTTGCGGGCCCGGCGGCGGGGCGGCACCCTCCAAATGGCGGGCGCCCATTGGCCCGGGCGGGCGAAAGGAGCGGGGGACGGTTATCGATGGACCAGCAAGCACACGCCGCGCGGCGGCCCTTGGCCGGCACGCGGGATATGACCCAAGGCAATATCTACACCCTGATGGCGGGGTTTGCGATGCCGGTGCTGTTCAGCCAGCTGTTCCAGCAGCTGTACAACACGGCGGACGCCTTTATCGTGGGGCGGTGCCTTGGCACCAACGCCCTGGCGGCGGTCACCTCCTCGGGCACCCTCATCTTTTTGATGATCAGCTTTTTTATGGGCATGGCCATGGGGGCCTCGGTGGTCATTTCGCGGTATTTTGGCGCGGGCAATACCGGCAATGTCTCCCGCGCCATCCACACGGTGCTGGCCTTTGGGCTGGCAAGCGGCCTGGCCCTCACGGTGGTGGGGGTGGCCTTTACCCCCACCTTCCTCGCCTGGATGCAGACCGCCCCCGAGGTGATGCCCCAGGCGGTGGAATACTTCCGCTATTACTTTTTGGGCTCGCTGCCGCTGGTGCTCTACAACATCTGCCGCAGCGTCATCAACGCTTTGGGCGACAGCCGCCGCCCCCTCTACTACCTCATCATCTCCTCGGTGCTCAACGTGCTGCTGGACCTCTTGTTCCTGGCCGTTTTTCACTGGGGGGTCTGGTCGGCCGCCATCGCCACCGTGCTCTCCCAAACCGTGAGCGTGGCGCTCTGCATGGCCTACCTGCTGCGGGAGGGCAATGTGTTTACGGTGCGGCTGGGCAGCATCCGCTTTCATAAGGACATGCTCTCCGAGATCCTGCGCTACGGCCTGCCCTCCGGCGTGCAGAACTCGGTGATCGGGCTGGCCAACGTGATCGTGCAGTCCCAGATCAACTCGTTTGGCAGCCTGGCCATGGCCGCCTACGGCACCCACGCCAAGATCGAGGGCTTTGCCTTTTTGCCCATTACCAGCTTTAACATGGCCAGCACTACCTTTATCAGCCAGAACCTGGGCGCAAAGCAGTACGAGCGGGCCAAAAAGGGGGCGCGGTTCAGCATCCTGGCGGCGGTGCTGCTGGCCGAGGCCATCGGGGTGTGCTGCTACCTGTTTGCCCCGCAGCTCATCGCCCTGTTTGACCAGACCCCCGGGGTGGTTGCGCTGGGGGTGCGGCAGGCCCGCACGGTGGCGCTTTTTTACTGCCTGCTGGCCTTTTCCCACTCGGTGGCGGCGGTCTGCCGCGGGGCGGGCAAGGCCTTTGTGCCCATGTGCGTCATGCTCTCGGTCTGGTGCGTGATCCGCATCCTCTACATCCTGCTGGTGATGCATTTTGCCGGCGAGATCGGCTATATCTACTGGGCCTACCCCCTTACCTGGGGCATCAGCTCGGTGATCTACCTGATCTATTACCTGCGGTCGGACTGGGTGCACGGCTTCGAGCAGTAAGCCGCCCTTGCCTGGCAGGCTGTGATATGATATACTGGCGGCAGAAAGGGCGTCGCCCGCGGTGCGGGGACGCCAAAAAAGGAGGTTAGGGCCATGCTGCTGTCTTCGGTAAACAGCGATTACAACAACGACCTGCACAGCTGGAAAGAGATCGAGCGCCAGGTGCTCAACATCGCCAAGGCGGGCTTTACCCACACCCAGTGGATCCACGACTGGGACGGCGAATACCTTTACAGCCCCAGCGAGATGTTCCAGGTGCGGGACCTTTTGCGGGGGTGCGGGGTCAGGGCCCACACCATCCACGCCAGCGAGGGCGGCCGGCGCACCGCGGTGGTAAACGGGCGCACGGTGTTCCGCAACGGCGAGCGGTTTGAGGAGATCCGCAAGGACTATACCTCGGCCAACGAGTACACCCGGCTGGCCGGGGTGGACCTGCTCAAAAACCGCATCGACCTGTGCAGCCATATCGGCGCGGGGGCCATGGTGCTGCACATGCAGCTGCCCTGGCGCTGGTTTGCCCAAAACCCGCAGAACAAGCAGGACTATTTTGCCCAGGTGTACAAGAGCCTTGACGAGCTGCAGCCCTACGCAAAGGCGGCGGGGGTCAAGGTGGCGCTGGAAAACCTGATCGTGACCCCCTGGCAGCTTCAGGAGGAGCAGTTCGACCGCCTGTTTGACCGGTACGATGCAGACTTTTTGGGCTTTACCTACGATTCCGGCCACGCAACCCTGCAGTGCTGCCACGATTTTTACTACTTTTTGCGCAAGTACCACACCCGGCTGTACGCCACCCACCTGCAGGAGAACCGCGGCATCGACCCCGCCCTCAACAGCGACGACGCCGAGGCGCTGGCCCACGACAGCCACTGGGTGCCGATGGACGAGCGCGGCGGCCTGATCGATTGGGACGAGATCGCCAAATGGGTGGCCAAGGCCCCGCTGGACCTGCCGGCCGACTTTGAGGTGGGCATCTATGGCGACACCCCCGAGGAGGAGTTCCGCCAGCTGGTGGCCTGCCGCGAGACGGCCGAAAAGTTTTACCAGATGGTGCTGGCCCACAAGGCGGAGGGCTAAAGCGGCGGCCTGCCGCAAAAAAATATATACAGGCAAAGCCCCGCGGCCAGCACTGGCCGCGGGGCGGTTCAGTTTGAGGGGGGCGGCCCGGCCACAAGGCCCTTTTGCCGCCAGCGGCCGGTAAAGTAGTAGGGCACGCAGATGGCCAGCCCCAGCGCCCAGCCGATGGCATAGCAAAAATGGATGTTTTCCGGCCCAAAAAAGCGGGCCAGCAGGTAGGCGGCCGGCAGCCGCGCCAGCCACAGCCCGGCCAGGGTGGCAATGGTGGGGATCATCATTTCGCCCGCGCCGCGCATGATGCCGTTGGCCGCAAACATCAGCGCGATCATCCAGTAAAAGGGCAGAATGCGCACAAGGTAGGCGTAGCCGCTCTCGATCACGGCCGGCTCGGGCGAAAACAGGTGCATGCACAGCCGGCCCAGCGGCAGCAGCACCGCCGCCGCCAGCAGCGAAAACCCAACGCTCATCAACAGGGTGGCCCGGCTGCCCGCCTGCACCCGGTCGCGCCGGCCGGCGCCGATGTTCTGGCCCACAAAAGTGGTGGCGGCGGTGGTAAAGCTCTGGATGGGCATAAACACAAAGGCGTCCACCTTGTTGGCCCCATTGAACCCGGCCATAAAATCCGAGCCGTAGCTGTTGATCAGCCGCTGCATGGCGATCACCCCAAAGCTGAACAGCGCCTGCTGCACCCCGGCGGGCAGGCCCAGCCGCAGCACCTGGCCAAAGAGCGCCCGGTCAAACCGGAAGCAGAAGGGCCGGATCGAGAGGGCCGGGTATTTTTTGTTGATGTAAAAGGTGCCAAACACCCAGCTGAACAGCTGCGCCAGCACGGTGGCAATGGCCACCCCGGCCACACCCCAGCCAAAAACGATCACAAACAAAAGGTCCAGCAGGATGTTCAGCAGGCAGGCGATCACCAAAAAAAGCAGGCTGGTTTTGCTGTCTCCCAGGCCCTGCAAAATGCCGGCGTTGGCGTTATAGCCCAGCGAACCGATCATCCCGCCCATAATGATCACCATATACAGCCAGCACTGCCCGGCCGTATCGGCCGGCACCGACAGCAGCGCCATCACCGGCCGGCTGACCGCAATGCCCAGCACCGACAGCGGCACCGCCCCCACCATGATCGAGGTATACACGGTGTCAATGGTGGCCTTGAGCCGCGCGGCGTCGTTTGCGCCGTAAAACTGGCTTACCATCACGGTGGCGCCCATGCCAAGCCCCATAAACAGGCTCAGCATCAAAAAAACCACCGGGAACGCGGTGCCCACCGCGGCCAGGGCGGTGCTGCCCACAAACCGGCCCACCACAATGCTGTCCACCATGTTGTACAGCTGCTGGAACAAATTGCCCGCCAGCAGCGGCAGCGCAAACAACAGGATCAGCCGCGCGGGGCTGCCCTTGGTCATATCGGTCGAGCGGGCTTTTTGTAGTTCCTCTGCCATCCTTGTGCCCTGCCCCTTTCTGCAAAAAGCCGTAATGTAACACAGTATAGCATAGGCACAGGCGGTTTGCAAAGCTGGGGCCCGCGTTTTTGCGCCCTTGCCAAAGGCCGCAAAGGCCGCCCATTGCGCGCCGGGACAAAACCTGCTATAATGGCAAAAAGCGGCGGGCCCGGAGCGTTCGCGTCAGCGCCGCCCCGCCTTTTTGGCAAAACCTATTCCGTTTTTAAGAAGGAACCACAACACCATGAACAGCCCAACCTGAAACCGCATCCAGTAAAGCCGCAAGCCCGGCGGGCCGCTTAAGGCGGTGCCGCCCCGCTTGCGTTTACCCGGATACGGTCCGCAGGGCGGCAGGGCAGCGGGGGCAGGCTCCCCCGCGGGCCCCTTTGCGCCCTGCGTCCTCTCAGGAAGGAGCTGTTTTTTTATGCGTGCTTTTGGACGCGTTTTGGGCGGCAGCGGGCGGAACATCCCGCTGCTGTACGCCATCGCCTTTTTGCAGGGCATGGTGTTTTATGGGCCGGTGGCCACTTTGTACCGGCAGGCCGCCGGGGTCACCGTGTTTGAGATCACCCTCATCGAAAGCCTTTCGCTGGCCCTGTGCATCCTCTGCGAACTGCCCTGGGGGCTGCTGGCCGAGCGCATCGGCTACAAAAATACCCTCATCGTCTGCAACCTGCTCTATTTTGTCTCCAAAATCGTCTTTTGGCGTGCGCAGGGGTTTGGCGGCTTTCTGGCTGAGCGGCTGCTGCTCAGCGTGGTGATGGCCGGCCTGTCCGGCTGCGACGTCAGCGTGCTCTACCTCTCCTGCCCGGCGGGCGAGAGCCAGCGGGTGTTTGGCCGGTACGACGCGCTGGGCACCGCCGGCCTGCTGGCGGCCGCGCTGGTCTATGCGCGGTTTGTGGGGCAGAACTACCGGCTGGCCGGGCTGCTCACGGTGGTTTCGTATGGGCTGGCGGCGCTGCTCTCGCTGGGCCTTGCCGAGGTGCGCGCGCCCACCCAAAAGCGCCCGCTGGCCTCGCTGAAAAGCCTTGTGCGCGGCTTTTTGGGCAACCGGCGGCTGGCGGCGCTGGTGCTGGGGGCGGCCCTGCTGGCCCAGAGCCACCAGACCATCACGGTATTCCTCAACCAGCTGCAGTACCGGCGGGCCGGCCTGTCAGACGCCGCCATCGGCTATTTGTACATCCTTGTTACGGTGGCGGGGCTGCTGGGGGCGGCCAGCCACCGGTTTACCCGGCTGCTGGGGCAGCGGCGCGCGGCGGCGGTGCTGTTAACTGCCGCCATGGCCGCCTGCCTGGCCCTGGCCTTTTTTGACCGTCCGCTGGCAAGCGCGGCGGGCATCCTTACCCTGCGGCTGGCCTACAGCCTGTTCTGGCCGCTGCAAAACACCTGGCAAAACCAGCTGCTGCATACCCAGGACCGCGCCGCCGCCCTCAGCCTCAACGCGGTGCTCATGGACGGGGTGGGCGTTGCTGCCAACCTCGCCTTTGGGCGGCTGGCCGGCTGGCGGCTGCCCGCCGCCATGCTGCTGGGCGCGGCGCTTTGCGCCGCGGGGCTGGTGCTGGTGCTCTGCGCCGCGGGCGGGCTCAAGGCGGAGCCTTTGGAATAAGTGCTGCAGCCCGGCCCGGCCG
Organism: uncultured Oscillospiraceae bacterium; assembly: GCA_910579545.1. Classification (GTDB taxonomy): domain Bacteria; phylum Bacillota; class Clostridia; order Oscillospirales; family Ruminococcaceae; genus UBA7177. Next base: position 6,125 of record CAJTVI010000010.1, on the reverse strand, counting down.
GTCCTCCCAATGCGGGGGCTGGCCGGGCCGCACTTTTTTGCCCGCCGCCCCCGCTTTGCATGCTGGTTCCGCTTTACTCTCCGCCCCGCTTTGCCCGCTGGCCGCCTGCCTGCTCATCAGGCTCCGCTTTATCTGCTGCCGGCAGGCCGCCCGTCCGCCCCTTTTGTTTTCCCCTTGACAAAACATAATTATGTTATATAATATAGTTATATAAATATATTATCCAAGAGGATAAAGGAGATTTTCCATGCCCAAACAGCGCATTACCAAGGAGATGGTGGTGGACGCGGCCTTTGCCCTGGTGCGGCAAGGCGGCCCCGAGGCGCTCACGGTGGGGGCCATCGCGGCCCGGCTGGGCTGTTCGGTGCAGCCCATCTACAGCTACTGCCGCAATATGGCCAGCCTGCGGCAGGAGGTGGCCGCCCGGGCGGGCGAGGCGCTGCGGGCGCATCTGGCCCAAAGCCTGGACGAGGGCGATCTTTTTCGCAGCACCGGGCAGGCGTATGTGCAGTTTGCCCGGGCCGAGCCGCAGCTTTTCCGGCTGGCGGTGCTGCGCCGGCGGCAGGGCATCGGCTCCTGGGAACAGCTCTACCGGCAGGAGGCCGACCCCGCCATGGCGGCGCGCATCGCCGCGCAGCTTGGCATCCCCACAGAGCAGGCGCGTTGGCTGCACCTGCACATGCTGGTGTACACCATGGGCCTTGGGGCCATCTTTTCCTGCTGCGAGCCGGGCATCGGCGAGGCCGCGGCGCTGGCCCAGCAGCAGGCCGCTTACGAGGCGTTTTTAAGCGCGGCCCGGCTGCGGGCCGCCGCGCCGGGCGCGCCGGATGCGCCGCCTGCCGCACCGGCTGCCAACGGGCAAACGCTGCACAATCCAAACGAACCGCCCGCCGCCCACCCATCCGGCCCAAAAAAGGAGCAGGCAGAATGAGCCAAAAAACCCTCATCCTCTACCAAAGCAAAACCGGCTTTACCCAGCGGTACGCCATGCAGATCGCCCAACAAACCGGCGCGCAGCTGCTGGAACTCAAAAAGGCCAGCGCCGCGGCGCTGGCCGGGTATGACACCATCCTGTTTGGCAGCCGCGCTCACGCCGGCCGCATCGACGGCTGGCCCAAAGCCCAAAAGCTGCTGGCGGCCGCCCGGCGCGGCGGCGCGGCCCGCTGCGCGCTGTTTGTGACCGGGGCCACCCCGGCCAGCGAGCGGCAGACGGTGGAGGGGTTCTGGGCCCAGAACCTCACCGGGGCGCAGCTGCGCGACCTGCCGCATTTTTACCTGCAAAGCGGCCTTTGCTACGAAAAAATGCCCCTCATCGACCGGCTGCTGATGAAGGGCCTTTGCGCCATGCTGCGCGCCAAAAAGGACAAAACCGGGCAGGACGCCGCCATGCTGCGCATGATCGCCCGCTCGTTTGACGCCTCCAGCGACGCCTTTGCCGCGCCGGTCATCGAGTGGGTGCGGGCAGGGGAGTGAGGCTGCGCCGCATCCGCCATGCCCCCTTTTTGCCGGGGGCATGGCCTTTTTGTGTTACGCCGGCCCCAGCCGCAGCAGCATCCCGCTGATGGGGGCCAGCGGCAGGCAGAGCCGGCCGTCCCGCCCGGCGGCATACCGCAGCGGGCCGCCCTCCGGGGCCGGGGTGGGGCCGCCCCAGCAGCTCCAGGCCGAGTCGATCAGCACCTCGGCGGTGCAGGGGCCGCCCAGCGGCAGGCCGTAGCTTGGGTAGGGGCGGTCCTGGGTGTTCAGCACCGCCAGCAGCCGTCCGCTGCCGGCCTCGCACCGCAAAAAGGCGTACACCCCGCCCGCCGCGTCGTTTGCCACCACCCAGCTGAACCGGTCGGGGTGGTATTCGTCCCGGTAAAGGGCCGGCTCGCTGCGGTACAGCCGCCCCAGCGCCGCAAAATACCGCTGGAACGCGTCGTGGAACGGGTACTCAAGCAGCAGCCAGTCCTGCTCGCGGCCCTCGTCCCACTCCCGGAACTGGGCAAACTCGCCCCCCATAAAGTTCAGCTTTTTGCCCGGGTGGGCAAACATGTACAGGTACAAAAGCCGTGCCCCGGCGCATTTTTCCTCATAGGTGCCCCACATTTTGTCGATGATGGCCTTTTTGCCGTGCACCGCCTCGTCGTGGGAAAAAGCCAGCAGGTACAGCTCCTTATAAAAATACGCCATGCTGAAGGTCAGCTTGTGGTAGTGGGCGCTGCGCTCGCCAAAGGGGGTGGCAAAATAATCCAGCGTGTCGTGCATCCAGCCCATGTCCCACTTGTAGTCAAAGCCCAGGCCCTCGTAGGCCACCGGGGCGGTCACCTTTAAAAAGTTGGTGCTGTCCTCGGCCGCCAAAATCGCCGAGGGCCAGCGGCGGTGCAGCCCCTCGTTCATCCGCTGCAAAAAGCCCACCGCGCCCGGGTTTACCCCGCGGTGTTCGTCCCCCTGCCAGTACAGCGCCCGGCTGATGGCGTCCATCCGCAGCCCGTCGCAGTGGTAAACGTCCAGCCACAAGGCCGCCGCGCTCTGCAAAAAGCTGCGCACCTCGCCCCGGTACAGGTTAAAGTTGCAGCTGCCCCACTCGCTCTGGCCAACGTCGCTGTCGTACTCGTACAGGGCGCCGCCGTCCAGCCGGGCCAGCGCGTCCTGGTTTTGGGCAAAATGCACCGGCACAAAATCCATCAGCACCCCAATGCCGGCGGCGTGGCAGGCGTTTACCAGCTTTGCAAACCCGGCCGGGCTGCCGTACCGGCTGGTGGGGGCAAAATACCCGGTGGTCTGGTAGCCCCAGCTGCCGTCAAAGGGGTGCTCGGCCAGGGGCAGCAGCTCAATGTGGGTAAAGCCGTGCTCGGCCAGCCAGGGCAAAAGGGCCCCGGCCAGTTCCTCGTAGCTGTACCAGCTGCCGTCGGCATGCCGCCGCCAGCTGCCGGCGTGCAGCTCGTAGATGCTCATGGGGGCGTTGTAGCACTTGTCCCGCCGGCGCAGCCAGTCCGCATCGGTCCATACGCCCTCCAGCGCCCCCAGGTCGGCCAGCCGGCTCGCGCTGCCGGGGCGCAGCTCGGCCGCAAAGGCGTAGGGGTCGGCGTGCTCAGTCCAGCCGCCGTCCTGCCCCTGGATGCTGTACTTGTACAGCTGCCCCTCGGCCGCGCCGGGCACAAAGGCGCTCCACACCCCGGCGGCGTCCCGCTGCATCCCGACCCCCTGCCAGCCGGAAAAATCCCCCTCTACATACACCTGCCGCGCGCCGGGCGCCCAAAGCCGGAAGGCCCAGCCGGCCAGCCCGGCGTCCTCGGCCGGGTGCGCGCCCAGCACCCGGTAGGCGTCAAAGCACTCCCCTGTGTGAAACCCTGTGTCCAGCTGCTGCCACTGCATGATGGCCCACCCGCCTTTTAAAAATTTGCAAGCCCCCTGCCCGGGAAATAACTTGCATAGTGTAAAGTTTTTGGCCCATTCAGTATACCACAGTCCGGGCATTCCGGCAAGAATGAGGGGCACTGTTTTGGCGTTTTGCACAAAAAGGAAGATTTTGTCATCCGGCCAAAACTGGACAGGCGGCCCCGGACGTGATACCCTTATAAAAAAGGGGGGATCGGCATGACAACGGCACAGCGCAGGGACCGCATCCTGGCCCTGCTGGCCGGGGCCGCCGGGCCGGTGAGCGCCTCGGCCCTTGCCGAGCGGCTGGGGGTCTCGCGCCAGGTGGTGGTGGGGGATATCGCCCTTTTGCGCGCCGCGGGCAGCAGGGTGCAGGCCACCCCGCGGGGCTATGTGCTCGAGGCGCGGGCGGCCGCCGGCTACACCGGCCTGTTGGCCTGCTGCCACACCGACGAGGCCGGCCTGCGGGCCGAGCTGTACACGGTGGTGGACAACGGCGGGGTGCTGGAGGACGTGATCGTGGAAAACCCGCTTTACGGCGAGATCGCCGGCCGGCTGCAGATCGCCAGCCGGTACGACGCCGACGTATTTGTGCAGAAGGCCCGCACCGAGCCGGACAGCCTGCTGGCCCGGCTGACCGGCGGGGTGCACCTGCACACCCTGCGCTGCCCGGACGAGGAGAGCTTTTTGCGCATCCGGGCCCAGCTGGCCGCCCAGGGCCTGCTGTACGAAAAAACGCCCGGCGGCAAACAAACGCCCCCCGCGCCCGAAGCCGGGCAAACCCCATGAGCGGGCCGGGCTTAAAGCAGCGGCCCGCGCTGGGGGCGGCTTTGCGCCGCCTGTTTGCCGGCTGCGGCCCGGCCCTGCGCGCGCTGGCGGCCGGCCTTGCGGCGCTGGGGCTGTTTTGGTGGGCCCGGGGGACCCGGCGCTGGATGGACGGGTTTATCCGCGCGGTGTCGGCCCCCTATAAGCGGGTGGTGAGCGGCTGGGTGGACGGGCTGCCCTTCAGCGTGGGCGAGACACTCTGCGCGCTGGGCGTCCTGGCGCTGTTGGCGCTGGCCGGCCTTACCGTATGCCAGCGGCTGCGGGGCAAAAAGCGGCTTTTGCGCCGGGGGCTGGCCCTTGCGGCCCTGGCGGTCTGGATCTATGCCGGGGTCTGCGCCTTCTGGGGGGTGCACTATTACGGCACCGGCTTTGAGCAAAACACCGGCCTTGCGGCGCAGCCGGTCTCGGCCGGGCAGCTGCTGGCCACCGCCCGCTGGTTTGCCGAGGGGGTCAACCGCACGGCGGGCGGGGTGCCGCGGGACCAGAACGGCTGCTTTTGCGCCGGCGTGCAGCAGATCTTTGACGCCTCCCCCGGCCTTTACGATGGCGTCGTTCAGAAATACCCCTGCCTTGCCGGCCCCCAGCGCCGGCCCAAGCGGGCCAGCTTTTCGGTGCTGATGAGCATGACCGGCTTTACCGGCTACATATTCCCCTATACCGGCGAGATCACCCTGAATGTAGACTGCCCGGCCGTTTTTCTGCCGGTCACGGTGGCGCACGAGACCGCCCACCAGCGGGGGGTCGCGCCTGAGCAGGAGGCAAATTTTGTGGCGGTGGCCGCCTGCCTTGCCAGCGAAAAGCCGCTGTACGAGTATTCCGGCTGGCTGTTTGGCTGGCTGCACCTCTCCAACGCCCTCTACCGGGCCGACCCGGCCGCCTACGGCGAGCTTTGGGCCCAGCTTTGCCCCGAGGCCCAGGCAGACCTGCTGGCCAACAACGCCTATTGGGACCGGTTCGAGGGCCCGGTGCGCGAGGCGGCCGAGAGCACCTACACCGGCTTTTTGCAGAGCTACGGCCAGCAGCTGGGCATGCAGAGCTACGGCGCCTGCGTGGACCTTTTGGTGGCCCGTTACTGCCCTGCGTGTGCACAGGCGCAGGCCCCGGCCGCCCCCTGACGCCGCGTGCCTGCGGCCGCAGGCACGCGGCGGGCGGCTGTTTTGCCCCTTTTTGCCCGCCCGCGCCCCCGGCCTGCCCCGGGCCGGGGGCTTTTATGCGGCCAAAATGCGAAAAATGTGTGGAAATTTGCACCAATCGCTTTGCACCCCGCCCGCGGCGTGCTATAATAAAAACCATCTGGCGCCTGCCGCGCCCGCGGCAGCAAAAGGACTTTGCTTTTTTAGGGCCCCGCCGCAAAAAGGCTGTAAAACCGGCGCGTGTGCCAGGCCGCCCGCCTTGTAAAAAGTGTAAGGAGATCCCCGCCCATGAACAAGAATTTTTCGCGTTATTTTTCCCACAGCCGGCTGGCCCGGCTGCCCTTACATAAGATGATCGCCGCGCTGGGCGGCGTTACCGTGCTGGCGGTTTCGCTGGGCGCGGGCGTGGTGACAATGGCCCTGCAGGCCCTGCCGGAATCCGCGCCCCCTTCCTCCGATCCGGCGGTGAGCGCCATGGCCCAGCCCACCGCCACCCCCGAGCCGGATGTGGAGCTGCGCATGGAGCTGAGCGTGGTGCAGCAGGACCTTGGCATCGAGGTGCTGCACGATGTGCCGGCCAAGCCTGAAGACGACGACGCGGCCCGCGGCGCGTCCGGTTCTTCCGGCGCTTCCAGCGGTTCTTCCTCCGGTTCCTCTTCCGGCAGTTCCTCTTCCGGCAGCTCTTCTTCCGGTTCTTCCTCTTCCGGCTCCAGCGGTTCCTCCAGCGGCTCGTCCTCCGGTTCGGGCAATGCGCAGGCGGAGCCCCAGGTCACCCAGGAGCCGGTGCTGGGCGTTGCCTTTAAGATCACC